>DATMMG010000084.1:0-19415 GCA_035569815.1 Candidatus Methylomirabilota bacterium
GCTGACCAGCGTTGCCTTCGCCGCTTCGACGAAGCCGCGCGAATCCTGAACCGGGCCGACGGCCTGGTGCAATACAGCCCGTCAGACAAGCTGACGCTTTCCGCATTCGGTGGAACGCTGCAGAACAATTACAACCTGCGCGGTGGCGTCAACAGCCCGACTCCCCTGAATTTTCTCACCGGCGCCGCGGCCAGCACACAGCCGTACTATCTCTACGGCCTGCAGAAGGACATTTCCTACAATTACGGTTTCGACGTGGACTACGCCCTTTCCGCGCAGGTGTCCCTTTATGCCGAATATTCGCGCGAGCATTATTACCAGCGGATGATCACCCGCTACCGCACGCCGCCGACGGGCGTTCAAACAATTTTGACGTGTACCGGGTGCGACTCCGCAAACAACGACTGGACAAGCACGAGTACGGATCCGATTGATGTTTACTCCGTCGGGGTAGACCTCTACTTGGGGAAGAAGGCCTATCTCACCACCTATTACTCGCTCTCCGCGGGCAAAGGCAATGTGAACTCGCACTTCCTCGGGGATCCTACAATTCTCACTGGCGCGAACGCATTCCAGTTGGTCGGCACGAATGCCGCCGTTCCGTATCCGGAGACGGTGGAGCGGAGCCACGAAGTTGGCGTGATTTTCAGATATAAGCTGACGGAGAGGCTCAGCCCGAGAATCGAATATCGCTACCAGCAGTGGGACAACCGGGATTACCAGACCACGGTGATGACGCCATACATGGGCTGCGTGAGCGCGCCGCCCCCGAGCGCGCCGGTGGCCGGCTGCACCGCTCCGATTTTGAATAGCTCCACTTCGCCGACGCCGCTTCCTGGCGCTGCCAGTCCGTTCTATCCCGGGTTCGTGGTGGGAGATCCTTCGGCCGCGCGGTATCTTTTTCTAGGAGTGGATCAGCCTTCGTATCACGCGCACATCGTGACCGCGACGCTGGAGTACCGGTTTTAAATAGATGGCTGGAAATGCGATGGGTTGAATGAGGGAACATGCCCTCAAGTATGGGACTGAAAAATGTGGAGGCGATTCCTCTTAAATCGCGTGTGGCCGAAAAGCGGGGTTACTGCGGTGCCTTACCACTGCTGGCCGCTTGCTGATCCGGCAATGACTTTTGCCAACTGGAATCAGGATTGTATTCGCGGATGGCCATCCCGAGCGATTCGGTCTTGTTACCAAGATCCTTCTCGTACACAACTCCATCTTCGCTGACCAGAAAGGTCATCACGCCGGACGAGCGATAGTCGGCTGGATATGCGATGAAGGCAAAACCACCGGTCATTTTTCCGTCCACGACGAAACTCTTTGCGCCCCCCAAGGCATTCTTTCCCTGACCCGTCAGGATATGAAAATAGTAGCCGCGGAAGGGAACGGGTTGGGCGCTACGATTCTTGGTCTCCTCGTCGAATACTGCATGGGCCACGAGGGGCCCGATCGGGCTGCGCGGGTCGTTTTCGGAGGTTTTCCAGTACAGCCCATCATGCTTGCCTTCGTCGCTGAAAATTTTCCGCGCATACTCGGAATTCTGCTGCGTGTAGTATTCCCTTTGGGCGGCCACCAATTCGCGGCAAACATGGATGGCTGAAACCTCGTTGCGGCCGATGCGGCGGAACAATATTTCCTGTTTCGCCGCGGTTGTGTTGAAATACCACACGTTGCCTTTGTTCACGAGAGAGATCGGAAAAGGCCAGTTATGCGGGCCGATATACAAGGTGACGCTGCCGTCCGGCTCTTTCACCAGGCGATTCATCTCTTCGTATCTCTTCACGAAATTGGCGCGAGCCTGGGCATCCTCGGCTTCATCCCCCGACGAGACGACTTCTCTGCCTTCCGGCCCCAGAAGCTCGATGACCGCCTTTTCGTCGTTGCTCTTCGCCGCCGCAAACAGGGCTTTGGTGGCATCCTCGGGAGAGGAAAATGTCTTCTGCCCGGATTGCTGCGCCACGGACGGCGGGGCAAAAGACCCCGCCAGAAGAACAGCCACAGAGGCCAACTTCAAAAGAGTGCTGCGACCGGCGATCCCAGAGCTCAAATTTCCAACCCGCATAGCACTTCCCTCCTCAATCAAGTTTTGGGTACGTTGCGGAAGCATGCGATTCCCGGGCTAGCGGTGGCCACCGCCGCCGTGCGAGCCTCCGCCGCCATGGGAACCGCCGAAACTTGCGCTTCCCCGGGCGGAATAGCCTCGGGATTCTCCGCCATGGTCGTAACCGCTGAACGCGCCGGAGTGCATGTTGCTCTCTCCGTGGGATGGTGTGAACCCGCGGGCCGCGTGGGAGTCGCCCTCAAAAGGCCGGGGCGAACCGCCTGGGCGGTTATAGACGTTTCCATGAGCGGCGAAGTTCCCCCCACCAGGCCGGTACCCTTCGCGACCGGGCGCGCCAGGTCCGCCGCGTCCGCCACGGTAGTAGGCATTCCGGTTGTAAAAGGTTGTGCTGTGGGAGAAGTAGCGCTCGTGGTTATAAAGTGCATAGTGGTTATGCCAATCGAAACCCCAGTGCCCCCACCCCCATCCGAAGCCGCCGAAGAAGCCGATGCCGAAACCGATGCCAAAGGACAGGTTTGGTCCGCCGAACCAGATTCCAGGATAGGGATACCATCCGGGCCACGCGACGATTCCGGGACCGTAAACGAGCCAGGGATCATAGGCCGGCACATAGACGACGTCGGGAGCGGCTGGCTGAATAACTATGGTGGAGCCCTGGGTGGTTACCGTTTGTTGCGGGCTGGAACTGAGGTTGCCAGCCTGCTCGGCCTTCTGGCGCATGACTTGAATCGCGTCCATCAGGTCCTGTTGCTGGTTGTAATAGGCATCGCCCAAGGAAGAGGCCCAGGAAAGATTCTTGTCCATATTTCCGAGCACGGAAGGAAACGCCGTGAGCGCCTTCACGCTTGGGTCCCAGGGTTCTTTGTCCACCTCCTGCCCCAAAGCCTCGCCTTTCAAATCAGGATGCGACTGCACCCAACGGTCGGCTTCGACCACCTGCTCGGGGAACGTGGAAGCGGCAAGAATCTGGGCAACCAGCGAATCGGGGTAGAGGGCGATTGGCGCCACGAGTTGCTGCAACTGTTCGGGAGATTGGGTTTGGTACGCCGGGCCATCCGCGCCCTGCGCCGGGGCGGGCTGGTCTTGCGCGGCCGCGGTGTCCAGGGGCCGGAGAGCGAAGAGAAGCGCAAACGACAACAAGACGGCTGAAAGCTTCTTGAACTGCGAAGTCGCCGCAAGGAATGCCCCGCGTTCGATAATGTTCATGCCAGTGAACCTCCGCGCAGAAAACACCTTGGATGGTGCCACACCTGTGGATTGGATGAATAATCCGGGCGTTGGGTTTCCGTTTTTTTTGGAGCGCCGCAGGAGCATGGTGGCGCACAGCCGAAATAACCGACTTCGTTGACCCGGGGTGCGCGCTAACTTATACTTAAGGTTCGGTGTCGCTTGCAGGATTTCCGCTGGGTTCCGCACTGCAATCCATGAAAATTCCGCAGCATGCGCGGGAGGATCGGAAGGAACCCGGATGCGTGTATTTGGCCCCGCACCATCCACCTGCCGGACCGGCAATATCAATATTTGATTTTCATTAGGATTAAGGGAGAAGACGAATGGCGGACGCTAGCTGCCGTAGAGAACTTGAATTGGAAATTCCCGCCGAAGAGATTTCCAAGGCCTCCGAAAAAGTCGCCAAAGAATTTGCGAAGATGGCGCGCGTGCCGGGCTTCCGTCCGGGCAAAGCCCCGCTTTCGCTGATTAAGCGGCGGTTCGCGGAGGACATCAAAGGCGAAGTGCTGCAGAATCTGGTTCCGGAGACGGTTGAAAAGGCCGTTGCGGAACAGAAGCTCACTCCGGTCTCGCAGCCTCAGGTGGACAAGCTGGAATTCAGCGAAGGGCAGCCGGTGAAATTCCGGGCTTCGTTCGACGTGCTGCCGGAATTTACGTTGGCGAATTACAAGAACCTTGAAATTGAAATGCCGGATATGAAGCTGACCGATGAGGATGTGAACAAGGCGCTGGCGGAAATGCAGCAACGCGCCGCGGCGTTCACACCGGTCGAGGGCCGCGCCGTGCAAAATGATGATTTTGTGCAAGTGAAGCTGCACGGCACGCCGGAAGGCGGCGGCGAGCCGCTGCAGGCCGAAAGCGTACTTTGCCACGTGGGCGCCGAAGAAACGATGGAACCGTTCAACGAGAACCTGCGCGGCGCGAATGTGGGCGATCACAAGGATTTTGACGTCAACTATCCCGCGGACTATCCAGACGCGAAGCTAGCCGGAAAACTGTTCCACTATTCGGTGGATGTGCTCGGGATCAAAACCAAGCAACTTCCCGAACTGAACGACGAATTTGCGAAGGACGTAAGCGACGCCACTTCTCTCGAAGAACTCAAGAGCAAAATCCACGAAAGCCTGGAGCACGAGCGCGATCACCGGCAGAAAGATCTGCAGCGGGAAAAAGTGATCGGCGAACTTGTGAAGCTGCACGACTTCCCCGTACCGGAATCGCTGGTTGAGCATCAGATGGATGTGCGGCTGGAGCGCGTGGTTCGTTCACTGGCGCAGCAGGGCGTGGATCCCCGGGCAGTGAATGTGGATTGGGTGAGCCTGCGCCGGCGGCAGGAAGAACGCGCCAAGGAAGACGTGAAGGCCGAACTGGTGATCGACCGCATCGCGAGCGAGGAAAAGATCGACGTCACGGACGAGGAATTGGACCATGAGGTGGAACACATGGCCGGCCACTCGGGCGAATCCGCGGAGGCGCTGCGGGCGCGTTTGACAAAGCAGGGTGCGCTCGATAGGATGAAAGCGAAGCTGCGGAGTGACAAAACCATAGACTGGCTGGCGCAGAACGCAAGCGTCAAGACGGTCGCCGCGGCAAGCGCCAAGTGATCCTGACCCCGCTCCCGCGAGCCAAATTTCTTACATGAAAAACTACGCCGAACCTTCTTATTACGCGACTACTCTGGTACCGATGGTGGTTGAACAAACCAGCCGGGGGGAGCGCGCATACGACATCTACTCGCGTCTCCTGAAAGAGCACATCATTTTTATCGGGACGCCGATCGACGATCACGTCGCGAACCTGGCGACCGCGCAGATGCTCTTTTTGCAGGCCGAAGACCCGGAAAAAGACATTCAGCTGTATATCAACTCGCCGGGGGGCTCGATTACGGCAGGATTTGCCATCTATGACACGATGCAGTTCGTGAAGCCGGACGTGGTCACCACTTGCGTGGGCCAGGCTGCTTCGATCGCCGCCGTGTTGCTCGCGGGGGGTTCTCCGAAGAAGCGTTTTGCCCTGCCGAACGCGCGCATCCTGATTCACCAGCCGTGGATGAGCGGGCTGGGCGGCCAGGCGACGGACATTGACCTGCACGCCAAAGAGATATTGCGGATGCGCACCACCATCAATTCCATCCTTTCGAAGCACTCCGGGCAACCCGTTGAGCGCATCGAAAAGGATGTGGAGCGCGATTACATCATGAATCCGGAGCAGGCCAAGGAATACGGGATGATCGATGAGATCATCTACAAGCACCGGTAGAAATTCGCCGCCCACCGGCACGGTTGGACGCGGAAGGATATCCACAAGCGTTTCTGATTGACGGCAACGCTCATACTTTCTCTTTCATCCGGGGGAAAAATCGGCCTAGAATGGTATCTAACGTCTCCGGAAGCTGAGCCGGAGGAGAGGCCCTCACACACGTGAAAAAATATACCCCAGACGAACCGCTTCGTTGCTCTTTCTGCCACAAGACGCAGGAGCAAGTGGAGAAGCTCATCAGTTCGCCTTCGGATTATCCGCGAGCGTACATCTGCAACGAGTGTGTCGGCGTCTGCCAGACGATTCTGGAAGACGAGAAGCGGGAACAAACGACTGCGCCGGCACGCCGCCTGCCTCGCCCGCCGGAGATCAAGCAGTTCCTGGACAGCTACGTCATCGGGCAAGACCGCACGAAGAAGAAATTGGCTGTCGCCGTTTACAATCACTACAAGCGGATATTTCTGAACAAACAGCCGGGCGAAGTAGAGCTGAGCAAATCCAACATTCTGTTGATAGGGCCCACGGGCACGGGAAAGACGCTGTTGGCGCAGACCCTATCGCGCATGCTGGACGTGCCGTTTGCGATCGTGGACGCCACCACGCTGACCGAAGCCGGGTACGTGGGCGAGGACGTGGAAAACATCATTCTGAAGCTTCTGCAGGCTGCCGACGGCGACGTCCAGAAGGCCCAGCAGGGCATCATCTATATTGATGAGATCGACAAGATCGCCAAGAAGGATGAAAACCCCTCCATTACCCGCGACGTCAGCGGCGAGGGTGTGCAGCAGGCGCTGCTGAAGATTCTTGAAGGTACCGTAGCCAACGTGCCTCCCCAGGGCGGACGCAAGCATCCCCACCAGGAATTTACCCCGGTGGACACGACGAATATCTTATTTATCTGTGGCGGCGCGTTCGTGGGACTTGAGAAACTGATCGAAAAGCGGGTCGGCCGGCGGTCGCTCGGCTTTCACACCGAACCGGGAGCAACTTCGCCGCAGCGCCGGAACACGGAATTACTGGAACAGGTACAGCCCGGGGATTTGATTCGCTACGGACTGATCCCTGAATTCGTCGGGCGCCTCCCTGTTGCCGGGGTGATGAGCGACCTCGACAAGGGCGCACTGGTGAAGATTTTGACCGAGCCGAAAAACGCGCTGCTGAAGCAATACCAGCGGCTGTTTGAATTCGAAAATGTACACTTGCGATTCACCGACGACGCGCTGGAGACGGTCGCGGAGTTGGCTCTTCAGCGCAAAGTCGGAGCGCGCGGCTTGCGTATGATCCTCGAAGACCTCATGCTGGAGTTGATGTATCACCTGCCGATGCAGAAGCGTGTTCGCGATTTCGTGGTGACCGGCGAGATGGTGCGCGGGCACGAAATCAATTGGAGTTTGCTCGAGAAGGCTGGCTAACAGCCACTAGGGCGACTGGGAAAGTTCAGGGGCCTGCATGTTCACTCGTGAGAAACAGGAAATGAAACGCGTACCGATGATGCCGGTGCGAGATATGGTCATCTTTCCGCAGCAGATGACCCCGTTTATCGTCGGCCGCGAAGCCAGCGTCCGCGCGCTGGAAGAAGCGCTTGCCGGCGACAAGAAAATTTTCCTATCGACCCAGCATGACGCTTCGATCGACGATCCGAAGCCGGAGGAGATTTACGCTGTCGGCACGCTCGCGAACATCGTCCAGAGCGTCAAGCTGCCCGATGGAAACATCAAGGTGCTCGTAGAAGGCGTCGAGCGCGCTCGTTCCCTTTCCATCACTTCCGAGGAAGGATTTTTTCGCGCCAACATCCGGCTGCTCGCCGCGAAAATCGAAGTTACCCCGCAGGTCGAGCAACTGGTTCAGAAGGTCACGGGCCTCTACGAACAGTTCATCAAGCTCTCGCAAAGCCTGAATTACGACACGATGATTGCAGCCGCGCGCGTGGATGATCCGTCGCGCCTTTCCGACACGATTGCAGCGAACCTGCAGCTCCCTGTTGATGAAAAGCAGGACCTGCTTGAAGCGGCCGACCCGCTGGAGCGGCTGAACCGTGTATCCGACATCCTAGAAATCGAACTGGAAAAGCTGAATGTGGACCGCAACATCAATACCCGCGTGAAGCGCCAGATGGAGCGGGCGCAAAAAGAGTACTACCTGAACGAAAAGCTGAAAGCCATCCAGAAGGAACTGGGCCGCGGCGAGAAGAACGAAATTGAAGAGTTGAAAAAGAAGATCGATTCCGCCGGCATGCCCAAAGACGTCCTGGAAAAGGCCAGCACGGAGCTGAAGCGACTGGAGCTGATGCCGCCGATGTCCGCGGAATCCACCGTCAGCCGCAACTATATTGACTGGCTGCTTGCGGTGCCCTGGAAGAAGCGTTCAAAAGAGATTCGCGACATCAAAGCTGCCGAGGATATTCTGAACACCGAGCATTACGGCCTGGAGAAGGTGAAAGACCGGATCCTGGAGTTCCTGGCGGTGCGGCAACTTGTCAAGAATCCGAAAGGTTCCATCCTTTGTTTTGTCGGACCTCCGGGCGTGGGCAAGACTTCGCTCGCGATGTCCATCGGGCATGCCACCGGGCGCAAATTTGTGCGCGTCTCGCTCGGAGGCGTGCGCGATGAAGCCGAAATCCGCGGCCACCGGCGCACGTACATCGGCGCGTTGCCCGGGCAGATTATCCAGATGATGAAGAAGGCCGGCACGGTCAACCCGATTTTCGTGCTGGATGAAGTGGATAAGATGTCCACCGATTTCCGCGGTGACCCGTCGGCAGCGTTGATGGAAGTTCTGGATCCGGAGCTGAATCACGCGTTCACGGATCATTACCTGGACGTGGAATACGACCTTTCGAAAGTGATGTTCGTGTGCACGGCCAACGTGATGCACACCATCCCGCAGCCGCTCCAGGATCGCATGGAAATCCTCCGCCTGCCCGGATACACCGAGCAGGAAAAGCTGGAAATCGCCAAGAGGTTCCTTGTGAAGCGGGCGCGCGAGGCCACCGGTCTGACCGATAAAAATCTCACCTTCACGGATGAAGGCCTGCTGCACATGATCCGGCATTACACCCACGAGGCGGGTGTGCGCAACCTGGAGCGCGAAATTCAGAATATCGCGCGCAAGATGGCCCGCCGAGTAGTTGCTGACGGCCCCGAAACCACGATCAAGATCGACGTCGCGAACGTCAATGAATACCTGGGTGTGCTGAAGTACCGCGAATTCTGGCTTGAGAAACAGAATGAGATCGGCCTGACGACCGGACTCGCGTGGACCGAAGTCGGCGGATCGGTGCTGGCTGTGGAAGCCACGACGATGGAAGGCAAAGGCCGCCTTACGCCCACCGGCAAGCTTGGCGAAGTAATGCAGGAATCGGCACAGGCGGCGATGAGCTATGTGCGGTCCCGGACTGCTGCGCTTGGACTGGAGAAGGATTTTTACCGCACGCTCGATATCCACGTGCACGTGCCCGAAGGAGCCATCCCGAAGGACGGCCCCTCCGCCGGCATCACAATCTGCACGTCTATCGTTAGTGCGCTGACGCGGAATCCGGTGCGCTGCGACGTGGCCATGACCGGCGAAATCACCCTGCGCGGCAAGGTTTTGCCGATCGGCGGCGTCAAAGAGAAGCTTCTGGCCGCCCACCGAATGGGCTTGCGTACCATCATCCTTCCGAAGGATAATGAGAAGGACCTAGCGGAAATCCCCCAGGAGATCCTCTCCAGCCTCAAGATGCACTTCGTGGAAACCATGGATGAAGTGCTACAGGTCGCGCTGGAGCGGCCTATCGTGCCGCTTGTAAGTACTGGGGTTGCGCCTGTCGCGGAAGCGTTTACCACTGGCGCCGATAAAGACACGAGTTTGACAAACTAAGCAGCTCAATTCGGGCGCAGTCTGCACCTGCAGTCTGCAAGTTTTCCCCGCCTCGAGTCGCTTCTGGTTGCAGTTAGTTTGGTTGCCCGCCTTGGCGGAAAGGTCTTTTTCGCCGGAAGGTACACCACCACGCAGTCCAGTTCCAGGTAGTAGTAGGTCAAGGAACAATCAACCAAAACTTAAAGTTAGGATATATGGCAAAAGAAACGAGTACAGAAGGAAACAATCAAATCAGCATCAGCCTGGCTGAGCTGAAAGAAAAGAACATCACCGACCTGGCGAAAATCGCCAAGGAATTGAACATTCCCGGCGCCAGCGGTATGCGCAAGCAGGAGCTGATCTTCCAGATCCTCCGCGCGCAAACGGAGAAGAGCGGCCTGATCTTTTCGGAAGGCGTCCTGGAATGCCTGCCCGACGGTTTCGGATTCCTCCGCGCTCCGGAATACAACTATCTCCCCGGCCCCGACGACATCTACGTCTCGCCTTCGCAGATCCGCAAGTTCGACCTGCGCACGGGCGATACCGTCTCCGGCCAGGTGCGGCCTCCGAAGGACGGCGAGCGCTACTTCGCGTTGATCAAAGTGGAAGCCGTCAACTTTGAGGATCCCGAGGTCGCCCGCAACAAGATTTTCTTCGATAACCTCACGCCGCTCTATCCCCAGGGCCGCCTGAAGATGGAAACCAACAAGGACAATCTCACCGGCCGCGTGCTGGATCTGCTCTGCCCCATCGGCAAGGGCCAGCGTGGCTTGATTAACGCTCCCCCGCGCACCGGTAAGACCATGATGCTGCAGTCCGTCGCCAATTCCATCACCGTCAATCATCCGGAAGTTGCGCTCATCGTGCTGCTCATCGACGAGCGCCCGGAAGAAGTCACCGACATGCAGCGCACGGTGAAGGGCGAAGTGATCAGCTCCACCTTCGATGAGCCGCCGCAGCGCCACATTCAGGTGGCGGAAATGGTGCTTGAGAAGGCCAAGCGGCTGGTGGAGCACAAGCGGGACGTGGTGGTACTGCTGGACTCCATCACGCGCCTTGCTCGCGCGTATAACGCCGTGACGCCACCGTCCGGCAAGGTTCTCTCCGGCGGTATCGACGCCAACGCATTGCAGCGCCCACGCCGTTTTTTCGCTGCCGCTCGCAACGTGGAAGAAGGCGGGTCGCTCACCATCATCGCCACGGCGCTGATTGACACCGGCAGCCGCATGGACGACGTCATCTTCGAAGAATTCAAAGGCACCGGCAACATGGAAATCTATCTCGACCGCCGGCTGGCCGATAAGCGCGTTTTCCCGGCCATTGATATTCAGCGCTCGGGCACGCGTAAGGACGAATTGCTGTTGCCCCCCGACGAGTTGAGCCGCGTTTGGGTGCTGCGCAAGGTTTTGAGCCCGCTATCGACGGTTGAGGCAATGGAGCTTTTGCTCAGCCGCCTTTCGAAGACAAAGGCCAACGCGGAATTCCTCAACTCCATGTCAGCCCCGACCGGAGGATAGAGAGTCCCCCCACGGCACCCCACCCGATGGCCCGTTCCGGGTCATCGTAACCGTGGTTTCGAGTGAAACGGTTCGCTTCGGCGGACCACGGTGCCCGTATGCATGAAAAATTCATCGCCCGCCAGCCCATTTTTGATAAGCGGTTGCGGGTGTTTGCCTATGAGCTTCTGTTCCGCGGCGGCCCGCAAAATTTCTATCAGGCACGCAATCACGCGGCGTCCAGCGTGATCGCCGATTCGCTTACCCTCTTTGACCTGCAAACTCTTACCGGCCAGGCCCGCGCCTTCATCAATGTCGATGAACTCGCCCTGCGCCTCGGCGCGCCCCGGTTGCTTCCCGCGAACCGCATTGTCGTCGAAATCCTCGAGAGCGTGAAGCCCACCGACGAAATCGTCGGCATCTGCCGGGAACTCCGCCAAGACGGCTATTCCCTGGCGCTCGATGATTTTCTGGGCGAGCCTGCGCTTCAGCCGCTGGTCGATCTCGTTCAATATCTGAAGGTGGATTTCACGCTGCTGGATGCAGAGGGCCGCAAACGCGTCGCCGAACAGTTTCGGGGCAACGGGATTTCGCTCCTGGCTGAAAAAGTGGAAACACAGAACGATCTCGATGAAGCGCGCAATCTCGGCTACTGCTACTTCCAGGGCTACTTCTTCTGCAAGCCATCGATGCTGGAAACCCGCGATATTCCGGGTAACAAGCTCGTTCAACTCCAGCTCATCAGCGCCGTCGCCGCGCCGGAACTCAATTACGACGCTATTGAAAGCCTGCTCAAACAGGAGCCTTCCCTGCTCTACCGCCTGCTGCGCTATCTCAATTCACCGGCAATTGGCCTGCGCGCCGAAGTTCACGGCATCCGCCACGCCCTCACGCTGCTCGGCGAAACCGAATTTCGCCGTTGGGTATCCATCTTTGCCGTCATCGCCATGAGTTCGGGCAAACCACCGGAATTGATTCACACCGCACTTACGCGCGCCTTCTTCTGCGAAGACTTTTCCGCACCCGCCGGGTTTCGCGACAAGAGCGCGCTGATGTTTCTGATGGGACTCCTGTCCGTCTCGGACGCGCTGCTCGACAAGCCCATAAAAGAGGTTCTGCAATCCCTGCCGATCGACCCCGAAGTGAAATCCGCGCTCTGCGGCGGTGAAAACCGTTATCGCGATCTGTACGAAGTCCTTCTGGCTCTCGAACGCGCGGAGTGGCCTAAACTCTCGACATTCACCGAGCGCCTCGGCTGCCCCGAAGACAATGTACCGGACTCTTACCAGGCCGCGCTGCAAAAAGCCTCCGCCGTCAGCCCGTAGAAAGCTTGTGGCTCAGGCCTTCAGGCCTGAGGGTTTTCGTAACCTTCCCGGGGTCTCACTTCGCTTTCTGCGCGGCAATCCACCCATCCATATGGGTTTCCAGAAAACTTAAGGGCACGGCACCCTGCTCCAGCGCCGCATCGTGAAACGCACGCACATCAAACCGGGGTCCCAGTTCCTTTTCCGCGCGCGCGCGCAGCTCGCGAATCTTCAATTGTCCCAGCTTGTAGGCCAGCGCCTGGCCCGGCCAGACAATATATCGGTCAACTTCCACGGTGATGTCCTGATCCGTCTTCCCCGTGTTTTCGTGGAAAAAATCAATCGCTTGCTGGCGCGTCCAGCCCATCGAGTGCATGCCAGTGTCAACCACCAGCCGCACAGCGCGCCACATCTCGTACGTCAATTGGCCGAATTTCGAATAGGGATCCTTATATAAGCCAAGAGCCTCTCCCAAACCTTCGCAATAGAGCGCCCATCCTTCGACAAACGCGGAATAGCCGATGTGTTTGCGGAACTCTGGAACATTTTCCTGCTCCTGCGCCAGAGAAATCTGGAGGTGATGCCCCGGAACGGATTCGTGCAACGACAGGGCCTCCATCTCCCACTTTGGCCGGGCATGCAGATTATAGGTATTCACGAAGTAGTAGCCCGGGCGACCGGCCTCCGGCGAACCCGGCTGGTAATAGGCGGTGGTCTGCGAAGGCGCCTTGAAATCGGGAATCGGCGTTACGCCGTACGGCAGGCGCGGGAGCTTTCCGAATTCATGGGCGAGCTCCGGATCGATCTGTTTCGCGATCACCCGGTAGGCATTCACGAGCTCGTCGGGCTTGTCAAAATAAAATTGCGGGTCGGTCCGCAAAAACTCCGTGAACTCGTGGAAACTGCCCTTGAACCCGGTGGACTGGATTACCTTGTCCATTTCGGCGCGAATCCGCTTCACTTCCGCAAGTCCGAGATCGTGAATCTGCTGCGGAGTGAGTTTCGTGGTTGTCTGCCAGCGGATGTGAAACGCGTAAGCCGCGGCCCCATCGGGAAGCGCCGACGCGGCAATATTATCGCGGCAGGCAGGAATGTACGTGGTCACGAGATAATCGCGCAGCTTTGCAAACGCCGGCGCAACACGGCTTGTATAAATGTTCGTGGCGCGTTCCGTCAACTTCACGCGGTCCGCGTCCCCAATCGAGGGTGGAAACTCGCGAAAAGGAGCAAGCAAAGGGCTTTTCATCGGGTCGGTGGGAATCAGGTCGGCGAGCTGCTTGGGCAGATCGCGCATGGTGATCTTCGGCGGGGTGTAACCCCGCTTCAAACCTTCTTGCATCCAGGCGACGGTCTGCTCCACGGGGGTGGGCAAACTTTCAAGTCGCGCCAAGATGTCCTCATATTCCGTCACTTTTTCGTGAGGCATCAGCGCGAATAGATCCGCCGCATCCTGGACTCCGCCCATCTGGTTAATCGGCATCCATCGGTTTCCGGGAATCACGCCGCGGAACGGCATGGGATCATCGCCGTATTTCAAGCCTTCCGTGGTCGTCTCCAGCAATTCGTCGTACAAGTCGTAATTCAACTGTTCGCTCGGTGATAGCGACGCACGATCAATTTTCTTCAGCGAGTCCAGACTTTCCCGCAGATGCGTTTCACGCGCGGCAACGCCCGCCGGAGAATCGTCGGTCCATCGACGGTTTTGCCCGGGGTAACCGACCCCCGTCGCCATCTCGGGGTAATCCTCCATCCAGCGCTTCCAGTCTTGTGCAAGAAACGCGCGAAACTTCTTTGAGGCTTCGTTTTGCATGGTTTCGTTGCTCCGCCCAACCTGTGCGAGAGTGACCGAGGGAACCGTTACCGCCATCGTCCCAATCGCAAGAATCGCCAGCGCAAACTTTCGCAGCATGTTTTCCTCCGGGAGTTCAGGCTGTAGCCTTCTCTCGTTCGCGGGCCAGTTGCACGATCAGCCGCGCAGTCTCTTCGATTCCCATGGCTGTGTTGTCGACCAAAACGGCGTCTTTTGCGCGCACCAGTGGAGAAACCTGGCGCTCCCGGTCGCGCTTGTCCCTCTCGCGCACTTCTTCCATGACCTGCCCCACGGACACTTTTTCGCCTTTTTCCTGGTGTTCCATCCAGCGCCGCTGCGCCCGAGTTACTGCGGAAGCCTCCAGGAAAATTTTTAGTTCTGCACCCGGAAAGACCACCGTGCCAATGTCCCGCCCTTCCATCACCACGCCGCCGCCCGCGCCGGCTTTCTGCTGCTCGGCGACCAGCACCTCGCGCACTCCGGCAATGGTTGCCAATCGCGAAGCGGCTTGGGCTACATCTCCGGTTCGAATTTCCTGCGTAACTTCGCGTCCATCGAGGAACACCCGGTTCTTCAGGCCCGTCGCTTCCTGCTCCACGGTGGGCGACTTCAGCTCAATGCGCGTTTCGCGCGCCAGATTTTCCAGTTGATTTTCGTTCTTGAGGGGAATCTTGCGTTCGAGAGCCTTCAAAGCGACGGCACGGTACATGGCTCCGCTGTCCAGGTAAATGTATCCGAGCATGGCCGCAACGCGCCGCGCCACCGTGCTCTTGCCCGACCCCGCCGGCCCGTCAATCGCAATCGTGAGTCGCAATGCCATCCCAAGGTGAGTCTGTTTGAGTTTGCAATTTGGCCGCTACCCGCCGCAGTCCGGACTAAAACCCCATAATGTTATAACCGCAATCGACGTAGAGTGTCTCGCCCGTGATTCCGGAACCGGCAGGCGATAACAGAAACGCAGCTGCGCCGCCGACCTCCGCCGGATCCACGTTGCGCTTGAGAGGCGCCCTTTCGGCGTGGGATTTCAGCATCTCGCCCAGTTGCGAAACTCCGCGCGCGGCAAGGGTCTTGATGGGCCCTGCGGAAATTGCATTTACGCGAATTCCCTTTGGCCCCAAATCGTTCGCCAGGTACCGCACCGTCGCCTCCAGCGCCGCCTTGGCCACGCCCATTACGTTGTACTTCGGCACCACTTTTTCTGCGCCGTAATACGTCAGGGTCACGATGCTGCCTCCATTGGTCATCAAAGGCGCCGCCAATCGTGCGACAGCAATCAGTGAATAGACGCTCACGTCGTGGGCAATCCGGAATCCCTCGCGGGTGGTATTCAGAAACTCGCCCTTCATATCTTCGGCCGGGGCAAACGCGACGCTGTGAACCAACCCGTCGAGCATGCCGTAGCGCGCTTTCAACTGTTCGAACAACTTCGCGATTTCCGCGTCCGAAGTCACATCGCACATGAAGCCGTCCGCGCCGGGCAAGTCGGTGATCAAATCCTTCGCTTCCTGCTCCAGGCGTTCGTTCTGATAGGTTATCGCCAGCCGCCATCCCGCTTCATTGAGCTTTTGCGCGATCGCCCAAGCGATGCTCCGCTTATTGGCGAGCCCGAAAATCACCGCCGTCTTCTGCCCCTCGCTCACGTTTCCTCCCGCGACTCGTGTTCCAGCTTCTCGGTTCCTGATCACTGATATTTGTTCGCCGCCACTCGTTCTGACTGATTACTGATCACTTAAAACGGTTTTCCACAACTGCGCGAACTAAATCCTATGAAACGCCCGTTCAATCTCGCGCACCGAATACCTCAGCACCACCGGCCTCCCGTGAGGACAACTCATCGGGCAATCCGTCTTGGCGAGCGCTCCCAGCAGCCATTCCATCTTCGTCTGGTCCAATGGCATGTTTACCTTGATTGCCGCGTGGCATGCCGTTGACGCGGCGATTTTAGCCTGAAGCGTGTCAATCGAAATCGCGGCATTTTCCCGTTCGATTCCGTCGATAATTTCCGTCAACAGATGCTCCGCGTCGTTCGCGGCAACGCCCGCCGGCACGGCCTGGATGGCGACGCTCTTCGGCCCCATCGGCTCCACTTCAAATCCGTTCGCAGCGAGTTCTTCCGCAATCTTTTCGAAAGTCACGATCTGTCGCGGGGAAAGTTCGAAGACCAGCGGCATCAGCATGCGCTGCGCTTCCACTTTTCCCGCGCGCCGCGCTTCCAGGTGCTGCTCGAACAGCACCCGCTCGTGCGCCACGTGCTGGTCCACAATCCAAAGCCCTTCGCCGTTCACCGCCACAATAAAGCTGGCGCTCACCTGGCCAAGCGGTTTCAAGTCTGCGATCTGATCCGGCCGCGGCAACGTGGCCGGAGCGTCCCCGCCGGCTCTTGAAAAATTCTCCGCCCAATTCGGCTCGCGCTCCTGACTCGGCGGCAGCGCTCCCGGGGAGTATCCGCCGGCGAACGAGCTTCCCGGCTCGAACGGAAATCTCTGCGGCACGGGCTGCGCGGGCGCTGCCGCCAGATCAAATCCATTTCCCGAGGAGTAATCCGAGCCTACGCCCGACCCGACTCCCAACTCCTCCATCAAAGGAATCATCGCGCGCGGCACGCCCGAATCCGGATTCGTCTCCGATAATCCGCCCACAAAAGAAGCTGGCGGCGCCGCCGGATTTGGAGCGATCGCAGCCATGGTGGCAGTTGCGAAGCTCGCAATCGGTCGCACGCCCATCAATGCTTGGCGGATCGAGTCCCGGGTAAAATCGTGTACAAACTGCGACCGCCGGAACCTTACCTCGATTTTCGCGGGGTGCACGTTTACGTCGACTTCGTCGTACGGCATTTCGAGAAACAGCAGAGTCGCGGGAAACACGGACGGCGGCAGAATATTGCGGTAAGCTTCATGAATCGCGTGGAGGATCAGGCGGTCGCGCACCAGTCTCCTGTTCACAAAAACATAAATGCCGTTGCGGTTCGGCCGCTGAATGTCCGGGCGCGAGGTGAAGCCGCTCAAGGTCAACGTTGCCGCTTCCTCTCCCGATTCCATTTCCGGTTCGGTGATGGCGGCGCGAAAGGCCGCGGAAACACTGGGGATTTCCACCAATTCGTCCAGGGCTTGCCGCCCAAACAATTGGTAGACGCGGTCCGCCAGCTTCTCGGCCGGCGGACAATTCACAATTTCCTGAGTTGGCGTCGTCAGGATGAATTGTTTTGTGGGATTCGCCAGAGCGTAGTGTGTTACGAGCGAAGCAATGTGGCCGAGTTCCGTCGTGTCCGACTTCAAAAACTTTCGCCGTGCCGGGACACAATAGAACAGATCCGCAACGCTCACGGTCGTTCCTGGCGGCACTCCCGCCGGCTTTACGCCGAGCAATTTTCCCCCAGCGAACTCCACTCGGGTCCCTTCCGCCTCGCTTGCATCGCGCGTTTCCAAGAGCAGGCGCGAGACCGACGCAATGGAGGGGAGCGCTTCTCCGCGGAATCCCAGGGTTGAAATGGTGATCAAATCGTCGACCGAGCGCAGCTTGCTCGTGGCGTGCCGCTCGAACGCCAGCAGCGCGTCGTCGTGCATCATTCCGTGGCCGTCGTCAATCACGCGGATCATGCGCTTCCCGCCCATCTCTGTTTCAATGCGCACGGAGCTTGCGCCCGCATCCAGCGCGTTCTCGAGCAGCTCTTTCACCACCGAGGCGGGGCGCTCCACCACTTCCCCGGCCGCAATCCGGTTCGCCACCGCCTCCGCCAATATGCGTATTCTGGACATTTAATCGTGGCTAGTCTTTTCCTTCTTCTCTGCGCTTCGTTACTTCGCTACTTCTTTACGCTTCTTAATTTCCATCCCAAGCTGGTCCAGCTGAGCCGGATCCACATCGCTTGGCGACTCCGCCATCAAGTCCACCGCCGTGGTCGTCTTCGCAAACGCAATCACCTCGCGAATGGATTTTTCGCCGGCGAGCAACATCACTACGCGGTCAATGCCCAGCGCGATTCCGCCGTGCGGAGGTGTGCCATATGTCAGCGCATCGAGGAAAAACCCAAAGCGTCGCCGCAGCTGTTCTTCACTCAGGCCGAGAGCCTTGAACAGCCGCTCCTGAATATCCTGGCGATGAATTCGTATGCTCCCGGAACCCAGTTCGTATCCATTGAGTACCAGGTCATAGCCCTTCGAGCGCACTTCCCACGGCGCCGTCTCCAGTTTTTCCAGATCTTCGTCCACGATGCCGGTGAACGGATGCTGCGCGCTCACCCAGGTTTTGTCGGACTCGCTCCATTCAAACAGCGGGAAGCCCGTCAGCCACAAAAATTTCCACTGCTTCTTGTCGATGACCCCGAGCGCTTCGCCCAACTGCAAGCGCAGCTGACCCGCAACAAGCGCCGCCGCTTCCGTGCCCTTGATCTCCTCCTTGGCAGATACGGCAACGACGAGGTCACCTGTTTTTGCACCGCAAGCGTCGGCGAGCTTCCTCACGTTTTCCGCGCCTATCAGTTTCTCCACCGTCGACGTTGTGCCCTCCGCCGCCAGCTTCACGAAATACGCCCCACGCGCGCCCACGGACTTGGCTTTCTCCGTCAACTCATCGAGTTGCTTCCGCGAATGGCCCGCCGCGCCCGGCGCAGCGAAAGCAAACACGTTGCCGCCGATTTGCAGTTTTTCTTTCGCTTCGTTGGGGAAGCAGTCGGTCACTTCATGCAATTCCATACCGAACCGCATGTCCGGCTTGTCGCTGCCGTACTTGCGGATCGCGTCTTTGTAGAGCATGTGCGGAAACGGCGCCTTCGCTTCCACTCCCGCCACCTGGCAGGCCCGCACCATTACGTTTTCAATCACGTTGAAAATATCTTCCTGGCGGGGAAACGACATCTCCAAATCCAGTTGCGTGAACTCCGGCTGCCGGTCGGCGCGCAAATCCTCGTCGCGGAAACATTTCACAATCTGAAAATAGCGGTCCAGCCCACCGATCATCAGGATCTGCTTGAAGATTTGCGGCGATTGCGGCAACGCGTAAAACTGGCCGTGATGCACGCGGCTGGGCACCAGATAATCGCGCGCGCCCTCGGGGGTCGAGCGGGTGAGCATCGGCGTTTCCACCTCGATGAAGCCCATCTCGTCCATCGTCTTGCGGATTTCCAGAATAATTTTGTGCCGCAACGCCAGATTGTGGTGTGGCTTCGGCCGCCGCAAATCCAGATAGCGGAAGCGCAACCGCGTTTCTTCCGCAGCGTTGATTTCCTCTTCAATCGCGAACGGCGGCGTCTTCGCGTTGTTCAAAATGTGCAGCCGCGCCGCCACAATCTCCACCTCGCCCGTGGGCAGTTCCGGGTTTGCCTTTCCGCGCGTGGTGATTTTCCCTTCCACCGCCACCACGAACTCGCTCCGCGCCTGCTCCGCCTTCGCGTGCGCTTCCGGTTGCGTCTCTTTGTTGAA
>DATMMG010000085.1:0-16914 GCA_035569815.1 Candidatus Methylomirabilota bacterium
GCCACGAAAGGCACGTCGATCCACAGGCTGGGCGTCTCCGCGGCGAGCACAAGTCCGACGCTTGCCGCCGAGAGCAACACCAGCCCGAGGATGCGACGCAGTTTCATCTCAACGCACGGCCACGATAATCAGGATCAACGCCGCCACCGCCACAAGTATGATCAGCAGGTCGCGGTCGGAAAGGTTACCTGCCGCAAACTCCCGTTGGGCATTTTCGGCGCGGGCGGAAAGCCGCGCCAGATCCTCGTCGTCCAATTGCTGCACGGCCGCTTTCACTTCCTGGCCGTCCATGTGCGCCGATTTCAGCGCTTGCTGGGCTTCTTTTGACGATAGGAACCCATCCAACTGCTGCACGTGCTGTTGCCGGGCAGCCGATGCACTCGCGGCATCCTTCTGAATCTCGGTCGGCGAGACCACGTGATCCTGAGCAACCACAACCCCAGGTGACGTCGGGATAAGTCCCAATAACAACACCAAGACAGGTCTGACGGCGCTGAATAGCGACCTCTTCATCATTCCTCCAATAAACAAATGTAGTGGGGCTGGAGTTTCCAGTCTAACAACCGTCCACGCGCCCTGTCATCCTCTCCGCCGCTAGGGTGGGTCCGCTCTTCTCTTGGCTCTGATATCTAGCGCTGGCTTTCATGCCAGCCCGCCTAGGAAGCACCGGAGGTGCGGCGGACCCAGCCACTCTCATTTTCCTAGTAACACAAACCAACCTGTGGCAATCTATCCACTATGGGAAACAAAGACAGAGGCAAGCGCGAAGTAAAGAAACCAAAGAAAACCACTCCAAAACTCCCCCCGGCACGCCGCGACGCCGGTCCAATCCCCACTCACGTCATCAAAAAAGTCGGCGAATAGCACTCCTCAAAATCCTGCTGATTCCTTGACGTTGGGTGGCCATCCTTGCGAGGTTGGCCTGCGCGCCGCAACTTCCGCGGAGGCGGTTCTTTGCTTCCCTATTCTCTCTTTCGCTACAATCTGGGGCTTGCCCTCCTGCCCTGGGGGTCCGAGGTGACGGGATGAGTGGTCTGTTCCCTATTCGTGTGCGTTCGCACCGGCTGTTCCTGTGGGTCGGCGGCGGAGCCTTGATCCTGCTGGCGCTGGCTTCGCTTCCCTTTGCGCACTCCGCCGCCGCGCAGCAGCGTCGCGAACGCGAGCCGAATTCGGTTTACGCCGCGCGCCGCGCGAAGCTTGCCGCCACAGTCGACGCGCCGATCATCCTGACAGGCTTCAATGGCCGCGAAGAAGAATCCCAGTCCTACATTTTTGCCCAGGAGGAGAATTTTTATTACCTCACGGGCCACAACGAGGAAGAAGCCGGGCTAATCCTGCTGCCGCCCGCCGACAGCAAGGCAAAAAGGGACGACTTCCAGGTGCCGCGCGAAATTCTCTTTCTCCCGTCAAAAAATCCGGGCAAGGAAAAATGGAACGGCGTGCGCATGTCGCCAAGCGATCCCGGCGTTCAGGCGCGCAGCGGCTTCGCGGATGTACGATCGTTTTCGGAAATGCGCGCGACGATTGAAAAACTCGCCAAATTTTACCCTGCTTTTTACACCATTCTCCCTTATGAAAAGGAGCTGGGCGGCTATCCCCACGAGAAAGAAACGGTGGACTGGCTGAAGCTGGCCGTGCCCCAGGCAAACCTGAAGGATATTCGCGCCAACATCACCGATTTGCGATTGACCAAATCGCCCACCGAGATGGTTTTCCTACGCCAGGCCATCGATCTCTCGCTCGACGCGCACTTTGCGGCTTTTAAAATGATGCGTCCGGGCGTTTGGGAGTACCAGGTGGCCGCGAAAATGGTGGAGATACACGCGATGGGCGGCTCGGAAGCCGAAGCTTACGCTCCCATTGTCGGCGCCGGACCCAATTCGACTGCGCTGCATTACGACAAGCTGGGCCGCAAGATCGAGGACGGCGACATCGTGGTGATGGACGTTGGCGCGCAATATTCCGGCTATGCCGCGGACATCACGCGCACCGTTCCGGCGAACGGCAAATTCACGCCCCGGCAGCGCGAAATTTACGACATCGTCCTGGGCGCACAGAACGCCGCGCTGGCCGCGCTGAAACCCGGCGCGGACATGTGCCGCAAGGGCAAACAGAGCCTCTACAAAATTTCCTACGATTACATCAACTCGCATGGGAAAGATATGAACGGCAAGCCGCTCGGCCAGTATTTCATCCACGGCCTCGGTCACAATATCGGTTTGAACGTCCACGATCCCGGCGATTCCTGCAAGCCGCTGGTGCCGGGGCAGGTGGTCACCATGGAGCCGGGAATTTACATCCCGGATGAAAATCTGGGCGTGCGCATCGAAGACGACGTTCTGATCACCGAAACGGGTTATGAACTGCTTAGCAGCAAACTCCCCCGCACCGCTGACGAAATTGAAAAAATCATGGCCGAAGCCGCCAAAGCGCGCTCCGCCGAGGCCAAGCAATGAAACATCACGTCACCCTTAAACAAGTTGCCCATTCCCTTGATTCGGCGCAGAATTGGAAACATGAAACCGACAGTGGAGTCACTAGCCCTAGACAAAGCCGTGAACGCGCTGGTCAAAGTGACCGAAAAGACTTGGTCCAGCTACACCCCGCAGCAGCAAGCAAGGAAATTACAGAATCTGAAAAAATTCATGGCTTCCTTGAAGAAACGAAAGCCCGCCAAATCTTCACGGCGTTCGCAAGCTCGGCCGGGTCGTCGCCGAGCCCTATCGCGCGGATAGCACCAATAAAATCTTCTTCATTCCTTAAATGCAGGATTTCGCGAGCCGTATCAAGCCGTTGTTTCCTTAATTTTTCAGCTGTGGGATCTCTTGGCCGGCGACCCCTTCGTCGCTCTTCGTTCATCAGCGACAATATATCTTCGTCTTTTCGGTCATTATTCACGGTAATCAGGCGATACAGTAACTCATTTGTACCCAATGCGCCAGTTCCTCGTCTCAGCTCAACATGTTTGACCGTGGTTGCTGGCCGCCGTTATACTGGTATTTCGCGTTGGGAGCGCATCTTTTCCCGGCGTGCCTCGTGTCATTCCACGCGTCGCTCCTTCGGGCTGCCGTCTGGAATCTGCGAATTGCATCTAACTTTTACAGGGAGTCTGCTGCCGCTCCGCGCGGCTTCAAGAACTTATGAGCAGCGTTAAAGCCACACAACTTCGCCCCGGCATGGTCATTCAGCACGAGGGCCAGCTATTCACCGTTTTCAGCACCGACCATCGCACCCCCGGTAACAAGCGCGGCTCCATGCAGACGAGGCTGAAAAACCTCCGGAACGGGATCATGATCGATTACCGCTTCCGCGCCGAAGAATTTGTGGACCGGGCGGTGCTCGATGAAATCCAATTCGAGTACCTCTACAACGAGGGCGATGAATTCCATTTCATGAACACGGAAACTTTCGAGCAGATGCAGATGACGCGCGACGAGCTCGGCGAGACCGTCAACTACCTGATTCCCAACACGGTGGTCAAAATCGAATTTTTCGAGGAAAAGCCCATCGGCGTGGACCTGCCGGACACCATGGACATGAAGGTGGTACAGACCGAGCCGACGCTGCAGAAAGCCACGGCCAGCGCGGTGATGAAGCCCGCGACGCTCGAAACCGGCCTGGTGGTCAATGTGCCGCCGTTCGTCAACGAGGGCGACCGGATCCGCGTGGACACGTCCGAAGCGCGGTACGTCCAGCGCGTGGAATAAATTCCGCCTCCGCAGCCGAGCGGGCTTCGCGCCAGTTCGGATGAGGCAAAAGCAGGAAGAGCTCCCGCCGAGCCGGGAGCTCTTTTTGTTTTCGGGAGGAATAGAAAAGCGCCCGCCTCGGAAGGCGGACGCTACAAATGCAATTCAGGGGTTAGAGATTCCGGGGGCGACTTTGCCGAGGCGGGGATCAGGCCTTGTTCGCCACGCCTCGCTCGCCGGCGGGGTGTTCACCGAAAACACGCTCGAAGATATTGTCGACGTAGCGCAACTGGCGCTTGAGATCGAATGCGTGTTCGATTTCCTTCGGCGTCAGATATTTCGTGACTCGGGCGTCTTTCTCCACACGTTCGCGGAAACTGGTATCCGTCTCCCAGGAAGCCATGGCGTTTTCCTGCACGGCTTTGTAGGCGTCGTCTCGCGGCATGCCCTTCTCGACGAGGTCTTGCAGTAAGGTCCCGGAAAACACGAGACCGTGCGTGGATTCCAGGTTGCGCATCATGCGCTCCGGGAAGACGCGCATCTGGCTGACGAGTTGGGTCATCTTCGAGAGCATGTAATCCACCAGAATGGTGGAATCCGGCAGAATCACGCGCTCGACGCTGCTGTGGGAGATGTCGCGCTCATGCCACAAGGCAATGTTTTCGTAGGCCGCAACCATGTTTCCCCGGACCAGCCGGGCGAGGCCGCAAATCTGTTCGGATGTGACGGGATTCCGCTTGTGCGGCATGGCGGAACTGCCGCGCTGCTCGTTACCGAAATGCTCCTCGGCTTCACGCACTTCGGTGCGTTGGAGGTGGCGGATTTCCAGGGCGATCTTTTCGAGGGAAGCGGCGATGAGCGCGAGCGCACTGACATATTGCGCATGGCGATCGCGCTGTATGACCTGAGTGGCGACGGGAGTCACCTGAAGACCAAGCTTCCGGCAGATTTTCTCCTCGATTTCCGGGCCGAGGTGCGATGCATTGCCTACCGCGCCGGAGATTTTTCCAAATTCCATGTTACGGGCGGCGTCGCGAAAGCGGGCGATGTTGCGCTGATTTTCGGCGAACCAGTTGGCGATTTTCAGGCCGAAAGTGATGGGCTCGGCGTGAATGCCGTGGGTGCGTCCGATCTGGGGAGTGTGGCGAAACTCATGGGCGCGCACGTCGAGGACCTCGCCGAAAATGACCAGGTCGCGCTCGATGATGTGCGAAGCGTCACGGACGAGCAAGGACTGCGCGGTGTCCACAACGTCGTTTGAAGTCATGCCATAGTGCAGCCAGCGCGCGGCATCGGGATCGCCGATGGATTCGCCAACGGCCATGGTGAAGGCGATGACGTCGTGCTTCACGCGGGTTTCGATTTCATTGATGCGGTCCGCGTCTACCTTCGCGCGAGAGTGGAGGATTGCAGCGGCATCTTTGGGCACAAGGCCCGCTTCGGCAAGGCTGTCGGCGGCAGCAAGTTCAACGTCCAGCCATTTCTGGTAGCGATTGGCATCGCTCCAGACGTGGCCCATCTCTTTGCGGGTGTAGCGTGGAATCACGTGGGCATCTCCCGTGCAAACCCTTTGTAATAATACGGTATTTTGAGCCTTACGGGCGAATCGCGGGCGAGTTCGGCCGACCTAACCGGAAGAGGGCAAACCTGTCTAATCGTTGGAATGCGGGAAGGCGTCGAGATGGCTGAAGAGGTGGCGGTCAGCGACGCGATAGCCGTCGAGCGGACGCTCGGAGGCGATCGAGACGCCTATCGTGTGCTCGTGGAGAGGCACAGCCGAACGGTGTACCGGATGGCATACCGGATGATGGGGAATGCCCACGATGCGGAAGATGTGGTGCAGGAGGCGTTCCTGCGAGCGTATGAAAAGCTGAAACAGTTCGCGGGAAATGCGAATTTTGGGACCTGGGTCTATCGGATCGCCGCGAATTATGCGATCGACCGGCTGCGGCAGCGCAACTCGGAAGAGGCGAAGCGCGAGGGATCAATCAAGTCGGGTGGACAATTCTTGGAGGTCGACCCGTTGAGCCAAGTGCGGGACACGTCTCCCTCGCCGGAGCGGCTTGCGGGAAGCGTGCAATTGGCGGAACGGATGAAGGCTGCGCTGAATGCATTGAGCCCGGCAGAGAGGACGGCGATCGTGATGCGGCACTGGGATGGTTGCGGGATTGAGGAGATTGCGGCGGTGCTGAATGCTAATTCCAATGCGACGAAGAATACGGTTTTTCGGGCAGTGCAAAAATTGCGGCGTGCCTTGATGCCATTTCTTGAAGAAAAAGAGACTCGCGCGATGGGAACGGAAGGATGAAACACAGAACGGAAGAAGAGTTGCTCGCGTTCCTGGACGGCGCGACGGACGAGCGCGCGGCCATCGCCGCGCACCTGAACGAATGCGCCAACTGCCGCGAGGAGTTGGAGCGGATCGAAGGGGTGTTCGCGGCGCTGGATGCCATGCCGATTCCAGAACCGGGAGAACACTTTGAGGAGCGGGTGTGGCAGAGGATCGCTCCGAGACTTGGGGAGAAAAAAACGCGCTGGTGGGAACCGTTTTTCGTGCCGCAACGGATGGCTGCGCTGGGCGGCGTCGTGGCGCTGGTGATTCTGGCGTTCTTTGCAGGCCGGATTACAAGGCGCACAGCGCCGGCGCAAGAGCAGATGGATGCAGCGAAGGTGCGAGAGCGCGTGCTGGTGGTGGCCGTTGGGGAGCATCTGGGACGCACGGAAATGGTGCTGATGGAACTGCAAAACGCACCGATTCTAAGGGGAGAAAAGGCAATCGATATTTCGGAGACGCAACGCCGCGCGGAAGACCTGGTGGAAGAGAACCGATTGTACCGGCAGACGGCGCTGAAAGCAGGCGATCAGGCAATGGCAAATACGCTGGATGAATTGGAGCGCGTGCTGCTGGATATCGCCAATAGCCCGGATGAATTGACTGCGGCGGCGTTCGAGACAATCCGCAAGCGGATTGAAGTGCAAGGGCTTTTGTTCAAGGTGCGGGTTGTGAAGCAGGGGCTGGACGAGCGGAAGGCCAATCCCGACGCAAAGCCGGCAGAAAACAAAACGAGAATCACGGAGAGGAACAAGGTATGAACGTGAGGAGAGCATTTGTCCGCGCAGGAATGATCTGTTTCACGGCAGGGATGATGAACCTGGCGATTTGCTCGAGCGCTGCAGCCGCGCCGCAAAGCGGGGGAAAGGGGCAATCGTCAGAGACCCTCGACGAAAGTCAGGACGAGAAGCAGCAGGCGGAACGCGACCGCCAGGCGCAGGCACGAGAAGCGGAACAGGAGCGAATGGAGCACATGCAGGAGTTGTACGACGAGGGACGCGAGGCGCTCGATCAGGATGAGTTTCGAGCGGCGGAGAAGTCGTTTTCGGAACTTGTGAAATTGAACGGGCCCCAGACCGACGCGGCACTGTATTGGACGGCCTACGCGCAGAATCGGGAAGGAAAGAAAGAAGCGGCGATCGGGACGATTGCAGATTTGAAGAAGCGGTATCCGCAGAGCCGTTGGAAGAAAGACGGCGAGGCGCTGGAGATCGAGGTGCGCTCGAACACGGGTTCCAAAGCGAATCCAGAGGCGCAGAACGACGAAGATTTGAAATTGCTGGCTCTGCAAGGATTGATGAACAGCAGCCCGGAGAAGGGGATTCCGTTGGTGGAAGGGATTCTGAATGGAAGCGGGTCGCCGCGCGTCAAATCGAAGGCATTGTTTGTGCTGGCGCAGAATGGGTCGCCGCAGGCGGAAGAGGTTCTGGGAAGAATTGCGCGAGGCCAGAGCAACCCGGACCTGCAAAGGAAGGCGATATCGTACCTGGCCATGTTTGGCGGCAAGGGAGCAGGCAAAATACTGGCGGAGGTATACACCAGCAGCAGCGATACGGAAGTGAAGCGCGCGGTGATTCGAAGCTACATCGTTTCGGGCGACCGCGAACAGCTTGCGGCGCTGGCAAAGAACGAATCGAATCCGGAGTTGAGGAAAGAGGCCATCCGGAACCTGGGGGTCACCGGCGGGCAGGCGGAGCTGCAAGCGATGTATCCGAAGGAAACGGATCGCGGAGTTAAAGAGGAAATCTTGAATGCGTATTTCATCGGCGGGGATGCCAAAGGCCTGATCGCAGTGGCGCGGACGGAAAAAGATCCGGAATTGAAGAAGAAAGCGGTGGAAAAACTGTCGCTGATGGGATCGAAGGAAGCGAATGAGTATTTGATGGAATTGCTGCAGAAGTGAGGATGCAAGCGATGTACTTGCGGTGCTTGACGGAAGATCGCTCGAGCAGTGGCAAAACCGGCGATCCAAACGAAGAGCGGAAGGCCCGCCTGAGAAGGCGGCCGCTACAAGAATAAGAGCGGGCCACTTGAAAGTGGCCGCTACGCGCTAGCGGAGGAAGTCTTCGAGCTGGATGCGGGATCCGGTTTTGGCATCGCGGTATTTGACGATTACGGCGCAGGAAAGGGAGAGTCCCCACTTTTGGCCGGTGGGGTGCAGTACGCCGCGGGAGCCGGGTACGACGACGGCGTGTTCGGGGATGATCAGAGGCTTATCGTCGCTCGCAGAATACACGGCATCGCGAACGAGATCGTAGACGGGGATGGAGCGGTTGAGAATGGTGCCGGTGCCGAGGACGGCGCCGGATTTAACGATAGTGCCTTCGTAGATTCCAGAATTCCCACCAACGATGACGTCATCTTCAATGATAACGGGAAGAGCGCCGACGGGTTCAAGTACTCCACCAATCTGAGAGCCCGCGGAGATGTGGCAATTGCGGCCAACCTGCGCGCAAGAGCCGACCAGGGCATGAGAATCGATCATCGTGTTTTCACCGACGTAAGCACCCACATTGACGAACATTGGCGGCATGCAGATCACGCCGCGAGCGATATGAGCGCCGTCACGAATACTGGAGCCACCAGGAACGATGCGAACACCGTCGGAAACTGAGAAGGAATGAAGCGGGTAGGTGGATTTGTCGAAGAAAGGCAGCTTGGAAGAATCGGCGGACATGTTCACGGTGGAACCCATTCGGAAGCCGAGGAGGATTCCCTTTTTCACCCAGGGGTTGGTGCGCCAACCCACGGGGGAAGCGGAATCCGGTTCCGCGGCGCGAACGTCGCCCCGATTGATTGCTTTCTTGAAGGATAAGAAGAGGGCGTGATGCTCCGCCGTGTAGGCGGCCGGCGGAGCATCGAAGAGAGATTCAATTTGATCTTGCAGCATGGACTCTCTCGAGGAGATTCAGGGATTCGAGAACTGCGCGAATTCGCGCGAGGTTTTCGGGTTTGGGCGAAACGAGGGGCAGACGCCACACGGGTTGGAGCAGACCCATTTCGGCGAGCGCAGCTTTCACAGGGATGGGATTCGATTCGACGAAATTGATGTCCATCAAAGAAAGATACTGGAAATGGAGACGGCGTGCCTCGGCAAAATCGCCGGAGAGCGCGGATTGCACGAGGCGAGTCATTTCGGCGGGAATTTCGTTGGAGGCGACGGAAATCAGGCCTCGGCCGCCGAGGGAAATGAGGGGAAGAGTCAAGGAGTCGTCACCCGAGAGAACGAGAAAGTCCCGGGGAACGAGATTGAGGATGGCGCCCATCTGGGAGATGTTTCCGGAGGCTTCCTTGATGCCAACGATATTTTCGATTTGAGAGAGGCGGAGTACGGTGGCCGGTTCGATGTTAACGCCGGTGCGGCCTTGCACGCTATAGAGAATGATGGGCAGGTTGACGGCGGAGGCGATGGCTTTGAAATGCTGGAAAAGTCCTTCCTGCGTGGGCTTGTTGTAGTAGGGAGTGACGGAGAGGATGCCGTCTGCGCCAAGATGCTGGAGTTCTTTGGCGAGGGAGATGACTTCGGCGGTGTTGTAGCCTCCGGCACCGGCGAGGACGGGCACTCTGCCTTTGGCGGTTTCGACGGTGAGCTCGACGACGCGGAGATGCTCGGCGTGAGTAAGCGTGGGGCTCTCGCCGGTGGTGCCGCACGGGACTAGGAAATTGATGCCCGCGTTGATCTGGCGCTTGACGAGAGAGCGGAGAGCGGTTTCGTCGAGCGAGCCGTCGGTGCGGAATGGTGTTACGAGTGCGGTGCCGGTTCCAGTAAACATGGGTTGCTCCTTTTCTAAATTCTTAAATACCTCCGAGATTATCGTGCCCTTCAAAGTCGCCCGCCTCGGAAGGCGCTGCTACAAAGTTTAATTCTGGCCGGTCTGAAGACCGGCCACTACAGAGAAATCTTTGCTGCCCCCAGTTCGGAGATAATTTCACGAAACTCGTAGACGCCTTTTTTTTGTTGCAGCCAGCGGGCGGCGTGGAGAGCGCCATGGGCATAACCTTCACGGCTGCGGGCGGTGTGGCGCAAGGTGATGGTGTCGGCTGGAGAGTCGAAACCGATTTCGTGTGTGCCGGTGTGAGAACCGGCGCGGTTGGCGGAAAGACTCAGTGGGCCGGAATAACCGGCGGCCTGGATTTCTTCGGCGAGCTTTTTTAACGTGCCGGAAGGGGCATCTTTTTTTGCGGAGTGATGAATTTCCCACGCCCACGCCTCGTATTCGGGGTGCACGGATAGCAGGGTCGCGGCTCGCGAAACAATCTGGAAAAAGAGATTCACGCCGACAGAAAAATTCGGGCCGTAGAGGAGCGCGGAGCCGGCTTTCTCGACACAACTGCGAATTTGCGGGAGACGATCGTACCAGCCAGTCGTGCCGGAGACAGTGCGAACTCCGAGAGCGGCGAGACGGCAAAGGTTTTCGACGACGGCGGAGGGGGTTGAGAATTCGATGGCAGTTGCCGCTCCGTTAAGAGTTCCGTGGGAGAGGGCGGTGCCGTTGGCGCTTGTGAACCGGGCAACGACATGGAAGCCGTGTTGCGGAGCAAGTTGTTCGACTAGGCGACCCATTTTGCCGTGACCGACGATGGCGAGAGGTATGCTCATGCGGGCGGGGCTCCGGTGGTGAGAAGCTGGCGAACCATGCGCGCGTAGATATCCACGGCGCTGGTCAGCTCGGATTTCGGGATGCGCTCTTCGGCAGTGTGGGCAACGTGAATGCTGCCGGGGCCGATGAGGAAAGGCTGACCCCAGGAGCCGTCGAAGCTGGGAATATCGGTGGTGAATGCAACGACCGTTGTCGGCAGATCGAGGAGCGGGGAAAGATGAACGGCAGGGCAAAAGAGAACTTCGCGGGCTTCGATTTTGAACGTGGCCGCGATGCGCGCAACGGCGGCGCGGGTGGAAGCAGGGTCGCCGACAAGGCGGAACATGATTTCGGAGCGGGCTTCATCGGCGATGACGTTGGGAGCGCGGCCGCCGGAGATGGTGCCAACGTTGAGTGTGGAAGGACCCAGCACGGGGTCGGACGGCAAGGGGAAAGCGCGAATTTCCTGGAGCGCATCGAGGAGCGAGTGAATTGCGGAATGGCCGAGTTGCGGATAGGCAGAGTGGGCGAGCTTGCCGCGCGAGACAAGTTCGTAGCGGAGAGCGCCTTTGGAGCCGAGAGCGAGCTGATTTTCGGTGGGTTCTCCGTTGATGAGGAAGCGCGAGCCGCGAGGCGAAGCGGCAGCGGTGATGGCGCCGATGCTACTGCGCTCTTCCCCGACAACGAAAAGGAGCGCGAAATTGCGGGTGCCTCCGGCGAGAAGCGATTCGGCGGCGGTGATCATTGCGGCGATGATGCCCTTGGCGTCACAGGAGCCGCGGCCATGGATGTGGGTGCTATCTTCGCGAGAGGAGAAGAAGGGCGGAACGGTGTCCATGTGAGTGGAAAGGGTGACGTGCGGATCGCCGAAAGGGAGGAAGAGATTGTCGCGGCCAGGCTCGGCGGACTGGCGATCGAGGTGGGCGCCGTATTTCGCGGCGAGCGGCAATAGATGGGCGAAGAGATAGTCCGCCACGGATTTTTCGTGGCCTGTGGTGGAGTCAATGTCCACCAGCGCGCGCGTCAATTCGAATAGATTCATAGTTGTTGCAGCGAACTGGAGGGAGCATTCAGAAAGGAAGGAACCGCGAGCAAACCCCGTGGCAGCTACCTCTCGATAGCGCTCCACCCGTAAAAACGGATGACAGTGAACCGGCCTTAGACCGAATTCCCCAGCCGCTGCAGTTTCGGAAACCGCAGCAACTTCGGCGGACTTTTGAACCTGGCCCCTTTCTCCGGAGTGCCCCAACCGAACTGGGACAACGCACCCGGTTACTCATGGCCGCCGCACCTCTACCAAGAACAATTAAAGTGTAAATGAAAACGGGAAATGGTGTCACGCGATTTTTTTGGAGGGAGCGATGCCGGTGAAAAATAAGCGGAATTCAGCATTTTGAGAGGGGCGCGTCGTTGAGAAGCCCATCTGTCGCACCTACGGCGATTAGATTTCTTTGGCAAAGTACCCAGCGCTCACCCTTCGACTCCGCTCAAGTCAGGCACGCTGGGCTAAGGTCTGCCGCGCCGCCGGCGCTGAAGCCGCTGAACCATGTTGTAGCCAGCCTGGTAGAGAAAGGCGCCCGCCGCAGACCCTTCGGCTCCGCTCAGGGCAGGCGGCGGCCGCGACAAAGCCCTTCCTAGAGTTCGAGGGGTTTGAGGGGAACGTGCTGGGAAGCGATGAGGAGTTCGCCGGTGAAGGGGGATTCGGACGGGCGGCGGCGGAGGGCTTCTTCGGCGGAGAGGCGGACGAGGTCGGGATTGTTGTTTTCCTGAGAGACGTGGGCGAGGACAAGGTGGCGGACGCGGGAATCGAAGCCCTCGGGATCGACGAGGAATTCGCTAACGGCATGATTCGAGAGGTGGCCGGTGCGGGAGAGGACGCGCTGCTTGACGACCCAGGGATACGGGCCGACCTTGAGCATGTCGAGATCGTGATTGGATTCGAGGATGAGACAATCGGTCTGGCGGAGATGGACCCTGACGTGATTCGGCAGGTAGCCGAGATCGGTGCAGATGGCGACTTTGGTGCCGTTGGTACGGAAGGTGAATCCGACGGGGTCGGCGGCGTCGTGAGGGATGGCGAACGCGTGGACGTCGATATTGCCGATCGTGAAACTTTGGCCGGCCTGGATGGATTCGACGCCGCGGAGACGTTTGCCGAAGGTGTCGGGAAGGATGCGCTGGAGGGCGTCCATTGTCGGCTGCGTGACGTAAAGCGGAGGTTTCCAAAGGCCGAGAACCTGCGGGAGGCCGTTGCAGTGGTCCGTGTGCTCGTGGGTGATGAGGACGGCGTCGAGGCGGTCGATGTTGCACTCGACGGCGGCGAGGCGGGCGAGAGTTTCGCGCTTTCCGAGGCCGGCGTCAACGAGGATGCGGGTAGTTTCGGTTTCGAGCAGGGTGAGATTGCCCGAACTGCCTGAGGCGAGGATGGAGACGCGCAAACCGATGAGAAGACTCCACTAGAAAAATAGCGCAGGGCCCAAAGAGCCGCCGCGCTTTAAAGCCAAACTTTGAAGATGATGGCAGAGCGCGAGAAGTGCGTCAATGCGCAAAAACTCACAAAGTAGGATAATTCGCGAAGAAACCTTTTACGTGGATGGAAAAATGAATTTGACTTCGGAAGTTGAAAAAAGCGGATACGGAATTTTACCTGGCGTCGTATGCGAGTTGGAGACTCGGAGTCTACTCGATGAGCTTGCTGGAGCGGGCTTGCCGAGGAGTCGGGCGGGCATCCGACATGTAATGGGTAACCCCGGAGTTTCACGGATTGCACATGCAGAAAATATACTCTTAGCAGTAAGGGAAATCCTCGGTGATGGCGCAATTCCCTTTCGCGCAACGCTTTTTGACAAATCTCCCACATCAAACTGGCTCGTCATGTGGCACCAGGACACCGCACTTCCCCTGTTGGACAAAAGAGAATCGGAAGGATGGGGACCGTGGTCGGTCAAGGATGGTGTGACATACGCTCACGCACCCGCGAAGGCATTAGAAAAAGTCTTGGCGGTTCGTTTGCACCTTGACGATTCAAATCTGCACAACGGACCTCTACGAATTCTCCCCGGAACTCACACGGCGGGAGTTCTGACCGACGAGGAGATTCACAAGCTCTCCGAGGACGTACCAGGGGTGGAGTGTCCAGTCCCGCAGGGTGGAGCAATTCTAATGCGGCCACTCGTTGTGCACGCATCTTCAAAATCTGTGAGCAACGAACCACGTCGCGTAATCCATATCGAGTACGCGGCGCAGAAAGAAATCTTGCCGGGGATGACGCTTGCGATTGCTTAGTTTCAAGTCAACGCAAATCTTGAAAATCTAGCAGGCCAGGCGGGCGCGGTCGAGTTTGAAGCCGTTGGTGGGGCCGAGGACGGTGACGGCGATTTTGTCGGGCTGGAAGAATTGGTTGGCGAGAGACTGGAGCTGGTCGCGAGTGACGGCGTCAATGGCGGCGAGGATTTCGTCGAGCGTGGAGAAGCGGCCGAAGTAGAGTTCCTGGCGGGCGAGATTGGACATGCGGGAACTGGTGGACTCGAGGGAGAGCATGAGCGAGCCCTTGAGATGGTTTTTGGCGCGGAGGAGTTCTTCCTGAGTGACCGGCGATTCCTTCATCGAGCGGAATTCGGCGATGGTCATGTCCACGACCTGGCCGACGGTTTCCTTAGCGGTGCCTGCGTAAACGCTCAGAATCCCCGCGTCGGAGTAAGGCGTGAGTTCGCTGAAGACGGCGTAGGCAAGGCCCTGCTTTTCGCGAATGTTCTGGAACAGCCGCGAGGACATGCCGCCACCGAGAAGATTGTTGAGGACGGCTGCGGCGAAACGGCGTTCATCGGCGAGTGCGATCGAAGGAACACCGATGCAGACATGGACCTGTTCGAGGTCGCGCTTGGTTTCGAGAACTATGGGTGCGGCGGTGGATGGAACAGGGTCGTCCGGGTTGTAGCGCGACGGCGGCAGCTTACCGAACTCTTTTTCAACGAGGTCGAGAACTTCCTGATGCGTGATGTGGCCGGCCGCGGTGACGAGGAGATGATCGGGAGCGAACCAGTCCTGGAAACGCGTGCGCAGGGGATCGCGCTCGAATTTGCGGACCGTGTCCGGCGTGCCGAGGATGGGGCGGCCGAGAGAGTGCTCCGGCCAGAAACCGCGGGTGAAGATGTCATGGAGAAGATATTCGGGGTTGTCCATGTCCATCTTGATCTCTTCGAGGACGACCTGGCGCTCTTTCTTGACGTCTTCGGAATCGAATTTTGGACGCAGGACCAGATCGGAGAGGACATCGAACGCGATGGGGAGATGGGCGTCGAGGACCTTGGCGTTGAAACAGATCTGCTCCTTGGAAGTGAAAGCGTCGAGCATGCCGCCGACGGAATCCATTTCGCGGGCGATATCTTCGGCGGAGCGGCGCTCGGTGCCTTTGAAGACCATGTGCTCGAGGAAATGTGCGGTGCCGTTTTCGGCGGGGGTTTCGCGGCGGGAACCGTGGCGAACCCAGATGCCGACGGAGACGGAACGGACGTGCTGCATAGTCTCGGTGATAACGACGAGGCCGTTGGGTAGAACGTGACGATTGATATCGCGCGCGTTGGAGACCATGCAGCTATTGTGGCATAGGGTATGGCCAGTGGCGAGAGGTGAGTAGCGAATTGGCAGGTAAGATAGCAAATTCCTTATTTTCTGAGGCTTAGCGAATGAGAGGATGCGGCAGAGGAAATGGCGGAAACGTGGCACCGGGTGAGAGAATAAAGTCAGCGGGAGGAAGAACTTGGAATTGCTGGGGAAAAGCCGGGAAGAGCTGATGGCGTTCTGCGGGATGCTGGGGGAGCCTGCTTACCGCGCGGACCAGATTTATAACTGGCTGTACGGGGAGAAGGAGTTTGCGGTTGAACGCTGGAGCAATTTGCCTGCGGCGCTTCGGGGGAAGCTGAAGCGGGAGACGACGGTCACATTGCCGCAGGTGCGACAGAGATATGTGTCGTTGGACGGATCGGTGCGGTATTTGTTTGGACTTGGAGAAAGAAGAGAAGATTTCACCACAAAGAACGCAGAGGGGACGGAGCATGAGGGGAGCAAGAAAGAGCGGAGTGTTTTAAAAAAGCCTGCGGCGGTGGAAGCGGTGTTCATGCCGAGCGAGGGACGGCAGACGATTTGCATTTCGACGCAGGCGGGTTGCGCGGTGAATTGCCAGTTTTGTTTGACGGCGCAATTGGGATTGATCCGGAATCTGACGGCGGGAGAGATGGTGGCGCAGGTGTTGATGCCACTGAAGGAGATGAAAGAGAGCGCGGGCAGCGGACAAATCGAGATTAGAGAAAAAGCGCCCGCTTCAGAAAGCGGCCGCTGCATGGAAGAGCCCACGAGGCTGGCGGCGAGAACGAATGTGGTTTTGATGGGGCAGGGCGAACCGCTGCTGAATTTTGAGAGTGTGATGGGAGCATTGGGAATTCTGCTTGATCCGGAGGGCGTGGGGCTATCGCCGAAACATGTGACGCTTTCGACGAGCGGGATTGTGCCGGGGATCGAGCGGTTGGGAAACGAAGAAGTGCGGCCGAAGCTGGCAATTTCGCTGAACGCTTCGTGCGATGAACAGCGGGACGCGCTGATGCCAATCAATAAGAAATATCCGCTGAAAGCGCTGATGGAGGCTTGCCGGAATTACGCGCTGCGGAATTGGGAACATTTGACGTTCGAATACGTGATGCTCGGGCGAGTGAATGACGCGCCGGAGGATGCGCGCAGGGTGGTGCGATTGCTGGGGCCCCTGACGCGCGTGAAGGTGAATCTGATTCCATGGAATCCGGGGGAGCTGCCGTATAAGGAATCGAGCGCGGATGCCATCGAGGAGTTCCGGCGGATTTTGACGGAGAAGGGCGTGCCGGCGTTTGTGCGGTATTCGCGGGGGCGGGATGTGATGGCAGCTTGCGGGCAATTGGCGCTGAAGGAAGTGCAGGGTGCGCCGTTGCGAATCGTGGGATGAGTTGGGGGGAAGGCTGGGCCACTTGAAAGTGGCCGCTACTGGCGCTGGCCGATTGCGGACATGAGGCGGCCGGAGAGGGGGCCTTCGCGGCGGTGGCTGAAGAGTAGGCCGGTGTGGCAGGCGGTGCAGAGATCGCTTACGTAGATATTTTTTGCGAGAAGGCCTGCGGCAATGAGTTGGGAGCGATTTGCTTTGCGAAGGTCGAGATGGACGTTTTTCGGGGGAGGCTGGTGGCCGGGCGGCTTCATGTTGAGCCACTGGAGAGGATTGGGCTCTTCGCCGGAGCGGGGCTCGTCGAAGTAGTCCGCGGCATCGGCGAATTGCGCGGTGAATTTGGTGACGAAG
>DATMMG010000086.1:0-4782 GCA_035569815.1 Candidatus Methylomirabilota bacterium
GTCCAGCGCTTCGAGCGCCGCAAACGCCGCAATTGGTTTTACCGGTGCCGGTTTGAATTCGCTCATGGCTCACCTGCGAAAATTCGCCGCGTACGGCGGCGTCGGAATCGAAGCGTCGCAGCGTTCATCGCGAATCGCCGCATCCGCCACCAGCCGCAGCGGAATGATGCCCGCCCACACGGAGAGCGCGTAGTCCTCGGCGTCATCTTCCACGCCACCCATGCGCACCTTTGCGGAAACTTCCGTCAGCGGCAATTTCAAAATGCTTGTCGCCTTCAGTTCTTTTTCGTTCGGCTGTCGCGCATCTTCCCATCGCCCCGGAATCAGCTTCTCTGTGAACGCCCGCAAAGCTGCCAGTTTTTCCACTGGATCGCTTATCACCGCAGCAGTGCCCAGCGCCACCACCGATCGGTAATTCATCGAATGATTGAACACCGACCGCGCGAGCACTAGCCCATCCGCCAACGTCACAGTGATGCACACTGGCAATCCCCCGCCCGCCCCGCGCAGCATCCGGCTGGCCGCCGAACCGTGAAAATAGATCGCGTCGCGCACCCGCGCGAACATCGTGGGAATCACAAACGGCTGGCCCTGCGTCGCAAATCCAACGTGGCACACGAATCCCTCGTCCAGAATTTTGTAAATGGCCTCGCGGTCGTACACGGCGCGGTTGGCTTCGCGCACCACCCGCGTGCGGTCGCTCACGGCAAACGAATCAGGCATGGAAGACCTCGGGATGAAACACGGCGCGGAGTTGATAGCCGGCGCCATCGCGGCATGAGTGGATTACAACTCACTCGATGGTATCACGCGGTTTGAAAAGCCCGGCGTCCGCGAAAAAACTGCGGTGGGGAAGGGAATTGTGATTTGGTTGTTGGGTAGCTCGAAGTTGCGGGAGCCGGGCGGCGCGGAAATCCCGTCCGCCCGGCTTGGAATTATCCGAATGCAACACCTACTCCGGCATGATCACCGTTTTGTCTTTCGGCATCGCGTCGAGAGTTGCTCTGTCAACGTGCAAATGCGCCATCACCAGTTCCGGTGGGGTGTGCGTGAGCCATTCCGAGAACGAAATATCCTGGTAGTAGCTGCTCTTGAACATCTCCAGGAAGACCAGGTCCGTATCGCCGGTATTCTCGATGTAATGCAACAGCGTCTTTTCTATATACCCGACGTCTCCCGCCTGAAAATCCATGGTGCGGGCCTTGTTGCCCGTCGCCACCACCGTCATCCTTCCCTTGCCGGAAATGTAATACTGCCATTCGTCGGCGTTCGGATGCCAGTGGAGTTCCCGCAAACCTCCCGGGCGCAGCGTGACCATCGCCATCGCGACGTTGGCTGAGGCTTTGAACGTGCTCGAATCCACGATGCGAACCTCCCCGCCTTTCGTGCGTTTCGTCGGCGGCATCTCCATCGTGCGAAACGCGAAATCGGCCGGCGACTTCCCAAGTGCTCCGGCCGCCGCTTTTTGGTCCGCGTCCAGCGCTCCGGGGACAGCGGTCTTGAAGATGAACAGCTCCTGCTTTGGGACATTATTGAAAGCCGTCTCGGACACCGCGAAGTTCTTTGCGAGCACTTCGCGCGGCAGGTGCGCCATCGAGTCGCTCAGCAGCACAGTCTCTGACTCCGAAAAATTTCCATCGTCGAATACCAGCATGAACTCCGTACCGTCCGGATCGAGCCCTTGAATTGAATGCGGAATCCCGCTGGGGAAATACCACAGGTCGTTTTTCTTCACGTCGGCCACAAAGCTTTTGCCGTCCGCATCAATGGCCGTAATCCGCGCATTCCCATAGAGCACAAACGCCCATTCGTCCGCCGTATGCCAGTGCAGCTCGCGAACTCCGCCGGCGGTGAGCCTCATATTCACGCCGGCGAGGGTTTTTGAGACAGGCAGTTCGCGTACGGTCACTTCGCGCGACCATCCGCCTTCGTAAGTCCGCTTGTTCGCAAACGCGAACGGATATTTGAACGCTTGCACCAGGCTCTTCGAATCGGTCGGGGGCGGCCACATGGAATCCGGATTCTGCGCGTCCAGTGGCGCGTTCGCAGGGCCGGGAATGCTCTTGCTTCTGTCCTGTTTCGTGTTCCCCTGCTCTTGGCCGGTGGCCGCGCTTCCCGTAAGGATGCCGGCCGCCGCAAGCGCCGCCGAGCCTACGCCGATAAATCCCCTGCGTGTCAGTATCTCTTTCTCTGCCTTCTGCTCAGTCTTTTCCTCTGTGCTTTCGCTCATTTGCACTGCCTTTCTGAATCGAATTTGTCCCCGTCGCCACATTCGAAATCAGACCTGTCGTTTGATAATTCGATGGAAAAGACTGCGGGTTGGATGCATTTCAATTTGTTGCGCCCGCCCGCAAGGTTTGATAGCCGCAAGCTTCGAAGTGCAACGGCCCCCGGCAGTGTGAGAAACTAATCGTCGAACTATTGCGATTTTACATTCGCCCGAGAAAAGAGTTATGACCACACCCGGTTTGAACGTCCGCCCCACACCCGCCTTGGATATCGCCTGGGTTCGCTCCCAATTTCCCTCGCTGCAAACCCAGGTCAACGGCAACACCGCCGCGTTTCTGGATGGCCCCGCGGGCACCCAGGTGCCCACGCAGGTTATACACGCGATTCGAAGCTACCTGCTGACCTCGAACGCCAACACCGGCGGCGCGTTCCTCACCAGCCGCCGCACCGAGGAAATCATCGCCCACGCCCGCGCCGCCATGGCCGACCTCTTTCACTGCGAAAAGGACGAAGTGGTCTTCGGCCAGAACATGACCACCATCACCTTCGCGATCTCCCGCGCCATCGCCCGCGAACTGAAGCCCGGCGATGAAATCCTGCTTACCACGCTCGATCACGACGCCAATTATTCGCCGTGGAAGGCGCTGGAAGAAAAAGGCGTGGTGATTCGCCAGGTGGACATCCGCGAATCCGATTGCACGCTCGACCTCGACGATCTGAAAAGCAAGCTCAACGAAAAAACGCGCCTTGTCGCCGTCGGTTACGCATCCAATTCCGTCGGCACCATCAATCCCGTCGCGGAAATCACCCGCCTCGCCCACGCCGCGGGCGCGATGATTTACATCGACGCCGTCCACTACGCTCCCCATGGCCTCATCGATGTAAAAGCCCTCGATTGCGATTTCCTCGTCTGCTCGCCCTACAAATTCTTCGGCCCGCACATGGGCGCGCTCTATGGCAAGCGCCAGCACCTGCAATCCTTTCGTCCCTACAAAGTGCGCCCGTGCACCGACCAGATTCCCGACCGCTGGGAAAGCGGCACGCAGATTCACGAATTGATCGCCGGCATCGGCTCCGCCGTCGAATATCTCGCCGAACTCGGCCGCCACTGCGACGCCAGCGCGAAAACACGTCGCGAAGCCCTGGCCGCCGCTTATCACTCGACGGTTGCCTATGAAACCGGAATCATCTGGCGCCTCATCGAAGGCCTGAAAAACATCCCCGGCGCCCGCGTTTACGGCATCACCGATCCGCAGCGTTCCGCCGAACGCTGCTCCACGCTTTCCCTGCGCATCGGCAATCACCATCCCACCGCCATCGCCACGTTCCTCGGCGAACGCGGCATCTTCACCTGGGACGGCAACTACTACGCCCTCAATCTCAGCGAACGCCTCGGCGTCGAATCGCAAGGCGGCATGCTCCGCATCGGCCTCGTCCACTACAACACCGCCGAAGAAGTCGACCGCCTCCTCGCCTCCCTCCGCGAATTCGCCGCGAGATAGGACCATCGATGCCGGCCCGATCCAAGCCCACAACTAAAACCCGCAAACCGGAAAAAGGTGCGCTGGCTCCGTTCAGTCGCCGTCCAAAAAAGAAATACTCTTTTCCAACTCCCATTCCGCCGGGCACTGTGGTGCACGTGAAAGATTCCCAGGCGAAAAAGTGGAAGGGAAACGGTAATAAACGTTTTCGAATCGGCTATTACAGTCGGCAAGACGGATTGGACTGCATCTGGCTGGTCAATAACGACGGGGAATATCAAGAGACCGTCGACCATGAATTTCTTTACAAATTCTTTGAGATAGAACTCCTCTCAAAGGAGCGCAGCCTCTACGGTAAGAATCGTCCGCGTATGGGGCCGATTACAAACAGCGCTTCCTGAAACAGAATAATTTCGATACCTGCTATCTTTGAGGAGACATGGCTAAACGACCGAAACCTCTCGTACTCACTGTGCTCGACGGCTGGGGCTTCCGCGCCGAAACCAAAGGCAACGCCATCGCCCTCGCGCGCAAACCCAATTACGACGAACTCCTCCGCAAATTTCCCAACACGCTCATCCAGACTTCCGGCCCAGCCGTTGGCCTCCCCGAAGGCCAGATGGGCAACAGCGAAGTCGGCCACCTCAACATCGGCGCCGGCCGCGTCGTCCACATGGACATTACCCGCATCGATCTCCTCATCGCCAACAAGCAGCTCGATCAGGTTCCGCTCTTCCAGCAAGCCATGGAGCGCGGCCGCCAGCGCCAATTGCATTTCATGGGCCTGCTCAGCGATGGCGGAGTGCACTCGCACATCAACCACCTCTTCGCCCTTCTCGAAATGGCCAAGCAGTGGAATGTGGAAAAGGTTTTCGTCCACTGTTTCATGGACGGCCGCGACACGCCGCCCCACAGCGGCCGCGACTTCGTCCGCCAACTACAGCAGAAAATGCGCGAACTGCAGGTTGGAGAAATCGCTACGCTCGTTGGACGCTATTACGCCATGGACCGCGACAATCGCTGGGAGCGCATCGAGCTGGCCTATCGCGCCATCGTCCATGGTGAAGCCGAG
>DATMMG010000087.1:0-15359 GCA_035569815.1 Candidatus Methylomirabilota bacterium
TCGGCCCAGTAGCCAGTCCCTGTTGGGTTTAATAACGTCCATTAGGCTTTCCCTCCCGGCATGCGCTGGACTCGTGAGCACTTTATACGGTATTCCAGGAGGGAACACTGTCCAGAATTAGACAGTGTGGCAAAAGCCCACGGTAAAGTTCGCTAGGGAGTTTTTCTGTGGAGTTCTTTTCAATTTGCCGGGACGTAGATCTGGTAGAGCATGAGGTAGACGATTACTCCGGTGACCGAGACGTAGAGCCAGATCGGAAACGTGAAGCGAGCGATTCGGCGATGTATGGCAAAGCGGCCGGTCAGAGAGAAAAAAAACGTGGTGAGCACCATGGGCAGGGCGACGATGGAAAGGATGACGTGGCTGCCCAGGATGGACAGGTACACGGTGCGCACCGCGCCATGACCGGGGAAAATCGTGTCGCCATGCAGCGCGTGGTTCACGATGTAGCTGACGAGAAAAGCAGAAGAGAAGGCGAAGGCCAGCAGCATGCTGGTGCGATGCGCTTCGCGGTTGTGATGTTTGATGAAATACAACCCCACGCAGAGGGTAATCGCACACAATCCGTTGAGAATCGCGTTGAGGGCCGGCAGAAACATCCAGCGACCGGCGAAGTCGGCGGAGGCGTGATGGACGTAGAGCAGCCAAAGCAGAAATGACACGGCGAGGCCGCTGACTACGATGATCGTCCCAACCATGGGGCGTGGATTGATTTGAGCCTGTTCCATGATGAAAATTAAATCCCCAAACTCTGTGTTGTACACTGGCCGGTCTATAGACCGGCCGCTACACATCCAAGAAGGCGGCATAAAGCCGCCCCTACACCGTGCGCCACTCTTCGATTTGCTCTTACTGATTACCGATTACTGATTACTGATTACTTCCTACCTCGGAAGCTTGTCGTACATCATCAGACCGAGCAGGATCGGAATGTGCATCACGGTGGCGTGCATCAGCCACTTGGCGCGGGTGTTGGTTTTGGCTTGCGCGGCCCAGAGGCAGACCTGGACGAGGCCGGTGCAGGTGACGAGCGCGCCAAAGAAATAGAGCACGCCGGCGAAGCCCATGATGGCAGGCAGCAGGCTGACAGCGACCAAAGCCGCGGCATAGAGAATGATCTGGCGAAAGGTGCGCTGGCCTTCCTTGTCCACCACGGGGAGCATCAGGATGCCCGCGCGGGCGTAGTCTTCACGGTACATCCAACTGATGGCATGGAAGTGCGGGAACTGCCAGACAAACAGAATGGCGAAGAGCAGCCACGCGCCCGCGTCCACCTTGCCGGTGGCGGCCGCCCAGCCGATCATTGGCGGAATCGCGCCAGGAAACGCTCCGATGAACGTAGCCCAGACGGTGCGCTTCTTGAGCGGCGTGTAGGCCAGCAGGTAGCTGAGGCAGGTGAAAACGCCGAGGAAACAGGGCCAGAACCCCGCGGTGAGATAGAGATCGAGCGCGCCGGCAAGCGCCATCAAGATGCCGAAGCTCAAAGCTTCCTTTGGCGTCAGCACGCCGGTGGGCAGCGGCCGCGATGCGGTGCGGCGCATGTAGCGGTCGGATTCGCGTTCGATGTAATGATTCAGCGCGGCGGTGCCGGCGGCGATCATCATCGTGGCAACGATGACGTGAATCATGTGCAGCCAGGCGACGGGGCCACGCGCGCCCATGTAGTAGCCCGCGCCGGTGGTCATCAGCACGAGGAACGAAACGTCGGGTTTCGTGAGCGCGATATAGGCGCTGAGCTTGCTTGGCTGTGCCAGGGCGGCGGCGCGGACTTCGCTCATCAGGCGGGCACCTCATCTCTAGTGGTCACAACAACGACTTCCCTTCTCCGCGGCACCAGCCGATAGCAGAACAGCACCACCAGGATTGAGACAGCGAAAAGAACCGCGCCGAAAACCGTGTGAACCACCGTGGTGATGATGACGGGAGGCAGTGGCTGCGGATCGTCAACCGACCGCAGGCGGGTCCAAAGTGCGCCGATGCCGAGCAGCAGTTGTACACCTACGATGCCATGGAGGAGCGCGCGGATGCGGGAAATTTCGGGAGAGTTCGAGAAGCGCTTGCGAAGCTGGATGGCGGTCCAGGACGCAACGAGCAGAACGCCCATGGCCCATACGACGTGCGGCGTCACGGGGCTGTACTTGTGACGGAAAGCCGCGCCAAGGGCGATTTGGAGGAAGATGGCGCCGGCGTTGAGCATCACCACGGTGTGAATCGCGGGCGAGGCCCTGTCCTCGTACTGCGGCCGATCGGAAACCCACCAGCGGCTGGTGACCACGGCGATGGAGACCAGCGTGGCAAACATGATCTGGGCCAGACAGGCGTGCATGACGGGCAGCCAGTAGTGGAGAAGCTTCAGCACCGTGAGGCCGCCGAGAACGCCCTGCAGGATCACGCCGCCGACCGCCGCGACGCCGAGCCATTTCACCCACGGGCGATCGTCTTTTCGCCAGAGGACGACGGAAAGGATGACGACGAAGAGGCCAAGAATTGCTGCGATAACGCGATGGGAGTGTTCGAACGCGATGCCGCCGACCATGGGCGGCGTGATGCTGCCATAGGAGAGAGGCCAATCGGGCACAGCAAGGGCGGCGTCTTCGGAGGTAACAAGGGCACCGGCACAGAGGAGGAAGACCGCCCAGGCAACTACGAACAGAGCAAATTTATGGACACCAGCGTGAAACGTCGCTTTCATGAATTCCGGGCCCTATCCCGAAATACAGATTATAGCGCACCAGCTATTGAGATGCTGAAACCGCCAATCCTGAACCGCCGGGGAGTGTAGTACGGAATGGATTTGCGTGGCAAGGGGGGAGGCGGGAAAGGTGGCTGGGGATGGGGTTCGCGTAATCAGTTATCAGTCATCGGTAATCAGTTAGAGAGGAAAGAGGGGAGCTAACACAGAGAACGCAGAGAAAGAGCACCCTTCGGCTCCGCTCAGGGCAGGCAGAGGGCGCAGAGAAGAGAAAGGCAAGAAGGCGGCGTAAAGCCGCCCCTACACCGGAGGACGGACTACGCGGTGGAGGCGGTTGTGCTTGAGGCGTCAGAGTGGATTTCCGCGGCGCGGAGGACGAGTTGCTTGAGGCATTCGATGAAGAGGGGGGAGTCGCCTACGGCGGGCATCATGCGGTAGCGCTCGATGCCGGCTTTTTTGGCGTCGGCGCGGCCTTCGATGTTGATTTCGTGCAGGGTTTCGATGTGTTCGGTGACGAAGGAGATTGGGACGACGAGCATCTCTTTTACGCCTTCGTGGCCGAGTTTGTGGAGCGTGGCTACAAAGGAGGGCTCGAGCCACTTGGCCGGGCCGACCTTGCTCTGGAAACAAAGGAGATGGATGCGTGGCCAGTTGGAAAACTTTTGCGCGCCGCTTTCACAGACGAGGCGAACCGTTTCGCCGATGTGGCGGGGGTAGGGATCACCGTTTTCGACTAGGCTCATGGGCAGGCCGTGGGCGCTGAAGACAAGATGAATGCGCGAACTGTCTGGAAACTGGCGAAGGCATTTGCCGATATTGGTGACGAGCGCCTGGATGTAGAGCGGGTGGTCGAAGAAGTGTTCGATCGTGCGCTCTGGAAGCGTGTCCGCCGGTTCGCCGTAGACGCGGCGCCATTCTTTCAGGCTGCTGAGCGTGGTGGCATAGGAATAGTGGGGGTACAGCGGAAGAAGAACGAGTTCGTCGAGGCGATTGGACTTTTTGATGGCGGCGACCGCGTCTTCGGTGAGCGGCTTCCAGTAACGCATGGCCGTGACGGCGACGGTATCGAGGTAAGGGCTGACGGCCGCGACGAGCTTGGAGCGCTGGCGTTCGGTCAGGATGGCGATGGGAGAGCGGCGGCCAATCTGGCCATAGCGCGCGGCGACGGGCGGAGTGCGTTTTTTGGCGATGTAGCGGGCCAGCGGGCCACGGATGAAGTTCAGCGGGCCGAGCGGGATGATGTCGGGATCGAGGAAGAGGTTGCGGAGGAAGGGCTCGACGGTCGCGAGAGAGTCGGGGCCGCCGAGCTGGAAGAGGACGATGCCGACGCGTTTTTTGGATTGGGGAGCCATTGTCGTGATTGCGATTCCCTTTCTTGCCCGCGATTGGTGAATGGAGCAGCCGACGGAGCGGCCCGCTCGCTGCGGCGAGCGGGCCCTACAACACCTTACTTCGCGCGGGGGAGCGAGTTTTTCAGGCGGTCGAGTTCGGCGCGCAGGTTGGAGGTGCGTTTGGCGATGGTGAGATAGAACACGAAAAATACGCCCCAGCCAACGAGATAGGCGGCGAAGACACTGTCGAGATTTTTCATTGGGCCTCCACTTCACGAGCTAGAAAATCCAGTTCTGAGTTCATTTTTTCAAGTACATAACGCTCCACGATCAGGAACGCGGCGAGTACGTGCATTGCCAAAACGCTAAAGAAGAAGACCTTGCTCATCGTCGGGTCCAAGCCGGAACCGGAGCCGCCCATGATGACGGGTTGTGGATGTTGAGTTCGCCACCAGCGGATCGAGAAAAAGACGAGCGGGACATCAAGAAAGGCAAATATCCCGAAGAGTGCGCTGAGCAAGGCACGGCGTTCCGGTTCTTCGATCAAGGTTCGGAGCAAGAGATAGGAAACGTACAGCAGCCAGAGGACGAAAGTGGAGGTGAGGCGGGCATCCCAGGTCCACCAGATGCCCCAGACGGGATGCGCCCAGATGGGCCCCGTAATCAGAACGACGGTTATGCAGGCCAACCCGACTTCGGCAGAACTGACGCCGAGCCAATCATACTTTGGTTGACGCTTCCAAACGTAGAGCAGGTTGGCAAGGAAGCAGACGAAGAATGTCATCTCCCCAGCCCAAGCGGTTGCGGCATGGAAATAAAATATGCGCTGGATCAGGCCCATGGTGCGCTCTTCGGGAGCTAAGAAAAACGACGCATAGGCGGCCGCAATCACCAGCAGGATGGCGACCGCGGCGAGAATGATGCGTTTGGACATGCCGATTATTCCTCCAGAAGATATTCGCCGAAAAGCCATAGCGCCGTCAAAAAGACCACGTCAAAGACGGCGAGAAAGGCGATTCCCTTCCCTTTGACGATGGGTTCGCGCTCAAACAGGCTGACGGTCACGGTGGCGCTGACGACGAGAACGGGCGTGAGCAGCGGCAACAATAACAAGGGCAGCAGGAGTTCGCGCATGCGGGCTTGCGCGGAAATGGCGGAGAGCGCGGTGCCGGCAACGGAGATACCGAGGCTGCCAAGGAAGAGCACCAGGACCAGCCAGTGAATTTCGGGAAGGATTGGCACGTTGTAGAAGATGGCGAAAAACGGGAGCATGATCAGCTCGGTGAGGAGCAGGAAAAGCGTGTTGGCGATCAGTTTCGCCAGAAAAATGGAAAAGGGGTCGCTGACGGCGAGACGCAGGGAGCTGAGCGTGTCGTTATTCTGCTCGCGAAGAAAGCAGGGCTGCAGCATGAGCGAAGCGGCGAAGAGGATGGCTAGCCAGAGAAGGCCGGGACCGAATTCGCGAGACTCCTCGGTGGTGGGGCTGATGGCAAAGCTGAAGAGGATCAGGACGACGAGGATGAATACGACGGTCGTGGTGAGGAGTTCGCGGGAGCGGAATTCGGTGCGTAGTTCCTTGCTGAGGAGGACCGCCGTGTTGGAAAAGAGGCTCATGGCGGGGTTCAGGCGGCTCCAAACATGAGGATGTCGCGAAGCGAAGCGCCGGTTTGGGTGTCGGCAATGACGATTCCTGCATCGAGGCGGACGGCGCGCGTAGCCAGTGTGGAGATTTCGGATTCACCGTGCAGGCTCATAACGATGGTGCAGCCGGCGCGGCTGAGTTCGCGCAGCGAGTTGGCCAGCCATGTGATGCCGAGGGGATCGAGCCCTGTGGCCGGCTCGTCGAGGAGCAGCACCGAGGGGCGATGGATCAGGGCGCGAGCGATGGCGATGCGCTGGCGCATGCCCCGGGAAAAGGTACGGACGAGGGAGGCACGGCGTTCGTAGAGGCCGACTTCGCGGAGAAGATCCTCCGCGCGCGCGACGGGTGATTCGACTTTTTGCAGCCGGGCGAAGAGGAGCAGATTTTCTTCGGCGGTCAGTTCGTCATAAACCATGGTGCTATGGCCGACGTAGCCGGGGCGCGAATTCGCGGAGGAATCGGCGGAACTGCCGGGGAAGGAGAGTTTTCCGGCGGTGGGGCGAACGATCTGTCCGGCGATGCGAAGCAGCGTGGTCTTGCCGGAGCCGTTGCGGCCGGCGAGGACCGCGCATTCGCCGGCCGCAATTTCGAAGCTGACGCGGCGAAGAGCGAAGAGGCCCCCATAGCGTTTATCGATGCTTTCGAAGCGGAGGCCGGTTGGCGATAGTTTGGACGGAGCCACAGTTAATTTTGTCGGCGCGGCTCCGCGAGAGCGCGAGGAGGGACGCGCGGGTAGTTTTCTACGGCGAAAACGTTGAGGCCCTGTTACGAACCCCAAGAGCGGGCTGGGCGAGCCCGGTCCCTACAAAAGCGCGATAACCCAAGAACACAGGCTGAAGCCTGTGCTACCCGGAGTCAGCCGCGGACCAGGTCGCGAAGGAGTTTTTCGACGCGGGATTTTTCGCGCGCGTAGTCCTCCTCGGAAATTGTGCCGGCTTGTTTGCGCAACTCGAGGCGAAAGACTTCTTCCTTCAGCGAGTCGAGGTTGGCGTTTACGGAATCCTTGACGGCTTCGACCCCGGCCTGTTTCTTCGCGGCTTTGGCGGCTTTTTTCGATTGCGACGGAGCGGCTTGTTCGCTGCCCTCCGCGGGCACCATCATCACCTGCTTGCGTGAGAGCAGAATCGCGCCCAGGCCAAAGATCGCGAACATGCCAAAAAGCAGCGGCCACTTGAAATCGTTGATGCGCGGCGGCGCCAGATCCACCTGCGGGCCCTGCGTGCGCGAGTTCCCTTCCTGCCCCTGCTGCTGCCCCCGGCCGTCCGCCGCCTCTGCGGGTTGGGGGGTGCCGACGCCGGAGACAGAAACGTTCAAAGCGGCTTTGGCGGCGAGCGCCTCATGAAGAAACACGTTCATGCCCTGCTCCTGGCCAGCGGCGCTGATGCCGGGGCCAGAGAGCGTCACGCCAGGGGGCGCCACAAGTAGCATGCGCATCCCCGAGTAAGTGGCGGGCAGCTTCACGGTCGCGGAATTGCCGGGATACGGGAGCTCATACGACAGGCGAACATCCGTCCGGCCCGGATGAAAGGCGTACGCGATGGCGTAGAGACCCTTGCCCTTGTCGATTGAAGCTTGCGGAACGTCCATGCCGAGCGAGCCGGTGGCGGTTACATGCTTTAGCTCGGCCTTTTCGGGAATCGCGAATTCGAAATTGCCTTCCGAGCGGAAATAGGCAACAGGCGGATTGGAGTCGTTCGCGACGTTGTATTCTTCGGCGCCGATCAGCTTGCCGTTCTGCGGCTGAAAGATAACGACGTGCGAAGCAGGAAAGATGACCTTGGAATCCTTGGTGACGTCGAAGACTTCAACATCCACCTGCGGGCGGCCCGGGGGAAGAAACGCGTTGAAGCTGACGCCCTTATAGGTGGCGCGAATCAGTACGGGCCCCGTGCCGATGGCGTCATTGGTGGCCGTGAACTGGCCCTGCGCGTCAGTTTTCACGGAGGCGAGAAGCGCCATGCCCGCGGTGGGGCTGAGGAGATCGACGTCGGTGTTGGGAATGGGCTTGCCCGTCGTGCGATTCACGACCGAACCGTGAACGGTTCCGGCAAGGGATACGGAGGCGGCAAAAAGTGCGGTGAGGGCTGTGGCAAGAAGACGCGGCCATAAAGCCTTCATCGAGCGCTCCGCCCGCCTGCCGAGGCAGGGTCCGCAGCGGCCGGACGAGCGGCGGGACGCGGGCGGCGGATCTGCGACTCGGTGACTTGCTCGATTTCGGCAAGAACGAGGGCGGCTTCGTTCTCCAGTGTGACTCTCATGGTTTCGTAGTCGCCTTCCGCGTACTTTCCGGCGCGGTATTCGAATTTCAAGTCGCGCAGATTGTCGTAGATTGTATCGCGCCGCTCGAGGAGTTGATCGAGCTTCGTACGATGGGGGGCCAGGTCGGAAGCATCCGGCTGGATGTAAAAGATAAAAAGAAAGACGGCGGCCGCCAGGCCGAGGCAGGCCCCGATACTAGCCCATTCGGCGGGCACGGCCATCAGAGAGGTGAGTGAGCAAGAGAGCATCCGGCTAGTCCTCGGTGTCCCGGTTGGCCTGGGAACGCGCGCGTTCGTAGGCCTCGGGGGAAATGTGCACGCCGGCGGGAGCGACGGCGGCCGGGGCAGGCGCTTGCTTGCGCCATTTCATGATGAAGAAGACGACGATAGCGGCGCCGACCAGAAAGTAGAACACCGGCATAAGCCAGGCGACGAGGCTGAAGCCGGATTTCGGAGGTTCGGCGTAGACCGTGGTACCAAATTCCTGGACGAAGGTCTGCGTGATTTTGTCCTCGGAATCGCCGCGATTCACCATCGTGCCGAGTTCCTTGAGCATGGAAGTGGACACAGTGCAGCCGACGTGGTTGCACTGCGTAAGGACCTGGTTGCAACCGCACATGCACTGGAACTTGCCGCCGATTTCCTTCACCCGGTCGGCCTGCTGCTGGGCCAGAAGAGGGAGAACTGCGAGAAGGACGAGTGCGAGAAGAGGCGCAATCAGGCGACAGAGCTTCGCACGAAACGGAGCTGCGTTGTTTGAACTTGAGGTCCTTCGGCTATCCTCGTCGGATAGCCTCAGGATGACAGGCTTGGGAGCGGAGCGATTAGTCATGGCCCTCACGTAGGGTTACCGAAGGATTGAGTGCCTGGGCGATCGGTGAAGCAGCGGTCTGCGGGACAGCCGCGACGCCGAGTGCGGCGCGGCGATTGGGCAAGAGCGCCAGCAACGTACCCATAACCACCCAGACGCCGCCGAGCCAAATCCACTTAACGAGCGGATTCAGGAAGGCGTGAATGACCGGGAGACTCGTGTCCTGGTCCATACCGGCAAACACGACGTAAACGTCTTCGCGGAGCGTGGAATAGATAGCCACCATGGTGCCGTTGCCTTCGTCGGTGCCCTGGAACTGGCGCTTTTCGGGATAGAGCAGCATGAGTTGCTTGTTGTCTTTCAGGACTTCGACGATCATGCGCTGCGCGGTGTAATTCTGTTCGGGCTTGGTGTCCGCGCTTTGCAGCACGAGAGTATACGGCCCCAGTTTCATGGCTTCGCCGATATTCATCGGGCGCTGCACGTCGGTATTGAATGCGGAGCCAGCCAGGCCAATGAAGATGAGAACCATGCCGAAGTGCACGACGTAGCCCCCGTAGCGGCGCGTGTTGCGCATGGCAAGTTCATGGGCGCTCAGCGGAAGGTTCATGCCCGTGCGGGCGGAGATGACTTTCGCGCCGCGGTAAAACTCCAGGACGATGGTCCAGAACACGAAGCCGCAGAGAATCAGGCAAATTATGGAGAAGGAGTCGTGATACCCGAGCAAGTACGCGGCCACGCCGCTGAGCAGGCCGGCAATCACGGGCCAGCCGAAATTGCGTTTCAGGCTGTCGCCGGAGGTTTTGCGCCACGCGAGGAGCGGCCCCACGCCGGTGAGGAAGAGGATCGCGAGGCCCACGGGAATCATGATTTTGTTGAAGAACGGCGCGCCGACACTGATGCGGTTGCTGGTGAACCATTCGGAGAAGACCGGGAAGAGCGTACCGGAGAGAACGGCGATACAGGCGACGAGGAAGAGCAGATTATTGAAGAGAAAGCTGGATTCGCGGGAGATCATGGAATCGAGCTGATTCTCGCTTTTCAGATAGTCGCGATTCTTGACATAGGCGACGAAACAAACGATGAGGGTAAGCCCCAGGAAGCCAACGAACCACGGGCCGATGTGCGAATTCGCGAACGCATGCACCGAACTGACGATGCCGCTGCGCGTCAGGAAGGTGCCGAGGATGCACAGCATAAACGTGCAGAAGACCAACCAAACGTTCCAGACCTTCATCATCCCCCGTTTTTCCTGCATCATCACGGAGTGAAGAAACGCCGTGCCGGTGAGCCACGGAAGCAGCGAAGCGTTTTCGACGGGGTCCCAGCCCCAGTAGCCGCCCCAACCGAGTACGGCGTAGGCCCAGTGCGCGCCAAGCAGAATGCCGACGGACTGGAAGCACCACGCGATCATGGTCCATTTGCGGGTAAGATGAATCCACTTCTCGCCGGGGTAGCGCGCGAGCAACGCGGCAAGAGCAAACGCGAACGGAATCGTGAAACCCGTATAGCCGGAATAAAGATTCGGCGGGTGAATGACCATCTCCGGATATTGCAGGAGAGGATTGAGGCCGTTCCCGTCCAGGCGAGTGAAGGGTTCGAGCGCGCCGCTGGCGTTGACGGTGGCAAGCGTCTTGAAAGGACTTTCGACAAAGTTATTCAGCGTGAGAAAGAAAGTCTGGACGCCGGCAAGGACCACTCCCACGTACGGCATGAGCTCGCCATTTTTGTTGCGATAAGCGATCAAAACCGAGATGACGTAAATCGAAAGCAGAAAGCTCCAGAAAAGCAGCGAGCCTTCCTGGCCGGACCAGAGCGCGGCAACTTTGTAGAACGCGGACAGCTCGCGATTGCTGTGGGATACGACGTAAGCCTGGGAAAAATTGTCGGTGAAGAGGAGATACTCAAGGCTGAACGTGGCGATGAAGATCAAAACGCAGGTGGCCATGCCCGCCTGGCGCGTACTTTTCACAAGCAGCGGATGGCGGGTGATGATCGCAGCGATGCCGCCAACCAGGGCGTACACCGCGCAGACAAAGGCCAGCAGGAGCGTAAACGAACCGAATACATCCATAGTGCTTCCGCCTCTCCCCGAGGATTTTCGACCGGCGCGTTACATGCTGCTTCGCTGGGTTGTGGCCGCTGGGGCTGGCTTATCGCCACCCGGAGCGGCTTCGTACTTGGAAGCGCACTTGGCCTGAACATGCTCGGCGACAAATCGGCCATCGGCTCCGGGCCGACCCTCCACAAGGGCTTGCGATTTGTCCTTAAAGGTGTCCGGCAGCGGGTCGCTGCCAATATAGGTGATCGGAAGGGTCTTCCCCTGCTCTTCCAGCGTGAAGTCCACACGGCCCGAGCCGGGCTTGATGCTGCCTTCAACGACGATTCCCGCGAGGCGGATGCGATGAGCGCGCTCCGAGGCGTTCAGCGTCTGGTACTCCGCGATGGTGTGATAGTAAGTCTTGCTCTCGCCATAACCCAGCCAGGCGAGAAACGACAAGGCCACCACGATCACCCCGATGCCCACACCAAATTTTGCTCGATTCTGCACAAATCACCCCTAAGGGAGCGGTTCCAAAGGACATCTTAGCACACCACAAAGTTTCCACGTGCCAGAGTTAGTTTGGGTTGGGCGGTCGCGAAACTCGGTGATGCGGGTCACAGCGTGTCCTAGCTACTCGGCGCTGCAAGGGCTGGGAGGGCAGCGCGAAATACGGCAACCTCCGACGCATCGGATGCAAAATCGCCCTCGGAGGTGGCAAAAAAAGTGTGAAAAACCGGGCAGCCCAGGGCGGATTCGGAGAGTTGCGGGACAAAAGGCCGGAGTTCCGGGGAGAGCACGAGGACGCGCTTGGGCTTCAGGGAGCGACGGATTCGAGCGAGGGCTTGGGGGAGATGACGGTCAATCATATCGACGGCTTCGGTAGGCTTGGTGCCCGGTGCGACCGGGCATTCGAGGAGATGGGCGAGAACGAGACCACGTTTTTGGAAGTCGCCAAGCACTTCTTCGGAGGACTTCCCTGCCGTGGAAATGCCAAGTGCAGCGAGAAGATTGCCGGCCTGGCCAGTAAACGCGGGATCGGGCGAATAGAGAAAGTCTGAGTCAGCTTCGGGAGCGGAAGCGGCGAGCAGGAGGGCCTGTATGTGGATCGGGCGGAAGCGCGTGGCCCATTCGAGGCGCTGGAGGCGGCGGGCGATGTGCTCGGCCGAGGCGAGTTGCCCGCAGCCATCGCAAGGCAAGTGTGTGGGGACAGCCATAGACAAAAATGGTAGAGCAAGGAGCGAAGGGAGGCAAATGAGCAAAAGTAAAATTGTATTAGGGGGATCGGGCGGATGAGAAGCCGGGATGGTACAGGAGTAAAACTGCCCCGCAACCGCACCGTGGTTAGTTGTGGAACCCGGATCGTGAGGGGAAGTCGCGCGGGAGTTGGTGTTTTCGCGCGGCTAGGATTAGGTGGCGGAGATTAGACCGTAAAAGCGGAAGCTGAGCTTCCGCACTCAAAGGTCGGAACTAGTCCATCGTTAAACCTACACAGACAAACACAGCGACTTGAAGGAGCCAGAGGGAAAAGACAGCCCAGCGCCAGATGCGTTCGCCCTTCAAGAACCATAAGGAAATGGGTACAGCGACCATGTAAGCCAAGAACGCGTACGTGGCCATTTTGACGATGTGTTCTCTTCGGTCAAAGGAAAAGTGCCCAAAAAACAGTCCATTAAGAAACCGGCGAACACGATCAGGATACAGGCGGTGCGAGTGTTCACGGTCTGGCTCAGAACTACTTGGAGACGGGGGCGTCGGAGGGGAGCTTGGAGCGGAGACACCACTTCAGCTCCTGGCTCATTTCGGTGATTTCCATGGCGGGCATGACGATGAATTTGCAGGAGAGCATTTCGCGCGGCTCGTCGTCATCGGGAAGCTGGCAGGTGACGCGGCAATACTGGCAATCCTGGTTCCAGCAGAAACGCCCGTAGGGGATGGTTTCCGGGCTGATGAACTGAAAGCAGCGCAGCAAGGAATTGCGCTCCGGCACCTGGAACTTCTTGCCGAAGATGGAGATTTCAACCAGTTTTTCGTATGGACGGAAAGGTTCCGACATGATCGTTCTGTCCTTTGTTGACAGCTTGCAACGCGGCTCTGACTCCCCTGAGCTGGTAGTGGTGCGGTGCATAACCAGCTTAGTGCCGGGCAAAGGGCGGGACAACGAAACGATAAAGCGGGCGTAGCGAAAGCGGCACGGGGTGGGAAGAGGGGAAAAAGATAACGCAGAATACGCTGAGGCGCAGAGTGTGCTGAGTAGAGGAACGGAGAAGAGATCGGGTACAGGGGCGACGAGACGAAGGTCCTCCTTGCTCAGGCCCCGATTGGTCGAGCCGCAATGGGGGTCATTCACTACGCGTTTGAAATGATGTGTATCGCAAAGCGGCAGCCTGCGCTCCCCGACTTTTCCACCCGCACCACGTAGCCGTGTTCTTCAGGATTCGCCGGGCTTCCCTCACGGTGATTGCGGTCCAGGTAGAGTTCCATCCCGACATAATAGTGGCTCGACGGGCTCTCCAGGTACAGCCCGCTCTGCGAAATGTCCAAACTTGTGCAAGTTTCCGCGGGGTACTGCGAATTAATGGGACGAATCTGAATCGGCTGGGAAGTGCGGATTCTTGCCGCAGCTCGGAGAACGCCGCTGATCCGCGGGACAGCGCGTGTGACCGAAAGAAAGGGCACTAAAAGCAGGCATGCGGTGAGCACGTACAAACCAATTCCGGGAATGATAAAAAACGAATTGGCCATCAGAATCTGCGCGCCCAACGCCGAATCACCCGGCGAGCTACGTTCGTTTATGCTCATCAACGCGTCAGTCCAGGCCTGCAGGTCGGAGTCCAGCACCAGCACATGCAGAAGGGCAGTCGCCGCCAAAAACCCTCCAGTCAGGCTAAGCACCGCAACGCCCTTTTGAACGAAAAGAATATCCAGCAGCGCCAATAAAGAAAAAACCAGTGCGGCGAAGACGCACCAGGGAACGATCGCGGCGGTCCGTATACTGAATGGCACCGGCAAAGTCCCGGGTGTCGCAGGTGTCGTCGTGGCAGGACTGTCGGCGGGGCCGCTGTACACAGAAGCCTTTATCGGCGCGACAATCCGGAGCTCGGTTTGCAATTGGGAGATCCCGGAGCGGAGGTCAAAAGCGTCGCTGACTCGGGTACCATTGGGGTCATGGATTCTGACGAGCGGCTCAAAGGCCGCCACCAGGCCAATAAACAGCAGCAAGCCGAACCCGATCCGCTCTATTCTGTAACTCGAGAACGCCATCGATTCCCCTCCGACACTCCTAGTTCAGCCTTGAAAGGTTCCAAAAAGTTTGGAAAGCCGCTTAGGAAATAATGCCTTAGAATTCTTGCCCATACGCGGGAAAAAGTTGCGCTCTTGCCGCAAAGTGAACCTCTCAGGGATGGATAAGAGTGGACCTCGGAGCGCCAGCAACCAGGCGGATCGAAGGGGAGTTTAGAATTACTGGCGGGCCCTTCCTGGCGCAGGGTAACCAGAACGCCTGCCGGCCGTAGGCACAAGCCGGCGCCGCCGGTCAGGCGCCGAGGTCGAAGAATTGGCACATGTGGCGGAATTTTTTGTAACGGGCCTGGAGGAGATCCTTGAGGCCTTGATTTGAGAGCACCAGGAGTTGGCGCTCCAGCGCGTCGCCAAAGATTTTCGCGGCGGCTTCATAGTCGCTGTGGGCGCCGCCGTCGGGCTCGGGGATGATTTCGTCGACGATGCCGAGGTCTTTCAGGTCCGTGGACATGATCTTCATGGCGATGGCGGCGGTTTCGGCTTTGGTGGAATCGCGCCAGATGATGGAAGCGCAGCCTTCGGGCGAAATTACCGAGTAGAAGCCATTTTCGAGGATGTTGACGCGGTCGCCGACAGCGATAGCCAGCGCCCCGCCAGAGCCGCCTTCGCCGGTGACGGTGACAATGATGGGCACCGGCAGCCGGGCCATCTCGCGCAGGTTGCGCGCGATGGCTTCCCCCTGGCCGCGCTCTTCGGCGTCAATGCCGGGATACGCGCCGGGCGTATCAATGAAGGTGAGCACGGGGCGGCCGAACTTTGCGGCGAGTTCCATGATGCGCAGCGCCTTGCGGTAGCCTTCGGGCTTGGGCTGGCCGAAATTGCGGTCGATACGCTGCTTGGTGTCGCGCCCTTTTTGATGGCCGATGATGGCAACGGGCCGCCCACGGAACTTTGCCAGGCCGGTGATCAGCGCTTTATCGTCGCCAAAGCCGCGATCGCCGTGGAGTTCGACAAAGTCGGTGAACATCAGATTAATCCAGTCGAGCGTGTAGGGCCGCTGGGGATGCCGCGCAATCTGGGCGCGCTGCCAGGGCCCGAGGTGGGTGTAAAACTCGCGGCGGAGTTCGAGCACTTCCCTTTTCAGGCGCTCAACCTCGACTTCGCTTTCGTCAGTCGTAGCGAGGCGGCGCAGCTCTTCGACGTCCTTTTCCAGGCGTTCGATTTCGCGCTGGCGGTCGAGCGTCGTTATCGCCGAAACCTTCTTCTCTTTTTGCGCGGCGCACATTACGCAACCCTCTGAATCGCTTGCTGGCCGCAGATGCGGCGGACGGCTTCCTCAAGCTC
>DATMMG010000088.1:0-4854 GCA_035569815.1 Candidatus Methylomirabilota bacterium
CTCGAACGCTTCCCCAACGTCGAAACGCTGGCAGCCGCTCCAGAAGAAGAAGTCCTCCGCCTGTGGGCGGGGCTAGGCTACTACTCACGTGCGCGCAATCTGCAAAAAACGGCAAAACTGGTAGTCGCAAACCACAACGCAATCTTCCCGAGCGACCTCTCCGAAGTCCTGGCTCTTCCCGGCATCGGCGCCTACACCGCCGCAGCCATCCTCAGCATCGCCTTTCAAAAGAAACATGCCGTGCTGGATGGAAACGTCGCTCGCGTCATAGCGCGGTTGAATGCAGTGCGCGGCGATCTACGCGCGAACGGGACCTGGCCGAAACTGCAGAAAGCCGCCGGCCATTTGCTTGCCGGGCAATCGCCCGGCGACTGGAATCAGGCGATGATGGAATTGGGCGCGACCCTTTGCACGCCGCGCTCGCCGCAATGCCTTCTCTGCCCCGTCAGCGAATTTTGCGAAGCGCGCAAACAGGGCTTGGCGGACGTGATCCCCGAGAAACGCCGCAAGCGCGGCACGGTCGAGATCACCCTGGCGTCCCTTGTGCTGGTTGACCCGCAGGGAAATACACTGCTCCTTGCGCCTCCGAAGTCAGCGGAAAAATCCGCCGCGGCGGATGACGTCCACACTTTGGTATCTCGCATGTGGCATTTCCCCACAGTCGCCGTACCCCACGGCAAGGCGCTCGCTGCGATCAGGAAATTCGCGGAACAGTCCTCCATCCTCAGCCGAAAATTTCGCGGAAAGTTTCTCCCTCTGAAAAAAGTGCGCCACGCCGTAACCTATCGCGCAATCACCTTGCATCCCGTTCGTGTCGAAGTCGAAGCCCTCCCTCGCATTCCCTCCTCGAAAACATTTCCCTTAGCCGGTCTTTCCTCACTCGCCATTTCCAATCTCACCCGCAAAGTGGCCCGCGCCGCTCTGGCGTCCCGCTAAGCGCATCCCTTTATCCTTACGCGCCCGCAAAATCGTGCCGTTCTCCCAGGGTGATATCCTGAACTCTCAAGCCATGGCGTCCTCCGTCACCACTCCGGCCCAGCCTCTCCCCGCGGAGCAATTCTTCCGCGCCTCGGTCTTTTTTCTGGTGCTGACGGCCACGCTCACCCTGGTCAGCACGGGAAAACTCGACCTGGTAACCACGTTTGCTGCCCCGCTGGCGATTCTTTACAAGGGATTCCGGTGGTGGCGCGGCCACGCTACCGAGCTGAAACAGACCGCCGCAACAAGGCTGGTCCTCGCCTATGTGTTCTTCTTTCCCTTAGACGCGCTGTTCATTTCGCGCAATCTGGCCAGCGGCACGTCAAACAGCTCTCTCTACGCCGCCCTGCTCGCCGCCGTGCATTTTCTGTTGTTCGTTACCGTGTTGCGGCTCTATAGTGCCGCAACCGATCGCGACGCCGTCTTCCTGGCCATGCTTTCCTTCGCTGCGGTTCTCGCCTCCGCCGTCTTCACCGTGGACACCAATTTCTTTTTCCTGTTCGTGGTTTACCTCTTATTCGGTGTGGCCTCTTTCTTGAGCCTGGAAGTCCGCCGCGGCGCCCGCGGAACTATTTTTCCGCCGATTACCGCCGAAGCCTCCCGCGAACGAAAATTCTACCGTGCCATGTCGCTCGCGGCCCTTAGCGTCGCCGCCGGCGCGATCATTCTCGGCTCGATGCTGTTTTTCTTCTTTCCGCGCTTCAGCGCCGGCTATTTCGCAAGGACCGGCTTCCAGCCTTCGCTCATGACCGGATTCACGGACAGCGTGGAACTCGGCCGCATCGGTGAGATCAAGCGGGACACTTCAGTGGTGATGCGGGTGAAGACCGGCTCTCCGGTGAACTACCCGATGCTCCGCTGGCGCGGCATCGCCCTTTCCACCTTCGACGGCAGAAGGTGGTTCTCACAGGAAAAGTGGCACGACGTGCACTACGCCGGGCAAGACGGCTGGATACCTCTCGGCTCCCCACTCGACTTGAAGGTGCCGGTCGTCGCAGAGGTTAAATTTATCGTGCTGCTCCAACCCCTGGCCAGCGACGCCCTCTTTGCGCCCGCGCAACTGATGCAATTGCGAGGCAACTTCTCAAACGACGCCGGCACGTATGACGGAACCGCCCGCCGCAGCACTCTGGGGACGGATTTTGCCGGCTCCGTGTACAACCCCGCGCGCAATTTTTCTCAGCTTCGTTACGAGGGAATTTCGCTGCTCCCGGAGGCCCGGCCCTTGAAAGCGCGCACTGCCGGCACGGAATATCCCGATGTGATCCAAAACCTCTATTTGCAATTGCCCGACAAGCTGGATCCCCGAATCCCCCAGTTAGCGCAGAAAATCACCGCTACTGCCGGCAATCCCTACGACAAGGCCGTTGTCCTCGAAAGTTACCTCCGCCGGAATTTCGGCTACACGTTGAACCTGGCCGGAAAACCCGGCGCCGATCCCCTGGCGCAATTCCTCTTTGTAACCAAAGCCGGCCATTGTGAATATTTTGCTTCGGCGATGGCGGTGATGCTGCGCACTCTGGGCATCCCTTCGCGCGAAGTGAACGGCTTCCTGCCCGGCGAATTCAACGACCTCGCCGGAGATTACATCGTCCGCGCAAGCGATGCCCACAGCTGGGTGGAAGCCTATTTTCCAGACAACGGCTGGATCACCTTCGACCCCACGCCGGCCGCCAACGATTCCGCAAGCGGCCTCTTCTCCCGGCTGAACTTGTACCTGGACTGGATGCAGTTAACCTGGAACGAGTGGGTGATCAACTACGATTTCGCGCACCAGTTGGCGATGGCGAAAAATGTCCGGCAAAACTCGACGGATTATTCCGAATCCTTCAGGCAATGGTTCCGCCGTACCCAGGAACGCAGCATGTCCGGCCTAACCGAGTGGCAGCGCAGGCACACCTTTCTCAGGATGGTGTTTCCGGCGGCACTGATATTTCTCCTGGTGGTGTTGCGGTTTGATTGGATTCGGTCTCTTGCCGCCTGGCTGAGCCTGGCGCTCCAAATGCGCCAATCGACGGCACTACGAAATAATCCCCAACTCGCCTCCCGCCTCTACGCCGAGATGCTGCGCGTGCTCGAAAAGCGCGGCTACACCCGCGCCGAAACCCAAACCCCGGGCGAATTCGCTGCCGCGCTTCCCCTCCAGCCCAGCCTCCGCTCCGCCGTGGGCGAGTTCACCTCCCTCTACGCCGAAGCCCGCTTCGGCGGAACAGTCTGCGACGCCTTCCGCCTCCGCGCCCTGCTCGAACAAATTCGCTCCACCCAGTAGCGGCCACCTTCAGGTCGCCCCGCTTTTTTCTGCACCGACCCCTCGTGCCTGTGTAGGGGAGGCTCGCCCCTCCCTCTTGGGTTTCTCCCGCTCCCGTAGCGGCCCCAACCAGGTCGGGCCCGCGTTTGCATTTGCATCGGCTCTTCTTGTCTGTGTAGGGCCCGCCTTCTGAGGCGGGCCGCCTTTCCTCGAACTCACCCCTCAATCCGTCGTTCCACAACCACCCATGCTAAAATGAAAAGATTGGCGTAAAGGCGCCATCCCTACTGTATGCGTAAAGTCGGTTTCATCTCCCTCGGATGCCCCAAGAACCTCGTCGACAGCGAGGTCATGATGGGCATTCTCGCCCGCGAGGGCTACGAACTGACTCCGCGCGCCGATGACGCCGAGATCCTCGTCGTCAACACCTGCAGCTTCATCGAGCCCGCTCAAAAAGAATCCGTGGACGCCATCCTCGAAATGGCCGAGCACAAGAAGTTCGGCTCCGCCAAAAAACTCATCGTGGCCGGCTGCCTGGTCGAACGATACCGCGACCAGATCCTCCAACAGATCCCCGAAGTCGACGCCGTCGTCGGAACCGGCGAAGTCGAGCGCATCATCGAAGCCGTCGAAGGCGACCTTAAAGTTCTGCCCGCACAACCCCCGGCATTTCTCTATCACGATCTCACCCCGCGCATCGTCACCACGCCGAAGCATCAGGCCTACATCAAGATCGCCGAAGGCTGCGATCACCCCTGCACCTTCTGCATCATTCCCCAGCTCCGCGGCGCCTTCCGCAGCCGCCGTTTCGAATCTGTCGTCCGCGAAGCGGAAAACCTCGCCGCCTCCGGAGCTCGTGAAGTCACCCTCATCGGCCAGGACACCACCTCCTACGGCGAAGACCTCGGCCTTCGCGACGGCCTCGCGCAACTCCTCGAGCGCCTGGCACAAGTGGAAGACCTCCTCTGGGTCCGCTTTCTCTACGCCTATCCAAACCGCGTAACGCAAAAGATGCTCGAAACCCTCGCGGCTCACCCGCGCCTCGCGAAATACATTGATATGCCGCTGCAGCACGCCAGCCGCAACGTCCTCGCCCGTATGAAGCGCGGCTCGCACGGCGATGCGTTCCTGAAGCTCCTCGAACGTATGCGCGCCACCATTCCCGGCGTCGCGCTCCGCACTAGTTTCATCGTCGGCTTCCCCGGCGAAACCGATGCCGACTTCCAGGAACTCTATGATTTCGTCGCCGCCGCGAAGCTCGACTGGATGGGCGTCTTCGAATATTCCGACGTGGACAACGCCTCCAGCTTCCCGCTCGACGGCAAGGTCGACGCCGAAACCATCAACGACCGCCGCAACCGCCTGATGGCCTTGCAAAAGAAAATCTCCCGCGAAAATCTTCGCAAGCTAAAAGGCCGCATCGAAACCGCCCTCGTCGAAGGCCCTTCGAAAGACAATCCCCTCGTCTGGGAAGCCCGCCTCGAATCAATGGCTCCCGACATCGACGGCAAGCTCTACCTCACCGACATCGAGTTGCCGAACGGCGAAATTGCATCAACAGGCGACGAAGTAAAAGTAGAGATTACGAAGACCGACGCCTACGACCTGATCGGCCGCGTCGTCGAAAT
>DATMMG010000089.1:0-3223 GCA_035569815.1 Candidatus Methylomirabilota bacterium
AAATCGGGCAGATCACCGAACTTGGGTCTAATGTGATGCCTTGAGGCGGATTGGACCCATCGGCGTTTACAGTTCCAGAGATAATGTTGGGTTGGCACGTCGTGTTGCCCCAATCCGGCGAATTGTCGCTGCGGATGCCAAAGTTCGAGCCACCGACGATCTCTAGATAATTGGTGAGACTCGGATGCCCTACGGCAAAATAGTTTGTCGCGAAATTGACTTTGCCGCTCTGGATGATGCTATTCATGTACGGCTCGTTGGGATTGCCGATAACCTGTTGAAACCCATGGTTCTCCATCATGATGACGAAGACGTGATCGAGATGGGGAATCTTTTTGGAATCCGCGTCGTTATTGGCCAACGCGGGACTTACCAGACTGGCGGCCGCAAGCAGAGCGGCAGCCGACTTCAGATTCCACTTCATTTTCATAGCTTCTCCCTTTCCTTCATTCATTAGGATGGAAATTACCGACCGGGGATGAGTTTTCGCCGGCCCGGTTGGGACGCGTGTGCTGCGCACCGGACAGACCCGTCGCCTATTTGTAAGCGGAGCAAAACCGCAAACCGGAGGAGAGTCTAGAAGGGAATCGTTACAGGGAGAAAGCCTGAAGGTTACAGGAGTGTGAAGCGGAGGGCCATCAGCCCTCTTGCGGCGCGATTCGATTTCTCTCTTCGAAGAAAGGTTAATCCCGCCGGAAGAACAGAGAAAATGATTTTGCGGACACTGGGGTCCAGGAAGTCCTTGCGTTTCCAGGAGGAATCCGGGAAATTGGGAATTCCCAGCGAAAGCGAAATCAACCTCCATTACATGGTCACTCGATGAACAGAGCACAGAAAATAATCGGCGCCGTCATCCTCTTGCTTCTCGGCGTTTCCATTTATGGCTTCTGGATTTCCCGCGCCCCACGTACGGCGGGCGTGGATCAATCCGCCAGGAAATCCAAAACTGCCGACGTCGCGCTGGTTGACCTGTCGCCGTTAAAAATCGCCCAGCAAGTGGCGAAACTAGCGGACACTCCCGACGAGCGCGCGCTGGCCAAGGATGCGCTGCACCGGGCGGATGAGGAAGTGGACCTGACCTTTGATTCCGCTCTCCGCGACGCACTGCTTCATCCGCAGCCACCCAGCGCCGAAGCCAAGGAAATTCAGGATCGACTGCAAAAAGCGCAAAAACTTTTGAATGCCGACCAGGACCGGGCGAAGCAGCTTGCGGAGCAACTGGTGAAAGCGCCCGCGAACAAGCAGGACGCGATACAAGTGGAACTGGCGCAGGCTCAAGCGGACATGGATCTGGACCAGAACGAAGTGGACGACGCGAAGGAGGATCTGGCCCGCGCGGGAGGCAGCCTGGCTGATCGCATTCAGGCGCTTAAGAAAGATCACGAGGAAACCGCGAACGATGCGCTGAGCTCGGTTCCCACCGGCGAACCGCCTGCGGAGCAATTGGGCCTGGTGCACCGCGCTGAGCAATGGCTGGCGCTGCATTGGAAAAAGTGGCAGCTTGCGGATGCCAAGACGAAATCGGACGTGGCTGCGGCGGCGCTGGCGGCTCAACACAATGCGCTGGATGCGAAAGTCGAGGAGCAAAAAGAGAAGTCGCCGGAGCTGGCGCATCATTCAAAAACGCAGATAGACGCGACACCCGTTGGACGGACGCCGGCGGCGGAGAAAAGCCAGGAAGACCCCGCGGCCCTGCTGAAAAAAACCCAGGAGATTGCCGGGGAGCGAAAGACGCTGGCGGCCCTCGACAAGCGCGTGGAAACGCACAAAGAGCTTTCCGCGATTTACGGCCAGTGGATGCAGTTGGTCGCCGCGCAACAGTGGACTGTCTTTCATAGCGCGGTCGCCGGCGTGCTGATCATCCTGGTGATCGCGCTGGTTGCCCTATTTTTCAGTACGTGGATGAATTCGCTGGTTAGCCGGCTTTCGATGGACCGTCGGCAGATCCAGTCGCTGCACACGGTGACTCGCGTGTCGCTGCAATTCATTGCGCTGCTGCTGATTCTGCTGGTGATTTTCGGGCCGCCCGGGCAGTTGGGAACATTTCTCGGCTTGGCCGGCGCCGGCCTGACCGTGGCGCTGAAGGATTTCATCGTCGGGTTCATCGGCTGGTTCGTGCTGATGGGCAAGAACGGCATTCGCATGGGCGATTGGGTGGAGATCAACGGAGTGACGGGCGAGGTGGTGGAAATCGGGCCGTTTCATACGGTATTGCTTGAGACGGGAAACTGGACGGATTCGGGGCATCCCACCGGGCGGCGCGTGACCTTCACCAACAGCTTTGCGATTGAAGGGCACTATTTTAATTTTTCGACCACCGGGCAGTGGATGTGGGACGAACTCACCGTGGTACTGCCCACCGGCAAGGATCCTTATCCGATCGTCGAAGCGATCCGCAAGAAAGTGGAAGAGGAAACACGCGAGAGCGGCCAGAAGGCGGAGCAGGAGTGGCGGAGCGCGGCTGGTTCGCGGGACATGAGCGGATTCTCGGCGGTGCCGGCGATCAGCGTGAAGCCCGTGTTGGGCGGCGTAGAAGTGGCAGTGCGGTACATCGCGCGGGCCAACGAGCGATTTGCCCTGCGTTCGAAATTGAACCAGGCAGCCGTGCAGCTGCTGGGCGGAAAAGAAGAAAGCTGGCCGGTGGCGCAATAAGCAGCGTTCTATTCGGAGGAGCCCTGGCTGCGGACTTCCTCGCTGGTCATTCCGTACAACGGCGGCGTCGGTACGCCGAGCATCGCGAGATACAAATAGATTTGCCCGCGGTGGTGAATTTCGTGCTCGACCATCAGCCGCAGCCACTTCCACTTGGTGATTTCGACGTAACCGGGCGTTTTGCATTTGGTCTGCAAATCGGCGTCGTTGAGGCGACCGAAAATTTCCAGCGATTTCTTGTGCAGGCGCTCCATCAGGACCAGGATGTTTTCGTAGCCGTCGGCTAATTCCTTTCCGTGGCTTTTGTACTGGCTGGGCTTTCCCTGCAGATTTTCTCCCCAGATGAAACGTTCAGTGACTGCGATGTGACGCAGCAGATCGCCGAGCGTGAATTTTCCCGGAGCGTAAGTCCAGTCTAGCTTGTCGGGAGGGACGCAGCGGGCCACGCGCATGGTGCGCTCTCGGACGGTGCCGAAATAGTGGAGAAAGGGCTTGATGGTTTGAATTTCCATGAGGGCCTCGAGTGTGCGATTGCGCGGGACTACTGGAAAAGTCTAGCGCAGGAGGGCGC
>DATMMG010000090.1:0-9628 GCA_035569815.1 Candidatus Methylomirabilota bacterium
CATCCTCTAAGAGTATAGATACACTTCCACGCGCGAATGGTTTTCCTGGTAAGGATGTTTCCTAATAAGTCAGGCCTTAAAGGAGTGCCCGGCGCGCCTGCTCAGCCCTTCACGCCGACCGGCGCCGGCTCTTCCACGTGCATCGCGGCGGGCTTTTCCGCCGGCTTCTCTTCCGGAGCCAGCTTTTCCCAGTCGCATCCTTCTTTTATGCATGCGCGCACCGTGCCGATCTTCGTCTTCTTCTCCACGATAAATGGAGCGCCGCACTTCGGGCACGGCTCAGCGATCGGCATGAACGGCGTGGTGAAATCGCAATCCGGATACCGCGAGCAGCCATAAAACACGCGAAATCTTCCGCGCCCGCCCTTGCCCATGCTCCCGCGCTTCACAAATTCGCCTTCATTGCACTTCGGACACTTGATGCCCATGGTGATCGGTCGCGTGTACTTGCACTTCGGGTATCCCGAACAGCCGATGAATTCGCCAAACCTTCCGTGCTTCTTCACCAGGCCGTTTCCGTCCAGCGGGCACTTTTCGTCCAGCGGCTCGTCCGGCTGGTGCGCAATCCGCGTCCCGGCCACCAGGCGCCGCGTCGTCTTGCAATCCGGATAACCCGTGCACGCCAGGAACGCGCCAAACCGCCCGCGCTTCAGCGCCATTTCCTTGCCGCAGTTTTCGCAGTATTCAACCTTGTTTTCGGCGTCTTCCGGAATCTCTTCGGACATGTCCTGAATGAAATCGCATTCCGGATAGCGCGAGCATCCCAGGAAAAATCCGTGCCGGCTGATGCGTTCCAGCAACTCGCCTTGCCCGCATTTCTCGCACTTCTTTCCCGTCGGAATTCCGGCCTTATAAGAAATCATCTCGTCGCCGGCCTTATCGAGGTCCACGACGAATTTTTCCCAGAACTCCTTCACCGATTCCCGCCACGGCAGCTTGCCTTCTTCAATCTCGTCCAGCTCTTCTTCCAGCCGCGCCGTGAACTTCACGTCGAACACGTCTTCAAAACTCTTGATCAGTAGCACGCACACCCGCTCGCCCAGCATCGTCGGCGTGAACCGCCCCTGATCCTTCTTCACATACTCGCGCTCGACAATCGTCGAAATAATCGAAGCGTAGGTCGAAGGCCGCCCGATGCCGTCTTCTTCCAACTCCTTCACCAGCGTCGCTTCCGTGTAACGCGGCGGAGGCTCGGTAAAGTGCTGCTCCGGCTTGATGGATTCCAGTTTCAGCACCTGCCCCTCGGTCACCCGCGGCAGCGCCTTGCCTTCTCCCTCATCATCCTTTTCGTCGTCCTCGCGATCCGCGCCCGCCACCGGGATTTGGTAGACCTTCAGGAACCCGTCGAACTTCATGATCGAACCCGTGGTCCGGAACGTGTAGTCGCCCGCATTGATATCAATCGTCGTCTGGTCGTACACCGCCGGCAACATCTGCGACGCCACGAACCGCTGCCAGATCAACTGGTACAGCTTGAAAACGTCGTCCTCCAAGTACTTCCGCACGTCTTCCGGCGTCCGCGAAACATCCGTCGGACGAATCGCTTCGTGCGCGCCCTGCGCATCCTTCTTCGACTTGTAGAAGTTCGGCTTCTCCGGCAGGTACGCACTCCCGAAACGCTCAGGGATCAGCTCCCGCACCTGCTCCAACGCATCGTTTGAAACCTGCACCGAGTCCGTGCGCATGTACGTAATCAGCGCGACCGAACCCTCTGTGCCCAGTTCCACGCCTTCATATAGCCGTTGTGCCAGCGCCATCGTGCGCTTCGCTGTATACCGCAGCCTGTTGTAGCCCGCCTGCTGCAGCTTGGAAGTCGTAAACGGCGGCGGCGCGTTCCTGCGCTTTTCCTTCAGCGTGACGCTCGCCACCTGCCACTTGGCCTTGCTCACTGCGGCGACAATCGCGTCCGCCGCCTCCTGGTTCTTGACCTCGATGTCTTCGCCCTTCTTCTTCGTCAGCCGCGCTTCGAAAATGGGCGGCTCGCCGGCGTCCAGCATCGCGTGAATCGTCCAGTATTCCTGCGGAATAAACGCGCGGATCGCCTGCTCGCGTTCCACAATCAGCCGTAGCGCCACCGTCTGCACGCGCCCCGCGCTCAGCCCGCGCCGCACTTTATCCCACAACAGCGGCGAAATCTTGTAGCCCACGATGCGGTCCAGCACGCGCCGGGCCTGTTGCGCGTCCACCAGTTGCGCATCCACCTGCCGCGGCTTTTCAAACGCCGCGCGAATCGCCTTGGGGGTGATCTCGTTGAAGGTCACCCGGAAAATCTTCTTCGGGTCGATCGGCTCGATCTCAATCTTGTCCTTCTCGGCGGGTTTCTTCGCGAACTTCCCTTTGCCTTTCTTCCCTGCCGCCGCGGCTTCCGCTTCCTTCGCTTCTTTCTCGGCGTCCTTCTTCCCGTCCTTGGCATCCTCTTCGTCGTCGGGAATCAGAAATTTCGCCGGCTTCGAGAGCACCATCGCCAGGTGCGCGGAGATCGCCTCGCCTTCGCGGTCCGGGTCACCCGCCAGGTACACGGCGTCGGCCGTAGCCGCGCTCTTCCGCAAATCGTTAATCACTTTCCCCTTCCCGGGGATCACCTGCAGCGTGGGCTCGAAAATCTTGGCGTCGTCCAGATAAATCGGTTTCAGCGGCGGTTTCGGCGCCGCGGACTTGCCGCCGCGCTTCCTCTTCTTCTTTTTCTTCTGTGCGTTGATTTCCTTTTCGCTGATGGGCAGACGAATCCCTATCGTCTTCGTCGGCAGATCCATCACGTGGCCGATCGAAGCCTTCACCGTGTAATTCTTCCCGAGATATTTATTAATCGTCTTCGCCTTTGCCGGCGACTCGACGATAACCAATGAACGTGCCATGTTCCCTTTTTAACCTGTGAGGCTGCGTTTGGAAGGCCCACCGGGGCGGTCTGTGCCCTTCTCGCTACCTTATATATAGCCTGCCCGCTGCTTTCTTACGCTTGCAAATGATGCTGGCGATTGCACTTTGGGTGCATTCTTCTTTTTGCGGCCAGCTAACTCCCGCGTTTACAACAGCACCTTGCTAAACTGCTTCCCGGGAATCTGCCGCACCATCCCCTTCATCTCCAAGTCAAACAGCGTAGCCAGAACTACGCTGGAATTCAACCCGCTGGTTTCCACAAGCTCGTCAATCGGCCTCGGTTCCTCCACGTTCAAAAGGTCGTAAACCGCTTTTTGTGAGTCACTTAGTCCCTCTCCCGCCAGCAGGTTCCGCTGCTCTGACTCCACTTCTTCCGCCCGTACCAAAACCGCCCGCACTGGCGTTGGCAGCTCTTCGATCACGTCTTCCGCGCTCGTCACCAGCTTTGCGCCCTGCTTGATCAACTGGTTCGGCGCAAAACTCATTTCCTGCGTCACGTTGCCCGGCACTCCGAAAACTTCGCGCCCGAACTCCATCGCCAGCCGCGCCGTGATCAAAGATCCGCTGTACTGTTTCCCCTCCACAATCACCACCCCCAGCGGCATGCCCGCGATAATCCGGTTGCGCACCGGGAAATTTTCCGGCGCCGGATGCGAGCCCGTTGGCAGCTCGCTCAGGATTGCTCCCCGCTCCAGCACCTTTTCGTACAGCTTCTTATTCTCTTTCGGGTAGCACACATCAATGCCAGTCCCGATCACGCCAATCGCCCTCCCGCCCACCGCCATCGTCCCCTGATGTGCCAGTGCGTCCACTCCTCGAGCCAGCCCGCTAACGATCACCAGCCCGCGCTTCGCCAGTTCCCGCGCCAGCCGCTCCGCCATCTGCGTGCCGTACGCCGTCGGCCGCCGAGTTCCCACGATACTGATCGTGGGCTCATTCAGGATCTGCGCGTCGCCCCGCACGTACAGCATCACCGGCGGATCGTAAATCTGAAGCAGCGTTTGCGGGTACTCGGGCTCCGTCCAGTTGATGAGCTTCGCGCCGAGCGCGCGCACCGCCGCGAGTTCTTTTTCCGCCCGCCAGAAATTCTGCTTCTTGAAAATCGCCTGCGCCACCGGAGCCGGCAGGTTGCACGCCTCCAGCGCCGCAAGGCTTGCGCGAAACACCCCCTCGGGCGAACCGAATTCCCGCAGCAATCGCGCGGACAGCCGGGCCGCTATGCCCGGCGTCATGGTCATCGCCAGCCAAGAGAGGGAAGCTTCCAGCTCCATCGCACCCCGAGCCTATGAGCATACTAACCGACTTGTCAAGTACCCGCTCTATATCGCTTCACTCTCGAAGAACGCGAGGCGTCTATGTAGGGGCGGGTTTATCCCGCCCTCCTTCTTCTCCTACCCAATAAACTCGCGTATATACCCATTCACTTCCGCTGCTTTTTCGTGCAGCACCCAATGCGACCCCACCGCCACCCTCCGGATCGTCAACTCCGGCACATACTTCTCCAGTCCCTCCAGATTCTTCACCGTCAACGCGGTATCCTTCTCTCCCCAAATCACCAAAGTTGGCACGCGCACCCGCATCTGAGCCAGATCACCCTCAAACGCGTGCGCCGCCGCTGGCATCCCCATGCCCATGTTTCCCGGCGCCGGCGGGCCGACCTCATTCGCGCGATAATAATTCAGCCCACCGGTCAGAGCACCCGGCTGCTGCCACGCCTTCACATACTCCGCCCGGTCCTCCTCCGTCATCACCCCTCTCTTCAACATCTCGCCCAGAACGTTCTCCGCCAGAAGCGCGCAACCGTCTGCCAACAGCATCGCCTCCGCCCCCGGACTCCGGAACAACAGCATGTACTGGCTCGCCTGCCGCTGCTCCGCATCGTTCATCAGCAACTCCCGGAAAATAGCTGGATGCGGCGCGTTGATAATCACCAGCTTCTCCAGAGCCTCCGGATGCGCGATCGCAAATCCCCACGCCAGCGCCCCTCCCCAGTCATGCGCCACTAAAATAAATCTCTTTCCCTGCCGGAAATGATCCGCCAGCCCACGAATGTCCTCCAGCAATGCCGGCACGCGATACGCATCCAGCTCCGCCGGCTTCTCCGACAAGTTGTACCCGCGCAAATCCGGCGCCGCCACCAGGTGGTCTTTCCCAAACTCCCGCAACTGCTCCTTCCACTCGTACCAAAACTCCGGGAACCCGTGCAGGCACAACATCAGCGGTCCCTCGCCTGCGGTAACACAGTGCAACCGCACTCCATTCACCGTCACATATACGTCGTTCACTGCCGTCTCCCTCTCTACTCTATCCATTTTCTATTCTCTAATTTCTAATTTCTCCTTCTCATGCTCGGCCGCGAAGTTCGTCACAAGTTATCCCCAAGTCTCGCCGAATTGCGCCCACACGCGTCTCGGGCATTTGTAGGGCCCGCCTTCTGAGGCGGGCCGTTCCCTCGCGCCAAAACAAAAGCCTCCGGCGCAATTCTTCCCGCGCCGGAGGCTTCTTCATCTTTACTTCTTTACTTCCTGCCGACTCGACTGTTCTTCCGATCTATCGCCCTCCGTGATCCCCGCCGAAATCGAACAGGTCAAACAAATCGCCGATCGCCGGCGTGTTGGTTGGCACGTAGGGGTTATCCCACTCCGCCTTCGGGTTGGGCAGGTTGTCGCGGCTGCGTCCGCTCACCGTCGGCAGATTCCAGTTGCGTTCGATGAACTTCAGCACGGAAACGTGATCTGCGTATTGGTGGGAGACGTGTCCAGCTTGGGTGTACTTGGACACCACGATCAGCGGAATGCGCGTGCCGTCGCCGAAAAAGTCCAGCGCCTGCACGTATCCGGAGTCATAGTAGCCTCCGCCTTCATCCGTGGTGATAATGATCGCCGTGCTTTCCCACAGCTTCCTGTTGGACTGAACGGCATCTACGATCTTCTTCACAAACCCTTCGTACAGGTCCCACTTCGAAGAAGCCGGGTGTCCGTCCACCCAACCGCTGGGTTTCACGAACGAAACCGCCGGCAAGTTGCCGCTGGCGATGTCGGCGTAAAGGTCCGTCACGTCTTTCAGGTTGTTGTCGCGAATTTGCGCGTTGGTCATGATTTGCGTCTGGTAGTTGAACCCGTTGCAGATGTTGCAGTATTGATCGCTGTTGGGGCCAACGACTCCATAGTTCAACTGATACTTGTCGTTCAGATAGGCGTCCCACTGATCGTTGTAACCCTTCCAGGAAACGTGATTCTCGATCAACACGTCGCCGATGCTGCGCTGGGTTGTCGGCGGAATCGTAAAAGGAGTGTTGTTTGTGCTGTGGTCGATGTACGCGTCGGTTCCGTCGCTGAAATATCCGGGAGCATAGTTGTTCAACAGGTAGTAGCGTCCCGCATCGCACTTCGGCTCGATCGGCCGGGGCAGGGAGGCGAGGTAGTTGAGAATCGGCTGTACGCCGGGCTGCGTCGGGTCGGAGCAATTGGTGTAGCTGCCGCCGCCAAACACGGCACCCGGAAAGCCAAAGCCGCCGCCACCGCCGTAACCGTCCTCGATCCAGTAGTTGTTTGTTCCGGGCTGCGGATTGGGATTTTCGACTTCGTCCACGGTACCCGCGAGGGCCGGATTATCCGTCCAGATCAGTTGATTGTGCGGCGGAACGAGGGGCGTGGCGCTGTTGGGATCGTAGAACCAGATCGGGTCGCCGAAAAACAGCATGATGCTGTCCAGGCCAGTGCCGCCCATTGCCGGCTGGTGATAGTTGTCGCTGATCGCGAAATGATCCGCCAGGAATTTCGTATATGGCGCGTCTCCCTGCGCCATGTTGTAGAAGCCCATCGAGGTGGCGCCTTCGCCCGTCGTCTTCGCGTTTGGGGAATAGTCCGTGCTGAAGTTTGCGGGTTGTGCCAGGCCGTTCTGCCCGGCGCCCTGCGTCACTTCCGTCCAGGCGAATAGGTCGGCCAGGCAGCCGTTCGGGTGCGCCTTCGAGATGTGCGAAGCGTCGCAATCCTCCTGCTGCCACATCTGGTAGAACCGGTGCACCGGACTCGCTGCGTACGAATCATTCGTAAACGGACTTGGCTGCTTGGCATCGGTCAGTTGGAACGGACCCGGTGGTAGCGTCGAATACGGCGGTGTTGCGTTCACTCCATTGATGCGCGTGTCCGGCACTTTGCCGCTCAATCCCGTTCCGCCAGTCAGCAAGAACTGGTAGTAATCTGTCGCTAGTCCGTCCTCCGACGATGTCGCATCTCCCAGCGAGCAAATCCCGTTGTTCTTGCAAACGTCCGTCGGCCCGCCGTTCAGCGGCGCCGGCAGCGGCGAATAGAGCGCCTTCTTCTTCGGCGCCAATTGGAAAGTCGCGCTGTCCGTGGCATCAGCGGCATACTGCTGTGCGAAGGAGAAGTTCGCTCCCGGGGTTCCGTCCGCGTTCACGATGTGCTCGGACAAAAGATTGTTGATGCTCTCCCCCTTCTTCGGTTCGTACGTGGCGAAGATGTGGTCGAACGTCCGGTTTTCTCCCACGATTACGATGACGTGCTGGATCGGCGTGCGGGTCTGTTTTCCGTTCCCGCCCTCATTTTCATTTGCCTGCGCGCTGCCCCCCAAAGGGCTGAACAAACTGAATTGGGCTATTGCCAGCACGGCAAGGCCCTTGCGAGCGCCGTTCAGCACCTGGGACGCGTATTTTCTTACGGTCATGCGGTTTTCCTCCTCATTCCTTTTTTCGGTCTGGGAGGCTTACACTGAAGGCTGCGCGTTTCTGTTTCGTTCCCCTTGTGTAAATTCCGCGTATTAATTTCGTAAACTCTCCGTAACATTTCCCCCAGGTCTTCACCTGAGCTTTTCCCTCCCCGGTGCCCACTTGTTCTGTTAGGATTCCCGAAGCTTTCACTTCCCGTAGATTGCCGGGAGTTTCTTCCCCACTTCTCATTCCTCGGCTGCCGGTGATTTTTTATCTGCATCCTCTGTGTTCAAACTCCCCGGATTCCGCAACAATCCCCGCCGCGCCATCCTTGTCGAACCCCCGCGCATCCTTCAAACTGGGAACTCCATTATGAAACTCGTTTCGCCACACCGATTTCGCCACTCCGCCCTGGTCGCCATCGCCGCTCTTGTGCTTTTCCGCCCCGCGCAAGCCCAAAACCCGGATGATTCCGTCATTCGCGTGAACGTGAAACTCGTCATCGTTGATGCCACCGTGAAAAACAAGTCCGCCCAAATCCTGACTGACCTGAAACAAGGTGACTTTGAGCTCCGCGAAGACGGCGTCGCGCAAAAAATTGAGATCTTCAGCCGCGACGAATATCCCCTCAACATCGCCCTGGTCCTCGACCTCAGCGACTCCATCGGCCCCTTCCTCGGGCCATTGCGCGAAGCCGCCACTTCCGCTCTCGCCGCCCTCAAATCCGACGACGAAGTCGCGCTCTTCACCTTCTCCACCGACGCCCAGATGCGCGCCCCCTTCACCAAAGACAAAGCCTCCATCGCCCAGCAGATCACCGCCTTCCGCGTCGGCGGCGGCACCAATATCAACGACGGCATTTTCCTCCCGGCCCAATATCTCCTCAGCGCCCCGCAAAAAGACCGTCGCGTCATCATTCTCATCAGCGATGACGTGGCCACGGCCCAGGGCGGGCAGGGCACCAACGACATCATCACCGAGCTGATCGCCTCCGACGCCGTCCTTTATAATTTGAAAATTCCCGGCGAGAACCCGCCGGGAACGCTGTTCGCCGCGGCCATGACCCCGGGCCTCGTCAACATTCGCAAAGTTGTGGATCAGACTGGCGGCGAAATCTTCAACGTCCCCGATCTCGCCCATCTCGCCGAGGTCTTCGGCGCGCTCATCACTCGCATCAAAACCCGCTACACCCTGGGCTATTACACCTCGGCCACCGCTGCCCTCGGCAAGCCGCACAAGCTCGACGTTCGCCTCGCCCCATCCTTCGGCAAGAAAGGCCGCGACTACTCCGTCCTTTCCAAGTCCGCCTTCTACGTTCACTAAAAAAACGGCCCACCCGTTCGCACGGTGCGATGGGTGGGCTCGCTCTTACTCTTTCTGATTACTGATTACCGATTACTGATAACCGTTCTTCACTTCCCTCTCGTTTACTCGCCGTTCCGCAAAATCTGCTTGTCCGCGGCCGAGAAGTGGCTGTAGCTGCCCGTTTCGATTTCGCGCTCGCGCGCAAAGGGCGGCATCTGGCGCAACCGTTCGACCGCTCGCTGCATTTCCGGGCGAAGTGGCGCGTTCGATTGCGAAGCGGAACCGGAGCGGCCAGGAACGTAACTCACGGTCCGGTAACCGCTCGGCGTTGCCGTCAAGTGGTCAACCGATTGAACCGGCGGACGCCGTTCGTAAAACGCGGTGTCGCTGCCTCCATCGCCCGCGCTGTTCGTGCCCCGCGGCGCCTGCGGTCTCCACGAGCTTGTGGGCCCGTTCGGCTGCGGCTGCGATTGCGGCTGCACTTGCGGATTTGCCGGCGGCGGATTGCCGTTGTTGTTATTCGGCCGGTTGTTGTTCGGAGCGCCGTTGTAATTAGGAGCGTTATTGTAGTTAGGCCTGCCATTGTAGTTCGGCCCATGGTTGTAATTCGGCCGGTTGTTGGAATCCGGCCCGTTCGAGTAGTCCTGAGAATCCGGCGGATAGCCTATATAGTCATCCGAAGATCCATCGGACGGGTAGGAATAACTGGAATAGGGCGCGTAATATCCCGGGTAACCGTAGTAGCCGTACGGATATCCCCAGCCATAGCCCCAATAG
>DATMMG010000091.1:0-5518 GCA_035569815.1 Candidatus Methylomirabilota bacterium
GGACGGATCAAACCTCCGGTGACGCTGGGACATGAGTTTTGCGGCGTGGTGGAGCGCGTCGGCGCGGACGTGACGGCGGTGCATCCGGGCGATTTTGTTAGCGCGGAGATGCACGTGAATTGCGGGCACTGCCACCAGTGCCGGTTGGGCGAGGCCCACATTTGCCCGAACGTGAGAGTGATCGGGATCGATCAGGATGGGGCGTTTGCGGAGTTCGTGAAAATTCCAGCGACGAATATCTGGAAGCTGGATGCTGCGATTCCGGAAAGATATGGAGCAATCCTGGATCCGTTGGGGAACGCCGTGCACACGGTGCTGGCGGGAGCGATTGCGGGGCAGACGGCTTTGGTGACGGGTTGCGGGCCGATTGGGTTGATGTCCATTGCGGTCGCGAAGGCTTGCGGGAGTTCGACGGTGTTTGCAACGGAGACGAACGCGCACCGGCGGGAGATGGCCAAGCAGATGGGCGCGGACGTGGTGATCAATCCGGCTGCGGAAGACGCGGTGAAAAAGATTCTGGCGGAGACGGACGAAACGGGAGTGGATGTGCTGCTGGAGATGAGCGGCGTGCCGAGCGCGATTCAGCAGGGGTTCAAGGCGCTGCGGGCGGGCGGACGCGCCTCGCTGCTGGGGATACCGACCGAAAATGTGCCGCTGGATTTGGTGAATGACGTGATTTTCAAAGGAGCAACGGTGCAGGGGATTTATGGGCGGCGGATGTATCAGACGTGGGTGCAGATGACGGCGCTGCTGAAGGCGGGGCGGTTGAACCTGGAGCCGCTGTTTGGGGAGAAGATCACCCTGGAGAAATTTGAGGATGCGTTCGGCAAGTTGCAGAGCGGGATGGCGGGGAAGATTTTGATTTATCCGAATGGATTGAAAGCATAGAAATTAAAAAATGGAAATTGGAAAGTAGAAAAGCAAAAGGCAGGACTTAACGCAGAGGACGCTGAGGAAGAGGCGCAGAGTTCGCTGAGAGTTGGGAGATAGGTCATGAGTGAGAGTGTGACGCAGGTGATTAAACAGCATCCGCTGCAGTACGTAACAGAGGCACTGAATGAGTTGCGGGCTAAGGGCGTTGCGCCGAAGTTGCGCGTGCTGGAGGGCGAGCAGAAGCCGGTGTGCGTGTTTGATGGGCGCGAAGTGATCAACCTGGCGTCGAACAATTATTTGGGTCTGACGTCGGACAAGAGGTTGCGGAAGGCGTCGATTGAAGCGGTGCGGAAACTGGGAGTGGGCGCCGGAGCGGTGCGGACGATTGCCGGCACGATGAAGCTCCACATGGACCTGGAAGAACAGATCGCGAAATTCAAGGACGTGGAAGCGTGCGTGGTGTTCCAGTCGGGGTTCACGGCGAATGCCGGAACGGTTTCCGCAGTGCTGGGGAAAGAGGACCTGATCATTTCGGACGAGCTGAATCATGCGTCAATTATTGACGGGGCGCGGCTTTCGAAAGCGACGATCAAGGTGTTCAAGCACAAGGATGTGAAAGACTGCGAGCGGATTCTGCAGGAGCACGCTTCGTTTCCAGGGAAGAAGCTGATTATCACCGACGGCGTGTTTTCGATGGACGGCGATATTGCGCCGCTGCCGGAGCTTTGCGACCTGGCGGAGAAGTTTGGCTGCATCATGATGGTGGACGATGCGCACGCGAGCGGCGTACTGGGGCGAGGGGGACGCGGAACGGTGGATCATCACCAGTGCCACGGGCGGGTGCACATCCAGGTGGGGACGCTGAGCAAGGCGATCGGTTCGATGGGCGGGTATGTGTGCGGTTCGCGCGACCTGATCGACTTTTTATATTTGCGTGCGCGGCCGTTTTTGTTTTCGACTTCGCACCCGCCGGCCACGGCGGCGGCTTGCGCGGCGGCGTTTGCGCTGCTGGATTCGCCCGATGGCGAGAAGCTGGTGAAGAAGCTTTGGGCCAACACGAAATTTTTCAAGCGTGAATTGAAGAAGCGCGGGTTTCAGTTCAAGACGAGCGAGACGCCAATTGTGCCGATACACGTTGGAGACGCGGCGAAGGCGTTTGAATTTTCGCGGAAGTTGTTCGAGGCGGGGGTGTTCGCACCGGCGGTTGGGTATCCGATTGTGGCGGAAGGCAAGGCGCGGTTGCGGGCGATGGTGAGCGCCGCGCACAAGAGGGAACACCTGTTGAAAGCGGTGGAGATTTTGGAGGAAGTGGCAAAGCCTTTAGGAATTGTTTGAGGCGAACGAAGCCGAGCCCTGCCTAAATCAACGGTATGTAATTTTTCCCCCGGAACGGTGGTTTAGACAGGATCGCCCGGAATTTATGCAACTTTTTCCATCCACAAAGCATAGATAACAAAGGGCGTAGTTTTGGCACAGGATTTGCGAATATCAAACGATGCCGTCGCTACCCTTCTGTCTTGACGGGCATGCCCAGCCTGCTCAATGACGATTGAAATGAGGAGGTTTCGGAAATGAAACGCATTGGATTTTTGATGGCGACCGGGATTCTGTTTGCGAGCGCTGCCGCCGCTCAACCCCAAGCGGGCGCGCAGCCTGGCGGGCAGGCATCGGCACGAACGGGGAATACCCAAGCACAAGGTTCGGGATCTGCTTCGGCGGCGACCGCGGCTTCGGCGCAGAACGGGCAGGCGAATGGTTCGCTCGGGAGCGGGGCAGCGATCAATGCAGAGCTGAGCGCGCCGATTGATTCGAAGAAAGCGAAACCAGGTGATGCGGTGGCAGCGCGGACGACGGAAGCCACAAAATCAAACGGCAAGACAGTGATTCCCAAGGGCTCAAGACTTGTGGGACACCTGAGCGAAGTTAAGTCTCGTGCGAAGGGAGATTCGGAATCGGCGCTGGGCATCGTGTTCGACAAAGCGATTCTGAAAAACGGCGAGGAGATGCCATTGAATGTCGCTATTCAGGCTCTGGCGTCGGGGGAATCGACTGCGGTAGCGAGTGGAGGCGATGACACAGGAATTATGAGCGGCACCAGCGGGTCCGCGATGGGTTCGGGAAGACCGATGAGTGGCGGGGGACTCGGTGGAGTGACCTCCACAGCGGGCGGAGCCGCGGGCGCCGTGACAAATACGGCCGCGAATGTGGGCGACACGGCGGGGGGAACGGTGAATTCCACGGTTCGTTCTGCGGGGAACACCGTCGCGGCAAGTCAGGGAGCAGCGGGCGGACTGAATGCCGCAGGACAGCTGACATCGGGCAGCCGGGGAGTTTTCGGTTTGCCGGGAGTGAACCTGAGTTCGGCGACGGCTGGCGCGGCGCAAGGGTCGGTGATTACTTCCACGGGAAAGAATCTTCACCTGGCGAGCGGGACGCAGATGTTGCTGGTGACGCAGGCGGCAGGAACGCCGAAGCCTTAAGCGGATTGACCAGTTCAAACAGCGGTCAAAGATCGCATGTAAGAGCGGCTCGCCCCACAAAGGCCTCCGGGGCGCAAAAGACGCGCCTCAAAAGGCGGGGCCTACAAGGACTTGAACCCCCAAGAGCACAGCCAGGAATGGCCGTGCCACCTGGCTGTCGACGAGCGCCTGGAGACACGGGGCTTTGCTATACTCGCCCGCATGGCGGCTAAGAGCGAAAATACGAAGAAGCTATTTCTTGTGGATGCGATGGCGCACATCTACCGGGCGTTTTATGCGCCGATGAATCGGATGAATGCGCCGAGCGGCATTCCGACGAAGGTGCCGTTCCTGTTCGCGAATATCGTGAGGAGGCTGCTGAAGGATTACCAGCCGGAGTACGTGGCGATCGTGTTCGACACGCGGCAGCCGACGTTTCGCGACAAATTGTTCGAGAAGTACAAGGCGCAGCGGCCGCCGATGCCGGACGAGATGGGTGTGCAACTGCCGTATGTGCGGCGGTTGTGCGAGGCGATGCGGATGCCGATCTTGGAGCTGGACGGATACGAGGCGGACGACGTGATCGGCACAATGGCGAAGAAGGCCGCGGCGAACAAGATCGATGTGCTGGTGATATCGAACGACAAAGACATGATGCAGCTGGTGAATCCGGGCGTGCGGATCTTACGTACCGGATCGGGTGGAGCGAAGGCAGACACGATTGTGGATGCGGCGAAGGTGACGGAGATCCTGGGCGTGCCGCCGGGGAAAGTGATCGACCTGATGGCGCTGCTGGGCGACACGGTAGACAACATTCCGGGCGCGAAAGGGATTGGAGAAAAGGGCGCGACGGAACTGATTCAGAAGTACGGAAGCGTGGAGAGCGCGCTGGATCACGCGGATGAAGTGACGAACAAGAGGTACCGCGAGGCGCTGCAGCAACAGAGAGAGCAAGTGATGATGAGCAAGCAGTTGGCGACGATCAATCTGGATGTGCCGCTGGAGGTGGACCTGGAGAAGCTGCAGGTGCGCGCGGCGGATCCGGCGGCGCTGGCGGAGCTTTACCGGGAACTCGGATTTAATTCGTTGCTGAAGGAGTTGCTGGCGAGCGGGGCTGAAGTGGGCGGAGGTGTGGGGGAAGGCCTCACCCCTGAAGGGGTGAGCTACAAAGATGGCGAAGCGTCGGCGAAGGATTACGCGCAGTTTGCGAATGTGGAGGAGTTCAAGGCGTACCTGAAGAAACTGCCGGTGAAGGCAGAGCTGGCGGTGTGGCTGAATCTGGAGCCGGGGGAGCGCGAGGCGGAGGGATTCGGGACGCGCGTGGCGGGAATTGAGGTTTCGCACAAAGAGGGCGAGGGCCGGGCGGTCTGGGCGGACGAAAAGGGCGAGGCAATGAAGGCGCTGGCTGCGGCGGTGCAGGATGAGAAGCGGCGAAAGATCGTGCACGATCCGAAGCTGTTTCAACTCTTGGCGGGCGGCGGGGAAAAGATCGAGCACGCGACGCAACTTTATTCTTATTTGCTGCGGCCGACGACGGCGAACCACAATTTTGCGGACGTAATTTTCCGGCAGTTCAACGTGCCGATCGGCGGAGGAGCGGGCGAACGCGCGGATTACTTGCAGCGGCTGGCGCCTGTCTTGCGGAAGGAAGTGGAGGCGCAGGGCCTCGACGGCGTTTACGAAAAGATCGATCTGCCGCTCTCGGGAGTGCTGGCGGAGATGGAACGCGCGGGAATCCTGGTGGACCCGGACGCGCTGGCGAAGATGTCGCACTCGATGGAGAAGGAAGTGCGGCGGCTGGAGAAGGAGATCTGGAAGCTGGCGGGTTCGGAATTCAACGTGAATTCGCCGACGCAACTGGCCGAAATACTGTTCGACAAGCTGAACCTGCAGCCGCCGGTACGGCGGGGCAAAGGGAAAGTGCGTTCGACGGCGGCGGACATCCTGGAAGAGATGAAGGCTCAGCACGAACTGCCCGGGAAGGTGATGGAATATCGCGAAATTGCGAAGCTGAAATCTACTTACGTGGATGCGCTGCCGAAATTGATCCATCCGGAGACGAAGCGCCTGCATACGAGCTTTTCGCAAACGGGAACGGCGACGGGGCGGCTGAGCTCCAGCGACCCGAATTTGCAGAACATTCCGGTTCGCAGCGAATTGGGACGGGAAATTCGCGCGGCATTTGT
>DATMMG010000092.1:0-8392 GCA_035569815.1 Candidatus Methylomirabilota bacterium
GAAGGCGCTGACGATCACTAGTTTTTCGGACACGGAAATGAAAGCCACGGTTCCGGGGATGTTTCTGGCGAACTCGGATACGGCGATGATTAGCATCCTCAATCCAGGAAACGTACCGGGAAACGCGACGTGCAAGGACCCGAACTGCGTGTTGCTTGGGGGAGGCGGGCCAAGCCAATCCCTGAACTTTACGATCGGCAGCGGGGCCGCGGCAACGGCGGCGATTGCGGAAGAGACGCCGGCGATCAGCCAGGACGGGCGCTATGTGGTGTATGGCTCGCAACAAAACCAGCTAAACCAGATTTTGTTGAAAGATACGTGCGTGGGCGTTTCGAGCGGATGCAGCGCGAGCACGCGCGTGGTTTCCGTTGCGGCGGATGGCACGGCCGGGAATGCGGACAGCCACAACGCGGTGGTCACTCCAGACGGGCGATACATTGCGTTCAGTTCGGCGGCCACGAATCTGGTGGAAGGCGCGCCGGCGGGGCGGCAGGTCTACATGCATGATACGTGCATCGGGGCGGATAACACGTGCAAGACCGCGACGACGCTGATTTCGACGGATTCTCAAGGTGCGCTGAACGGCACGGAAAGCATTTTGCCTTCGATCAGTTCGACGGGGAGATTTGTGGCGTTCGTGGCTATCACTCCAACCCACACACTGAAGATTGCCGGCGGGGCCGCGGCGAATGTGCAGGCTGCGCCGAACAGTGGGTTGCGGCAGGTATTTGTGCGCGACACTTGCTTGGGCATGGCGAATTGCACGCCGAATACGACCCGAATTTCGATGATGCCGGGAGACGCACCTGCCAACGGGACGAAACCCGCGGGGCCGGCGATCAGCGGCGTGGCCAAGCAGATTGCGTTGGCGGATGGGAAGAGCGCGACGGTGTTTACGCCGACGGTGACGGTGGATGAAGGCGTGGTGGTGGCGGTTCCGAAGGAGCAGTAGAAGCGGGCGCTCCTACTTTGGAGTGCGGTGGCTCAGCCACCGCTTTTACGGAGTAAAACTTGCGAACGAACTTTCGCTTTCGCATCCAACCCCGGCAAGAGTGATCCTGAGGACGTCCGACTAAGGATGTCCGAAGGACGTCAACCTAAATGCGTTGCACCAATTTTCGTTTGGTTGCGGAGCCAAAATCGTAAAAGCGGCAGCAGAGCTGCCGCACTCCAAAAAAGCGAAGAGCCCAGGTGCAAAATCGGCACCTGGGGCACCCGCGGTTCGCGGCGAATTCCCCAATAAAATTTAGTTGAAGCGGACCTTGAGGTCGGGGCGCTTTTCGAGGCGCACGGAATCGACGAAGCGGACCTGGCGTTCGTCGAGCGTCAGAATCATGGACGAGGTGCGGATGCCTTCGCCGAAGAAGCGGACGCCCTTGAGCAGGTTGCCGTCGGTGACGCCGCAACAGGCGAAGATGATTTTCTTGCCTGGGGCGAGATCCTCGGTGTCGTAGATACGCCTGGTATCCGTGACGCCCATTTTTGCGAGGCGCTCCGCGTCCTGGGGCTTGCTGATGACGAGGCGGGCGAGAATCTGGCCGTTGAGGCAACGCAGGGCCGCGGCGGTCAGGACTCCTTCGGGCGCGCCGCCGGTGCCCATCACCATGTGAACGCCAGTGCCAATGACCGCGGCGGAAATGCCGGCGGACAAATCGCCGTCGCCAATCAGGCGAATGCGCGCGCCAACCTTGCGAATCTCTTCAATCATTTTTTCGTGGCGCGGCCGGTCGAGAACCATGACGACGAGATCTTCGACGTCGCGGTCGAGGCGCTTGGCGACGGACTTGAGATTGTCGGCGACGGGAGCGTCGAGATCGACGGCGCCCTTGCACGAAGGGCCGACGATCATTTTTTCCATGTACAGATCGGGAGCGTGCAGCAGGCCGCCTTTTTCGCTAGCGGCGAGCACAGCGATGGCATTGGGCGCGCCGGTCGCGCAGAGGTTTGTGCCTTCGAGAGGGTCAACGGCAATATCCACGGAAGGGAAAAGGGACTTGGGCGCGTGCTGGGCGAGGCCAACTTTTTCGCCGATGTAGAGCATGGGAGCTTCGTCGCGCTCGCCTTCGCCGATGACGATGGTGCCGTCCATTTCGAGCTGATCCATGGTTTTGCGCATGGCCTCGACGGCGACTTCGTCGGCTTTGTGGCGATCGCCGAAGCCCATGGTGCGGGCGGCGGCGATGGCGGCATTTTCGACTACGCGCAGAAATTCGAGGCTGAGCTGTTCTTCCATGTTGGCGCCCTCCGCGGACGCAATCTTAGGGCAAAGTGCGGCTTAAGGTCGATAGGAGCGTTGGCAGCGATGGAGCGAGTCCGAAATCCACACAGGGCAATCACGCATCGAGAGTGGAATCATTGTACTTGTTCTTTACCCGGAACGGGACGAATAAGACCGTTGATGAGGAACGGGTCGGTAAACTCGGTCATTTCGCCGGCGTGTTTTTCCTTAACTGGGAGCAGACGGGCGGAGAGCGGTTTATTCCATTTGACGGAGAGGGTGGCGACGTCGCCGATGATGCGGGAGAGTTCTTCGACAGTGGTGTCGCCTGGGAGGGGAATGGTGTCGAGGCCGGTGGCGCAAACGGCGGAGTAGCTGAGGAGTTGGTCGAGGGACAAGCGGCCCTGATTCCAGCGCTCGGCGAGGGTCGGGTCTTCGAGGACCGGAAGCATTACGCCGGAATAGCCGGTGCGGCGGGCGCCGATTTCTTTTAGCGCGGAAGTGATGACGCCGACGGCGGTCATGGTGCCGCTGGAGCCGAGCGGCTGCTTCGAAATGGCTTCGATGGCGGCGCCGATGGAGGCGCCTTGAGAGGAAGCGGGAGAGAGATCGATGCCCAGGTAGATCCAACCCTGTTCACGGTCGATGCGCTGCGCGGTGTCTTCTACGTCGAAGGCGGCGTTGAAGAAGGCGTCAATAATCTGACGGCGCGCGGTGGGGAGATCGGGGGCGTTTTGCGCGGCGCTGGTGAGAAGGCCGGCGGAGGCGAGGCCGATGGCGAACTGGTGGCCGCTCCCGGTGTGATACGCGCCGGGGAAAAAAGGAGAGTAAGGCGGGACGCTGGCATTGGCGGCGAAGTGGAAATTGCCTTCGCTGTGCTCGGTGGTTTCGGAAAGTTTCTTGATCAGGCGTGCGGCGGCGTTGACAGCGGGCCAGTTGATGCCGGAATCGTTGGTGATGGTGAGATTGCCGAAAATGTTTTTTGTGTTTTGCAGGACGGCGGCGAGGAGATCGGCCTGGGCGTCGCCGTCGTTGCCGGAGAGGTAGGCGGAGCCGATGGAGAGGCGGACGTGGTGCTGGTCGGCGAGGCCGTCGAGATTCTTGAAGAAGCGGACCGCGTCGTCCGTCGAGAGGCCCTTGGTGTACTCGGGGAAGGGCTGCGTGACGATGCGAAGGGTTTCGACCGTGTAGCCGCGGGATTCGAAGACGGTTTTCGCGTAGCCGAGGAACTTGGCCGTTTCGGCGAACTGGAGCTGGTATTGCGAGCGATCGAGAGTGACGAAAGCGGTGATGGTACGGACGTGAGGCTTTGCGTTTGCGGGAGCTTTCGGCGGCGCCTGCGTCTGAGAGGAAGCGGCCGTTGTGAATACGAAAAGAGCGAGCAAGAACGGAAAGCAAAATTTGGGGTAGTTTTTCATAGGATCAGACAAAGGCAGAGATGCCCGTGATTTTTTCTCCGATGATGAGTTTGTGAATGTCGTTGGTGCCTTCGTAGGTGTAGACGCTTTCGAGGTTGTTCATGTGGCGCATGATGCAGTAATCATCGACGATGCCATTGGCGCCGAGGATGTCGCGTGATTTGCGCGCGGTTTCGAGCGCGATGGCGACGTTGTTCATCTTCAACATGGAAATGTGCGAGGCGTCGGCCTTGCCCTTGTCTTTCAGGCGGCCGACGTGCAGCGCGAGCAACTGGCCTTTGACGATTTCGGTGATCATCCAGGCGAGCTTTTCCTGAACGAGCTGGTGCGAGGCGATGGGCTTGTTGGCGAACTGCTTGCGCGTCTTGGCGTATTGCAAAGCGGTGTCGTAGCAGCCCATGGCCGCGCCAAGGGCTCCCCAGCCAATACCGTAGCGCGCCTGGTTGAGGCAACTGAGCGGGCCGCGAAGGCCGGTGACGCCGGGAAGGAGATTTTCCTCGGGGATGGCGCAATCGCTGAAGGAGAGGCCGGAAGTGACGGAAGCGCGCAGGGACCATTTACCGTGGACGTCCCAGGCTTTGAAGCCTGGCGCGCCTTTTTCCACCAGGAAGCCGCGGATTTTATCGTCTTCCGTTTTGGCCCAGACGACGGCGACATCGGCGAGCGAACCGCTCGTGATCCACATTTTTTCGCCGTTGAGGATGTATTGATTGCCCTTTTTCACGGCGCGCGTGAGCATGCCACCGGGATTCGAGCCGAATTGCGGTTCGGTGAGGCCGAAGCAGCCGACGGCTTTGCCGGATTGCAGGCGCGGCAGCCACTTGTCTTTTTGCGCGTCGCTGCCGAAAGAATAAATCGGATACATCACCAGCGCGCCCTGCACGGAGACGAAACTGCGCAGGCCGGAATCGCCTCGTTCGAGCTCCTGGGTCATCAGGCCGTAGGCGACGTTGGACATTCCGGCGCAGCCGTAGCCGTGAAGATTGGCGCCGAAGAAGCCGAGTTCGCCGAGTTGCGGGATAAGCTGCTTTGGAAAAGTGCCCTCGCGGCTGTGCTTTTCGATGATGGGGATGATTTCGTTATCGACGAACTGGCGGGCGGTCTGGCGGACAAGTTTTTCTTCGTCGTTGAGCTGGGAATCAAAATCGATGAAATCGACACCGGGAAAAGAGGGCATGAAGAATCCTTCGTCAGGCAAAAGGCGCGACGCAGGAAGTGTAGCAAGGCGGTTCAGGGAGCGGCAAGAAAACGAGGGGATAACGAGGAGCGGGTACACTAGTGTGGAGTTGGAAAGGAAGAGTGGCGTGGCGAAACGGGCGGCGGGGAAAGTGAATCCAAAGATTCTGATTTTTGACGTGGATGGCGTGCTGATTGATGTGAAGGAGACGTTCTGGCGGTCGGCGCTGCAGACGGTGGAAAAGCTGACGGGAAAGAAAGCGACCTGGGCGGAGCTGCACAAATGGAAACGCCGGCCGGGGAACAACGACGACTGGATGATGGTGTCGCAGTGGGCGACGGCGAGAGGCGTGCCAACGACGTATGAGGAGGCGCGCGAGGCGTTTCAGCCGTTTTATTGGGGGAGCAACGGAAAGCCGGGGAATGTGGCGAAAGAAAAATGGCTGGTGACGCCGAAGTTGGTGGAAAAGTGGGCGCGGGGGCGGGAGTTGAATTTATTTACGGGGAGAACGCGGGCGGAATTTGAATATTCGTTCGAGCGGTGGCCGGCGGCGAAGCATTTCCGCAAAGTGGTGACGATGGACGACGCGCGGAAAAAGCCATATCCGGACGGCTTGCTGGCGATTTTGCGAAAGCGAGATCCGAAGGCGGCTTTGTATCTGGGCGACAACGTGGACGATGCTTTGTCGGCGCAAGCGGCGGGTGTGCCGTTCATGGCGATTCTGCCGAAAGGAGCATCCGACTATCGGGAACGCGCAAAGAGGTTTCGCGAATTGGGGGCGCTGAGGCTGCTGGGGCGGGCGCGGGACCTCGACCACTGGCTTGATTAACAGGCACTACTCACAAGATGAGGGTAGCAACTACCGAGCGATTGTCGTCCTGAGCCTACCCGACGAGGATAGGCGAAGGATCTCAACTGTTGGATTGTGCCTGATCTATCAGTTGAGGTCCTTCAGGCCGCAAACTGCGCGCCCCTCAGGATGACAAGTTTGTAGTGGCGCAGCAGTAAGGCGCCCGCCCCACAGGACCATCCGGGACGGGCAAAAGGCGCCCGCCTCGGAAGGCGGCCGCTACAAAATCATTCGCGATTCCGTGAGAAATCCAAATTAGGGGTGGGAAGATTCGAGCTGACGCTGGGTGTCGGCGCGGATTTGTTTTGCGGTGTGGCCTTCGGGGCTGTCGGGATCGAGGCGGATGTAGGCGTCGAGATCGGCGAGGGCGGCTTGGTAATTTTTCTGGCGGAGATGGATCAGGGAGAGCAGCCGGTAGACTTTGGGTTGTTGCGGGTCGAGGGATTCCGCTGTTTTAGCCGCGTCCAGCGCGGGCTCGAGATGCATGCGATAGAGTTCGAGCTTTCCCAGTTCGTAGTAGCCGGGCCAGGAGTTGGGATTCAGTTCGAGACCGCGGCGGAGGAGCGGTTCACCGTCGGCGGAATCGTGGCGGCCAAGAAGCAGGATGGCAAGCGCGAGAACGGCGTCCGGGTAAGTCTGATTGCTGAGTGAGACGGACGTGCGCAGGTTTTTTTCGGCGTCTGTGGGTTTTTGCAGCGACAGGCAGGCCATTCCGATCTGATAGTAGGCCTCGTAGTAGCCGGGGGCCTTTGCGACAGCACCTTGAAAATCATGCAGGGCGCTTTCGGCATTAGCGCCTGCGTAAAGTTTTTTCTTGCCGGAGTCCATAAGCTTTCTTGCAGCGGCCGGCATGGAAAGTTCGTGAGCCGAAATTGACGGCGCAGGCGGCTGTTCTTTCGGAGATTTTTCAGCCGGCTTGAGGAATACGGAGATGCCGTGTTCGGTGGCGAAATTAACGTCCACGTTCAATTCAAGCGCAACAAAACCAGGCGCGGTGATTTTCAGAATGTAGGCGCCGGCGTGTAAGCCGGGAAAAGCGAACTCGCCGTTGGTGGTGGTGACGGATTCGGTCAAGCGGTTTCCGCCGTCATCACAGAGCCAGACGGAAGCGTGCGAGATACGCTGATTGGTGGCTTCGGAATAGACTACGCCGCTCAGATTGGCGGAAGGGTTCGCGGCAACGGGCGCGAGGGCAGCGACGAGCGCCGCGAAGAAAGCGAACAATGGGAGAAGGGTACGGAGCAATGTTCCCTCCGACCGGGAAAGGCGAATTCTACACCGGCGGGGAGTAAGATGGTGCTGGAAGCGAATCGGGAAGAAGCGGTGCACAACCCGGGAACTTTGGTGTGCGTCTGAGGGAATAGATCCAACGGGGTTCCGGGCGCGTGGGACGCGCGGGAAAGAAGGCCATGAAGCAGATCGGCAAATTGTTAAGTTTCGGCGGAATCGGGTTGCTGTTGGCGGGAGCGGTGGCTGCGCAGGCGCCGCCGGGGCCGATCGCGCCGGTGCCTTCGCAAAGGTCGTCGTCGGAGCCGCCTCCACCGCCGCCGGTGAAGATTGTGCCGCGTACGAATATTTTGGGGGCGTGGAAACTGAATCGCGACGAAAGCGACGATCCCAAAGCCAGATCGAACCAGCGGCAGGTGAATAACTCTGGGCAGGGTCAGGGCGGAAACGGCGGTCCGCACATCGGGTTTCCGGGCGGAGGCATGGGCGGCCCGGGGATGGGCGGGGGACAGCATGGCAACGGCGGCCAGCAAAAAGACACGGCGGAAGACCGGCAGCGGTACAGCGAATTGGTTGACCCTTCGGTGCGGCTGAAGCTGCAGAGGAAGACCGAGAAGGATCCGATCGTGGAAATGTTCGGCGACCAGGGACGCAAGACAATCTTCTATACCGACGGGCACAAGCCGGACGCACCGGCGGGAGTGGGGACGGACGTGGTGGAAGCCAAGTGGGACGGGGAGAAGCTGGTGAGCACCTCGGCGCTGCCGAAGAAGGGTTCGCTGACGCGGACGTATGAGGTTTCGCAGGACGGGCTGCAATTATATGAAGAGGTGGAGATGGTGATTGGGAAGGACAAGAATCCGTCGAGGTTCCGGTTTGTGTATGACGCGGTGGCGCGGGAAGAGTAGGGCAGCGTGATTCGTATTTCGTGGCCCGAAGAAGCGGGGGATTGCGACTACAAGCCGGGATTATCCTCGAAATTTACGTACCTTGAAAAACTTTAAGTTGAGGTCCTTCGGGCATCCTTGTCGGATGCCCTCAGGATGACAAGCTCGCTTGAAAATTGAGTGAGAGATAGTGATTACTGCGTAAAAGCGGGAACTCACCCTCAAGCAGCCATTTTCCACTCATCACTTCTCAAAAGCGGCAGCAGAGCTGCCGCACTCCAAAGAGCGTCAGGCGCGGAGTTTTGGGAGGGCTTGGTCGAGGTCGGCGATCAGGTCGGTGGTGGATTCGAGGCCGATGTTTAGGCGGACGATGCGGTGATCATAGGGAGGCCGGCCGGGGATGCGGCCGATGTTGTAGGCGACGGCGAGGCTTGTCACTCCTGCCCAGCTGTAACCCACCTTGAATAGTTTAAGGGCGTCGACGAAGGCGAAGACCTGCTCCTGCGCGGGGCCGGGTTTGAGAACCAGCGAAAAAACGCCGGAAGAGCCGAGGAAATCGCGCTTCCAGAATTCGTGGCCCGGGCAGGAGGGCAGCGCGGGATGAAGGACGAGTTC
>DATMMG010000093.1:0-10655 GCA_035569815.1 Candidatus Methylomirabilota bacterium
TGGCGTACTTGTTCCTGGGAGTCGTGCCAACCGTGCTGCTGCTGATTCTGGCGAGCATGCTGGGCCAAATTCTGTATTCGCAGCTTGGAGCGTATCTGCTGTATCACGACGTCGAGGACCGGGTCGCGGTCATGTCGAGCCTGGCGTCGATGCAGGCGTCCCTTCCGGTGGGGCTGGACGAGAAAGCCAGGGAAAAGATTCTCGCACGGCAGGCCGAGTTGAGCGTAGGGCAGGAGATGCCAAAACTCCGCGTGAATTTTGAGGAAAAGCCGAAATTCTTCTCGGACATGGCGGGTTCCGCCGGGCATTCGTTTTCGGGGCTGATTCAGAGCGGGAACCAATTGCGGCTCGTGGGAATGAGAGAGCTTGAGAATTCGCAGGGGAAGCGGATTGTTGAAGTGAGCGTTCCGTTCGACAGTGAACTGCTCGAAAACGTTGCTCCAGACCTGGGACCGATCGAGATTACGCTGGCGCAAACGGTGGAGGATGAAGCCGGGAAGAACTCGGTGCTCATCGGAACCAAGCATTACCGGAAGCTGGACAAGATCCTGACATACAAGCGGGAGCTGTTGCCCGCGGAGTCGTGGTCGGACCCGGTAGTGGAGGGATTTTCCAAGTTGGAGGCGGTGTATATTTCGCCGCAAGGGGAGGTGGAACGGGCACATCCTGTGTTCGCGTTTTACAAGGCGCGGCGTTCGCAGTTGAATCACCGGATTTTTGCTTCGGTCGGAGAGTTCAGCGGGGCACGCGTTTTTCAAATCCAATTGCTGGGGGTGGTTTTCCTGGTGATCGAACTGGCGGCGCTGATCATTGGAGTTGTGCTGGCCAAAGCCATCACGAAGACGGTATCCGGGTTGTACCGCGCGACGCAGTTTGTGCGGGAGGGAAATTTTTCGCATCGGGTCACGGTGGAACGCAAGGACCAATTGGGCGTGCTGGGCGAGTCGTTCAATTTGATGACCAGCTCAATCAGCCGGTTGATCGACGAGCAGAAGCAGTTGCAGCGGCTGGAAAACGAAATTTCCATTGCGCGCGAAGTGCAGGATCAGTTGTTCCCACGCGGTTTGCCGAAGGTGGAAGGGCTGGAGATCGAGGCGATCTGCAAAGCCGCGCGCTCGGTGAGCGGAGATTATTACGATTTCATTCAATTGGACCCGACGCACGTGGCGATCGCCCTGGGAGACATTTCGGGAAAGGGAATATCCGCGGCGCTGCTGATGGCCAGCTTGCAGGCGGCGCTGCGCAGCCAGTTGCTGACGCCGGGCAGCGAGCAGTTGAGCACGGCGGAGCTGGTGGGACGCCTGAACAAGCACCTGGTGCGAAACACCGGAGAAGACCGGTTCGCAACTTTTCTGGTGGCTGTTTACGATATGGAAACGCGCAAGCTCCGCTACACCAACGCGGGACACTTGCCGGGATTTTGTCTTTCGGATTCGAAGTCGATGCACCTGGATGTGGGCGGAATGGTGCTGGGGATTGTGGAAGACTATCCATATCTCGAAGGCGTGGTGGATGTGCCGCGCGAGGCGGTGTTCATTGCCTATAGCGACGGTTTGGTTGAGCCGGAGAATGCGTACGGGGAAGAGTTTGGCGTTTCGCGACTGGAGGCGGCGGCGCAGCGCGTCCGGCAGGCCGATCCGAAGCGAATTGCGACGGCGCTAATGACCGCGGCGGAAGAGTGGTCGGGCAGCCCTGAACAAGCCGATGATATGACCGTGATTGTGGCGAAGCTGAAGTAGAATGTGGATGGAACAGTAAGGAAGTGATGTAAAGCTGGGGCGAAGTCGACGAGGAGAAGAATGTCGCTGCGAAACCGGGTTGCGTTGGTCACAGGGGGAAGCAGGGGAATCGGGCGGGGAATTGCGCTGCGCCTGGCGCAGGAAGGGGCGCGCATTGCGTTTGCTTACCGCGTAAACAAGGCGGCGGCGCAGGCTGCGCTGCGGCATATGCAGGCGCTGGGAGCGGATTGCGTGGCCGTGGAAACGGACATTACGGAACCCGGGCGCGCGGAGCAACTGGTGAAGACCGTGGGAGACCGCTACGGGAGGATCGATATTTTGGTGAACAACGTGGGCGATTTCCGGTGGAACACGCTGGCGGAATCTTCGTTGGAAGAGTGGAAGAGCGTGTTCGATTCTAATGTGATGAGCGTGTTCCTGATGTGTCGCACCGCGCTGCCCGTTATGCGCAAAGGGCGTTGGGGACGTATTGTGAACCTGGGCGCGGTGGGGGCGGAGCGCGCGTTTGGCCAGGCGAAGATCAGCGCGTATGCCGCGGCGAAGGCGGCAGTGGTGGCGCTGTCGCGATCGCTGGCGCTGGAAGAGGCGAAGAACGGAATTACGGTGAATGTGGTGAATCCTTCGAGCATGGATGAAAAAGATTTGACCGTGGAAGAGGCACGCAAACTGCGTGATGCGCGGTATCCGATCGGCCGGCCGCCGACCGTGGAGGATGTGGCGGCGTCCGTGGCGTTCTTTGCGTCGGAAGAAGCAGAGTATGTAACCGGACAGGTGCTCAACGTGAGCGGCGGGTGGATGCTCTGAGCCGCCGGCGACGGGATTGGCGATGAAGGCGCTGACAGCGGCGGAGATGCGGGAAGTGGACCGTCTGACGACGGAGCGGTTTGGCATTCCCGGGATCGAATTGATGGAGGCCGCCGGGAAGAGTGTCGCGGAAGTTTTCCTTGAAAAATATAAGGAGCGGAATGGAAGGTTGCCGGGACGTGTGTCCGTGCTCTGCGGCAAGGGCAACAATGGCAGCGACGGGATTGTGGTGGCGCGGCTGTTAAAAGGGTGCGTCGGACAAGTGAAGCTGTTGTTGTTCGCAGAGCCGGCAGAATTGCGCGGAGACGGGGCGAAGAATTATGAACGCTGGAAGGGATTGGGCGAGGAAGTTGAGCTTGTGCGAAGCGAATCGGACTGGGAGAAGGCCTGGCAAGGAGTGGCCGCGAGCGAAGTGATTGTGGATGCGCTGCTGGGGACGGGGATTCGTGGCGGGGCGAGCGGCTTGCTGGCGCAGGTGATCGAGAATGTGAACCGGTTTTCGCAGGACGCTAAGGCCGCGTGGCCGGCGTGGATCGTGGCGGTGGATACGCCGTCCGGGCTGCCATCCGATGGAGAGCCGGCGCAGGGGCCGGTGTTGCGCGCGCATCTTACCGTGACGTTTACGGCGCCGAAGATCGGGCAATTGGTCTCGGCGGACGCGGGAGGCTGCGGAGCGCTGATGGTGCGGGAAATTGGGACGCCGGCGGCGCTGGTGGAAGAGGTAGGAAAAGGGAAGTTGCGCTGGGCGGGTCCCGAGGAATTTTCGGAACTGCCGCTGCAGAGAGCCGTCGAGTCGCACAAGGGTTCATATGGGCACGTGCTGCTGGTGGCGGGCTCGGTGGGGAAAACGGGCGCGGCGGTATTGTGCGGACAGGCGGCGCTGCGCGGCGGCGCGGGATTGGTGACACTGGCGACGCCGGAGCCGGCGCTGGCGACGGTGGCCGCGGCGCAGGCCGAGTACATGACGGAAGCACTCCCAGCCACTGCGTCGGGGACAATCGCATCGGAGGCGGCGAGGCTCGGCGGATTCGCCACGCTGCTTCATGGCATGACCGTTTTGGGGATTGGGCCGGGGATTGGCACGCATCCGGAGACGCAGGAGTTCGTGCGCAGCGTCGTAACGCATGCGGATTTGCCGATCGTGCTGGATGCGGACGGACTGAACGCGTTCGCTGGGCAAGCGGAAATTCTTTCGAATCGCAAATCGGCACACCTGGTGATGACGCCGCATCCGGGAGAGATGGCGCGGCTCTGCGGATTCGCCACCCCGGAGGTGCAAGCGGACCGGATTCGAATCGCGGTGGAGTTCGCGGGTAAATGGAACGCGGTGGTGCTGCTGAAGGGATATCACACGGTTATTGCCGCGCCGAACGGGGACGTGTTCGTGAACACGACCGGAAACGCGGGATTAGCCAAGGGCGGTTCGGGCGACGTGTTGACAGGACTGTTGGCGGCGTTAATCGCGCAGTTTGGGGCGCAGGATTTGTACCGCGTGGTGGCTTTGGGGGCGTACTTGCATGGACGCGCGGCGGAATTGGTGAGCGCGGAGGGCGACGAGTCGGGCGTGCTGGCTGGGGAAGTGGCGCGAGCCGTGCCCGCGGCGCGGAGGAAATTGCTGCAGGAGCTGCAGGCGCGTGGCTGAAGAGGTGATCACGCGTTCGGCCGAAGAAACTGTGGCCTGGGGGCGGATGTTTGCGGAAACGCTGGGAGTTCCCGTGCTTGTGCTGCTCTCCGGGGAATTGGGCAGCGGGAAGACGACGCTGACGAAGGGCATTGTGGCCGGCCTGCACGCGGCGGATGAAAACGAAGTGACCAGCCCGACGTTCACCCTGCTCCACGAATACGGCGAGGGCAGGAAAGTATTCCACGGCGATTTGTATCGCGTGGAAAGTTTTCACGACTTCGAAACGCTGGGGCTGGAAGACGTTTTTGCGAAGCCCGCGATCGTGATTCTGGAGTGGTCGGAGAAATTTCCCCTGAAAACGGAGTGGCCGCAAATCCGCTTGCGGCTGGAACACTTAGGCGGCGATGCTCGCCGGATCAGCAGACTCTAAGTGACCAAACGGGCAATCCCGCGCTAACTATCTCGCCACGACTGTACTTCCGTTTCCTTGCGAGGCGCAAAACCCGCTGCTAGGTTGAGAAGTGGCGGGGTGCGGCTGTTCGCATGGCAAACGAACCGGCAAATCAACTGGTGGTCGAGGGCGCGCGTGATGCGCTGAAAAGCTATAACCTCACGCTGCCGATGGGGTCATTGTCCATTGGCGTGGATAACATCCATCACGACGTCTTCCTGAGCCCGAAATTTGTTCAAGTGGCTCGCGATTACCTCTTTGACCTGATCCGGCAAAATACCAGCGGCACTTATCTTTCCGGCATCGAATTTCGCAATGCCAAGCCGGTGGATTCCACAAGTTTCCGCAAACTGCTGACGGAGTTGCTGCAGAGTTCGCTGGGCAAGGCGAAGCAGCAGAAAAACATCGAAATTGACCTGCTGTTCCGGCTGGCGCTGCTGAAATTTCTGACCGCGGAGCTTGTGAACCAGTTTGGCAACGTAATTCTTGACGTCAAGGAGTACATCCGGAAACGGGGAGAATATTTCGAGCGCAGCCAGCAGGCGCACGTCATCAAGGCGCGGCTTTCGGAAATGCAGTCGGCGCGCCGGGACGTGCTGCGGATCATTGGACAGGTCGTCGCGCAAATCTTCTCGGACATCGAAGACAACGTAATCGTGAAAGCGCGGCGCGCTCTTTTCGGGGAAGAGTTGCCGTATTACGAACTTCTGAAGAACCGCCTGGTGTTTCTGGACGGCGGCAAGGATGATTATTATTTCCTCGAGCATTATGTTCTGCTGGGAAATTATTCGCGCGATCCGGACCGGCTGGAAGCAATGGACGCGCTGTTTCAGGATTTCCTGAGGGAAGCGGGAATCCGGGTTGCACCGGATAGCGCTCCAGTCAAGGGCGCGGAGGAGTATCGAACGCTATTTGGTGAAGCGGAGCGGATGCGCGGCGAGATCGCGTCTCTTGAGGAGCAGCGCGAAAGCCTGCGGAAGCGCCTGGAAAAAGGCGACGGACTGTTCAATAAATTCCTCAGTTCTGCGGCGGATCCGGCGGAAGTTAAGGCCTCGCTGACGGATGTGGAGAACCGACTGCGCCATTTCCAGAAATCGCTGGAAGACCTGGGGCCCCGCCTGGATCGCGCGAAGAAGCAGGCCGAGTTCGTGCAGAAGGATTACGAGGGGAAGCTCGGCGACTACCTGAACGAACCGGAAAACGCGCGGAGACTGTTCGACGCGACGAATGCCATAGACAGCGAAAGGCCTGCGCGCGCAAAACACCTGGCGCAACTTGTAAGCCGCCTCGAGCAGCACGAGATGATGCCGCATGTCCTGGCGAGTTACGAAATCCGGCCCATCGCCTGCGATTACTGCCCGCCCGTCCACTTGCAACAGTTGCGCAAGGCGCTGGTGTCCAAGGAAGAAGCCAAGCGGGTGGAAGAGATCTTGAAACAGGTGCCGGCCAAGCGGCTGACGATGAAGCCGCTGGAGGAATTATCGAAGCGTATCCGCCGGTATTCGCGAGAGGAAACGCAGGCCGCAGTGCTGCGCTTTGCGATTGATTTTCTAAGGTTGCGCCGCGATCTGCGCGATGCCGAGCATCTCGCCGCCTGCATGGAGCGGATCAACCTGGTGACCGCGGAAAAGATCCGGGACCTTTCGCGACTGAACAACCGGCTCTATGAGTGCCTGCTAAAAGAAGAAGTGAAGTCCGAGCACGATCAAGTGGTGTCGCACGTGATTATCAAGGCGGACGTGCGCGGCTCGACGAAGATGACCCAGGATCTGCTGGCGCGCGGATTGAGCCCGGCTTCGCACTTCAGCCTGAATTTGCACGAGCCCGTGAAAAAGCTGCTCGACAGGTATTCAGCGAAAAAAGTGTTTATCGAAGGCGATGCCATAATTCTGGCTATTTTCGAAACGGAGGCGACCCAGGGAGATGCCCGCCCGGTCGCCAAAGCCTGTGCGCTCGCCAAACAGATGCTGAATGTGTGCAACTCATACAATGATGGGACCTCTACGACTCACTTGCCCCCCCTGGAACTTGGGATTGGCTTAGCGTTTCAGGGTTCTGCGCCGACGTATTGGATCGACGGCGATGCACGCATCATGATTTCGAAGGCCCTGAACCTTTCGGACAGGCTATCCGGCTGCGCAAAGCTGGCCAAGCGCATGTTGGCGGGGCAGAAGACGCATTTTTCGGTATTCCAGTTTCTGACAGCACTTGAAGGGGCGTCGGCGGAGGAGTTGGACGAATTTCTGGTGCGCTTCAACATGAACGGGATCGAGTTGAACGACGAAGGGTTCCAGAAACTGTCGGAAGAAATTTCGCTCGAGAAGCTGGTGACCAAACTCGATATGCCGTGGGCCAAGCAGGATGTGGCCCTCTATTACGGCGAAGTGCCGATGGGCGAGTCGGTGGAATTGCTTGTGGTGCGCGAGGGCCTGGCGAGGGAATTGTTGCCGGACGGCAAAATCGGGAAGCCCTCGGATCATCATTATTATGAGGTGTGCACCAGTCCGGTGATCTATGACCTGGCGGCGGCCCTGAAGCGGACCCATGCGTTGGGATTGGAAACTACGCGGGCGTAGATTTCTCGTTTGAGTGGCGTTTCGCGGCCGGGTTCCCTACGCGCAAGACTCCGTAGCCGCTGACTGCGACCGCGAGGGTTGCCGGAGGAGTTGGGAGGGGCAAGGAAGCGGGTCAAGGCATGCTGGGTTCCCTCCAACTATCCTGCGTTATGCCGGACTCGACTATGTGGATTCTTTTTGCACAAGGAATCTGCGCGTTCCGGTGCCTTCATTGCAGAGATGATATTCTGGTTGTGGAGGCGAATGGGGTCCGGTGACCTTCCCGGCCTTCAAAGCCGGCGATTCGACCCTTCGCGGGTCGAATGGTGGATTCGACTTCCACACGCCTCCGCCATATTTCAACAGCAGCAAGGCAAGCCAGGGGGACTCTCCCGGGGTGGGTTACTACTCGCCCTACCCTCTCATCATTCAAGATTCGACAAACAGAGCAGGCGAGTTGCGCTACTTGAGCCGCGTTCATTCCATCCAGCTTTCAAGTTATCTGGTACCGGGACTGTCCAGTCCAGGACTCGGAGATAGTCCACGCGGTGGCCCAGTGGTTCTACCGCATTCCAAGTACGATTGTTAATATGTATGTTATTTTACAATAAAGGGTTAAATCATCGCTGATGGTATTTTTAAATACCTTGTATAAGAATTTCTGCTTGACTGTAATATGGTACGGTGATATGAACAGCACACTAAAATTCGATAATTTGTGGCGGAGGGCACAAATTCTGGGAGCCGCGCATGACTTTTCTCAGATTTTGCCCTTTTCAAAGGGCCCTGAAGTTGCAGTTCTTGAAGCAGTTATTTCGTTTCTCGATCTTATTGGTCTTACTGTCCCCGCTTGCCTTAGTGTCTGCCCAGACGTATACGGGCAGGATCTTGGGCACAGTCCGGGACCAATCCCAAGCATCCATAGCAGGCGCTAAAGTCACCGTCACCGATGTGGAGCGGGGCACTGTTCGAACCATCGTTACCGACGAGGCTGGCGAATATGTCGTGCCTGACCTGGTTCCCGGCAAATATTCCGTCCGTGGCGAGGCCAATGGCTTTAAGAGTTTTGAACGGAAGGGCCTGCAACTGGAAGTCGCCAAGGATATTCGAGTCGACCTGGAGCTGACAGCCGGCGACAACACGGAAGTCGTGGTGGTTACCTCTGAAATCCCCATGTTGGACAGCACCACCTCCACTTTGGGAGGTACGCTGAGCAATCAAACGATCAACGATCTGCCCCTGAACGGACGTAACTATCAGAATTTGCTGCAACTCCAGCCCGGCATCATGAATTATCCGGGTGGCGGCACGAGCACGCACAGCAGCAACGGCATACGGCCCGAAGACAACGTTTACCTGGTTGATGGCATGGAAAACGTTGAGCCGTTCAATGGCGGCAGCATCATCAACGGCAATGCGCTGGCCGGCGACGCGGCCACGGTTTTGCCCATAGATGCCATCCAGGAATTCAACGTGGAGGTGAATCCTCCAGCGGAATACGGATGGAAACCGGGCGCGGTTGTGAACGTAGGTTTGAAGTCCGGCACCAACGAACTTCACGGCACGGCCTACGCCTTCGGGCGCGATACCGCTTTAGACGCGCGCAATTTCTACAATCCGGCGGGAAGTCCTCAAACGCCGGTAGCGCTGGAGCAGTTCGGCGCGACGGCGGGTGGCGCCATCATCAAAAACAAGCTTTTCTATTTCGGCGGCTATGAGGGCCAACGCTACACGGTGGGCAATTCGTATTCCGTGGCTGTGCCTGAAACGACCGCACAAACGACGCCCGACTCCGCGAACAGTCTCCCGAACGCCATTGCCGCGTTGCAAACTGCCGGCATCCCGGTTAGCCCAGTGAGCCTGAAGCTGGCGGGATGCACTGCTGGCACCTCCATTGCCTGTACGGGTGGGGTGTTCGGCGCGAACAATGGGACCTCGCCAAACCTGAGCGTGGGTTTCCCGAACGAAGTTACGGGAAATAACGGGCTGGTGAAGATCGACTACCATTTGAACGACAACAATACGATCAGCGGCATGTATTTCTTCGGCGATTCGAACGGGACGCTAGCCGACAAACAGTACGTTCAGCCGCAGTATTTGACGTTGCTGCACACCCGCGCACAAGTCGCAGATGGCCATTGGACCTGGACGCCGAATTCCAGCTGGGTGAACGAGGCTCACTTCGGATACAGCCGGATGTATCAGCCGGTTTTTCCAGGGGACCAGAATGTCCTTGCGTCGACTTACGGCCTCGACACGGGCGTAACCAACCCGCTCCTGGGAGGCTTGCCTTCCATCTCCATCTCCGGTTTCACGGCGCTGGGAAATGGCGCCAACCATCCGAAGATTATCGGGCCGGATGAGTCATTCGACTTCATCGACAACGTCTCGCGGCTGTACGGAAAGCACGCCATCAAGTTTGGAGGCGAAGTTCGCAAATATTTGGTGGATCAGGGGACGTTCCGTTCCGCGCGGGGCACCATCAAGTTTTCCAAGAATTCCGCCTTCCATGGCGCGACGCCGCTGGAGGATTTCTTCGCGGGCTTGCCGAGCCAGGGCTCGATCCAGGTTGGCGATCCGACGCGGCACTTGAGCCAGTGGTCCTACGCCGGATTTGTGCAAGATGACTGGCGCATTCGGCCAAGAATCACACTGAATCTCGGGCTGCGGTATGAGTTCAGCACACCGCCTTCTGATTCGCAGGACCTGTTGGGGAACTTCGATCCGACGTTGGGTCTGGTGCAAGTAGGCCAGCAGATCGGCTCGATTTACAAGCCCGACTATCGCAATTTTTCGCCGCGGTTGGGCATTGCCTGGGACGTCACGGGTGATGGCACCACCATTGTTCGCGCCGGCGGAAGCATCATCTATGACACGCTTTCCATGGACGTGCTCATCTCCCAACAGCAGACCAGCAACGCGCCGACCTTGGGACTTGGAGTGATTCCAACGGGAGCGCTAATCAACGGTGTTCCCGGTACAGGCACAATCGACGCGAGTTCGGTCACGCTGCCGGGCTCACAGCTCAACTGGAACGGCACCGTTTTCGCCAACGCGACGACAGTCACGTGCAGCAACGGGTCTCCGTGCAGCATTTTGGGTATGGACCAGAATTTCCGCACCCCGTACGTGAGCACCTGGACCTTGAACGTCCAACACTCCTTCGGTGGAAACCTTTCCGCGGAAGTAGCGTATGTGGGCAATCACGGCACGAAACTGCCCGGCATCGTGGACATCAACCAAGCAACACCTGGTTCCGGCTGGACCCCTGCAGCGATCGCAGTCGGGGCGCCAGACACGACCGCCGAGCAGGCGGCCAGACCGTTCAACTCCGCGTTCCCCTATCTCGGATTCATCAATTACATCAAGGGGATTTACAGCTCCAATTACAACGGACTACAAGCCACACTGAGGGGCAAGAACTATCACGGCGTATCCTTCCTGGCGGCGTACACGTATTCGCATGCTCTCGATTATTCGTC
>DATMMG010000094.1:0-8137 GCA_035569815.1 Candidatus Methylomirabilota bacterium
AGAAACGATTCGTCCGGAGCGGTCAAACACGATGAACCGCGTGCTTGTCGTGCCCTGGTCGATCGCTCCGAGGTATGCCTTCATCGTAGGTTCTCTATCTTACTTTTCACACGTCGCAAAGTTCGATCGCTTCCTGCAACGACCTCAGCGGGTCCCACGTGGGAATAAACTCGTGCGCCACATAACCCGTGTACTTGGTTGCGGCGATGGCGCGCATCACTCCGGCCCAATTCACTTCTTGCGTGTCGTCCAGCTCAAGCCGTCCCGGCACACCTCCCGTGTGAAAGTGCCCCAGCCATTCGATATTTTCCGTGATCGTCCGGACCAGGTCGCCTTCCATGATTTGCATGTGATAGATGTCGTATAAAAGCTTCACGCGCGGCGAATTCACTGCTTGCGCCACGCGGACTCCCCACGCCGTGTGGTCGCACATGTAATCCTTGTGATCCACCTTGCTGTTCAAAAGCTCCATGCAGATCGTCACCCCGTGGTCCTCCGCGATTTTCTTCACCCGATTCAGCCCGGCAATCGTATTCTTTGCGCCCTCTTCGTCGGACATTCCGTCCCGGTTTCCTGAAAAAGTGATGACATTCGGCACGCCCAGTTTTGCGGCCCGCGGAATGCTCTTCCGAAACGCTTCCTCGATCTTTGGATGATTCTCCACGCGGTTCATACCACTCCTGATTTCTCCCCCTCCGCCGTATCCCATGCTGCACACCATTCCATAACCCCGCGGCGCCTCCCACTCGTCCTCATTCAGCAGGTCGATGGCCTTCAGCCCCATCGCTGCGCCCTTCGCGCACAACTCATCCAGCGGAATCTTCTCGTAGCACCATCGCGAAACAGATTGCCGGATGCGTCCCTTCCGTTGTGTGGTTTGCAGCCCTGCAGCTGAAGTAAGCGCCGGTGAAGCGGCCAGCGAAGCCGCGGCTACTTCCCAGGCAACTTTCCGGATCAACGAACGTCTCGACATCCGAGTCATAACGATGTGGAAGTCTAAGCGAAAATCTCCATTCCAGCGAGCAAATGAATATCGGGCACGGCTAAACTCCGAACGCTGGCAATCGTGAGTGTTTGCCGAACGTCGTTTGAGTCCGCCAACTTTCTGTTTCACTCAAATTCCGGTTAAAATAATATTTCGTGGCTTCTAAAATATTGCTTTGGATGATGACATGAATCCCGAAACTCCCTCTCCTCGGAAATTCTCGCTAAAAAACCCTTTTCTCTATTCTTCCCTGGTGATTTTTGGCGTACTCCTTTACGTCTCTTACATTCTCTACGCTCGCTACGAATCCAGCCGCCAGTACGAGCGCCAAACAAAAGAGCGCCAGGCCGAACAGCGCCGCGAAGAGGATCGCCTGGCCGTCGAGCAGTTAGGTGGCTCCGAACTTGCCATCCGCGGCCTCTATGTCTCGCCTGCCTCCGTTCACCCTGGTGAATCCGCGGAACTCTGCTACGACGTCGCGAATGCCAAGACCGTCACTCTGGATCCCCCCGCCGGAACGGTCTGGCCTTCTCACTCCCGCTGCCTGACCCTCTCTCCCCGAAAAACCACCACATACACTCTTTCCATCGCGGATGCCGCCGGAAATAAGGTCTCCCAAAGCGTCGAACTTCGTGTGCATTAAGAACCGTGGTCGCAATTCAACTGACTGAAAGTAAACAACTTAGTGGATTTCAGGCTGCGTCGGCCTTCCTTTCCCTCTTGTCTGGACATTTCCCCCCCATCTATAATGTTCCATGCGGAGTCCGGCCTGGCCGGACTCCGCATCATTTTTCTCTGACGCGGAAAACTATGTCTGATCCTCTTGCCAAGATTAAGAAGAAGCTCCAGCAGGAAATTGATTCCCTGGAGCACGAGCTGAACGTTGACCTTCCCAAGGAAATTGCCATTGCCCGCGCGCACGGCGACCTTTCCGAAAACGCCGAGTACAAATACGCCAAGGAGCGCCAGGGCTACGTCAACGCCAAAATCGGACAGCTAAAAAAGCGCATGGGCGATCTCGGAATGTTGAACCTCACGAATATCCCGAAAGACCGCTCCGGCTACGGCTCCCGCATCGTCGTCATTGACGTGCAGAAGAGCCAGGAAATCGAATACAAGCTCGTCAGCAGCGAAGAAGCCGACGTCGAAAAGGGAATGATCTCCACCACGTCCCCCATTGGCCGCGCGCTCCTCAATCGGAAGGTCGGCGACGAAGTGCAGGTTCTCACTCCCGCCGGGAAAAAAGAGTTCGAAATCGTTCGCCTTTTCACCATTCACGAAGAGGCTTAGAATATTCCGGCCGCCCAGCCGGTGGTGAGGTGCCATGCTCTATTGGGGTTCTGGTCCTGCTCTGGGTCTGCTGACTTGCCTCGGCTACGGCGTTTTTCTTCTGGGTTCCCTTTATCTTTGGCGTTACCGCGAGGAACTTTCCGTCTGGATGGAAGACGAATTCTCCGCCTTCCGGCGCAACTTGTCCCGCTACGAATCCGTAGGTCCTTTTTACTTGCCTCGCACGGAATCGCGTCTCCGCGTAATCCCCGCCGGCTTTCTCCATTCCGTCAGCCGCTTCCCCCGGCGGCGTTTCTCCCTCGGCGCCTTCCTCCTCGTCCTGGGCCTCCTCCTCTTCACCCTCGATTTCTTCATCTAAGTAGTTTTTCTCGCCGCCCATCGCCTGCCACCTACCCACGCCTCCTGTTTCCTGATCGCTGCTATTCGCTCGCTGATCGCCTCTTACTGATCACTGATCACTGATTACTGATTACTGATTACCGAAACGCGTTCACCGAGAACCGTCCTTCCCATCTCTGCTATTCTTCTTCCCTATGCAACCCTCTCTCGTCGTTCACGGCGGCGCCTGGGACATTCCCGATGATGCCGTAGATTCCTGCAAATCCGGCTGCCTCCGCGCTCTTCAAGCGGGCTGGAATATTCTCAACAGCGGCGGCCACGCCCTCGATGCTATCGAAGCCGCCATCATCGTCCTTGAAGACGATCCTACCTTCGATTCCGGCTTCGGCTCTCATCTCACCCTCGATGGCCACGTCGAATGTGACGCCATCGTCATGGACGCGGCCACGCTGCGCGCCGGCTCCGTCGCGGGCCTGCGTCGCGTAAAAAATCCCATCCAGGCAGCGCGCGCCGTGCTCGAAAAATGCCCCCACATGATGCTCGTCTCCGAAGGCGCCGAAAAGTTTGCCAGCGCCCATGGCGTCCGGCTCTGCAATCCTGAAGCCCTGATCTCGCCCGCCGAGCGCGAAGCTTGGCTCCGCTGCAGCAAGGATTCCCACGCCGCTGAAAATCATCGTGGCCACGAACAGGGAACCGTCGGCGCTGTCGCGCTCGATCGGCACGGGCGCCTCTTCGCCGCCACATCCACCGGCGGCACCTGCTGCAAACTCCCCGGCCGCGTCGGCGACTCTCCTCTGATTGGTTGTGGTTGTTATGCCGACTCGGAAACGGGTGGCGTCTCCTCCACCGGCTACGGCGAAGCCATCATGCGTGTGGTCATGGCCAAAACCGCCGCCGATTTTCTGCGGCCTGCCAACTCTACGCCCGCGCGCGCCGCGCAGGCCGCCGTACAGCTCCTAGCCAATCGCGGCAAAGGCACTGGGGGCCTCATCCTTCTCGACAAGAATGGCAATCCGGGTTTCGCCTTCAACACGCCGCGGATGGCCTTCGGCTACATCAACGCCCAATCACCCTTCTTTACTTCCGTCTGATTCCGTCGCTCCCGTGCCCGCCCGCCTTCTAGCCGAATCCGAAAGATAGTAAGGGGAAGAAACGCTGTAAATTTGCTGGCTTCCTCTTGCAAGCAGCACCCATTCCAGCAATCTCGCTCGCTGGTTGTGCAGGAAATATTCGTACCAGCGATCCTCGACGAACTCCGGGATCACCACCGCTATCTTCCGGTCCGGAAACTTCTCCGCCAGCTTCAGCACATATTCCACGATCGGCACCACAACATACCGGTAAGGCGAAGGCAGTATCACCAGTTCCGGCGGCTCCGTTCCGGCTTCCTGATAGGGCCTCACCACATAACGTTCCCAATCTTCCTGCAGCAGCGCGGCGTGCTCGCCGGGCTCCACGTGCACCGCGGTCACACTCGGTGACAATCGCGCCGCAAATTCTAGCCCTTGTTTCGCAATCGCGCTCCAACGGTCGATCGGAATCACCACCAGGGGCGGCTGTTCGCGCGATGGAGGTTCCACAGGCAGCATGGATCGTGTGGCCATCGATATGCCGTGGTAATGCGCGCGCACCTTGTGAAACGCCACGATCGTCAGCGGAATAAACAGCAGCGTCAACCACGCTCCATCCACAAATTTCGCCACCAGCACCACCACCACCGTCACCCCGGTCACGAACGCGCCCAGCCCGTTTACCAGCGCAAATTTCTCCCAGTGCGGCCCGCGCGATTTCCACCAGTGCCGCACCATTCCGGCCTGCGAAAGCGTGAACGCCAGAAACGCGCCGACCGCGTACAGCGGAATCAACCGGTCCGTCACGCCGCCAAACAGGAACAGCAGAACCCCGGCCAGCACCGCCAGCACCACGATTCCCTGCGTGTACACTAGCCTCCGCCCGCGCTGCCCGAATCCATGCGGCAAAAAATTGTTCTGTGAAATCGCCCTGCAAAGCCGCGGGAAATCCGCGAACGCGGTATTCGCCGAAAGCGAAAGCACCAGCAGTATCGAACCGATCGACACGTAATAAAACACGCCTTTGCCGAACACCGCCGCGATCAGCATCGAAAGAATGCTCTGGTACCCAGGCTGCCCCGGATCGGTCGCCGCTATCCCATAAACCTTCACCAGGTACGAAATTCCCGCCAGCATCACCGCCAGAATCCCGATAATGATCGTTAATGTCCGTTGCGCGTTCTTCACACGCGGCTCACGAAACGCCCGCACCCCATTGCTCACCGCTTCCACACCCGTCAGCGCCGTGCAGCCGCTCGCAAACACCCGCAGCAACAGCCAGTACGTTACCGCTTGCACCGCCGCCGGCGGTGGTGGCAGCGGATTCGCGGCCACCGGATGCCCGCCGCTCAACACGGTGCGCACAATCCCTCCGACAATCGTGATCGCCAGGCAGCCGACAAAGAGATAAGTAGGGAAGAGGAACGCGAATCCTGCGTCCTTCACTCCTCGCAGATTCACAATCGTGATGATCACCAGGATTCCCAGGCACAACGTCATCGTGTGCGGCATCAGCCTCGGCACCGCCGAAATCAGCGCGCCCACCCCTGCCGAAATTCCCACCGCCGCCGTCAAAATGTAATCCGCCAGCAGCGCCGCCGCTGCCAGCAATCCCCAGAACGAGCCGAGGTTATAGCGGGCCACGGTGTACGATCCGCCGCCCATCGGATACGCCTCGATCGTCTGCTGGTACGAAAAATACACAATCACCAGCAACGTTATGATCGCCGCGCTGATCGGCACGATATACCGCACCCCCAGCAGCCCCAGCGGAATCAACAGGCTCAGCGCCGCCTCAGGCCCGTACGCCGCCGAACTGAGAGCGTCCAGCCCGAAGATCGGAATGCCTTCCGTCGGACCGATCTGTTCGGCACGTTCTTCCGTGGATTTCAGTGGTTTTCCAAAAATCAGGTTAACAATGTCCATAAATGGCTGGGCAATTCTCCGCGATTTCCATCTTATCCAGCAAAAGTCGAACCTTCATTTGTCCCGAACCTCTACCCAATGTCAATCCACTTTTATTTCTTATTTCGCCGCGCGATGTAAATCCGAACCATAGTGCAACCTCAAAATTATTTTTCATAAGCAACGAAATGAAAAGTTGTCATCCTGAGGGGCACGCCGTTTGCGCCCCGAAGGACCTCAACTGCCAATCCCTGCAAGTTCTCAGCATCGAGCTTATTCCGTTTCCCCGCTCGGATAAAATCTCCCCCATCGTCTCCGCCCTGTTGACCCGCCGTTCAACTCTCTCTACCATTCTTTTATGTTCGCAAAACCCTGTTTTCGGAACACGCAACTCCCGCGCCTCGCGCTGCTCGCCTTCGCACTCCTCTTTGCCTATCCCCTTGCGCTTACCGCCCAGACCGCGGACGATGTCATCAACGCCTACCTCAAAGCCCGCGGCGGCCTGGCTAAAATCAAGGCCATCCAAACCGAACGCGTGTCCGGCACCATCACCTTCGGGCCCGGCCTCGAAGGTCCCTTCTTCGTCGAGCGCAAACGTCCCCTGAAAATGCACATGGAACTCACCGTCAATGGCCAAAGCCTCATCCGCGTCTACGATGGCAAGTCCTCGGGCTGGATCTACAATCCGTTCGCTCCCAACGCCGCTGTCGTACCCATGTCGCCGGGCGACCTTGCCGGTATCGCCGACGAAGCCGATTTCGAAGGTCCCTTCGTCGACTATAAAGCGAAGGGCAACCAGATCGAATACGCCGGCAAGGAACAAATTGATGGCACGATCGTTCAGAAACTGAAACTCACCGGCAAACATGGCGATGTCAGTTACTTTTATTTTGACGCTTCCACCGGGTTAATCATGAAATGGCAGGGCACTCGAAAGGTCGGGGATAAGGATCTTCCCTGGGAAACCTACTTCCGCGAGTTTCGTGAAGTCGACGGCTTGAAATACCCGTTCCTCGTTGAATCTGCGGCCGTGGATTCCGACCAGATCCAGAAAATTGCCGCCACCAAGATTGAGACCAACATTCCCATTGATGAAGCGGAGTTCGGAAAGCCCAAGGTGCCCACCCCACCCGCCGCGCCCGCCGATCCGCCCAAGCCCAACTGAGTTCCGGTCCTATCCTTAAGAGCATGCCCGCGCAAGAATCATCGTCCGAACCCAACTCCCGCCTCGGTCTATGTGCCGATTGTCGCCACGCCCGGATGATTGAATCTTCCAAGGGGTCTCAATTCCTGCTCTGCCAGCTCTCTCAGTCCGATCCGTCGTTTCCCAAATACCCGCGCCTCCCCATCCTCGCCTGCGCCGGCTACTCGCCGAATCCCGCTGGCTGATCGCCAGGCAGCCAGCCAATGATTGTTCCGTATTCATATATATATCTAGTATACTCAGCCCCAGGTATCCTCTCATGCCTAAGTGCCTTCACTTCCGCTGGGTCATCCTTACTTCCTTCCTTCTTTGCTTCGTTGCCTCTTCTTCCGCGGACACTCTCAAAATCACCAGCTCTCCTCCCGGCGCAACCGTAGAACTCGATGGTGTCGCCGTCGGCGCCACTCCCTTTGACAAAGATTTCCCCGGCGGCTACTTTCATCGCACGCACACAGCCCTCGGCCACCGCCTCGAGCATCCCATGGTCGCCCGCCTCTCTTTGCCGGGCTACGCCACCCGCGAAATCACCCTCACCGAAGGACCCATGAACTGGATCGATCTCCACGGCCACAACCACGGCGAATATTGGCTCATGAAATCCGATCACTTCCATGCCGATCTCGAACTCATCTCCGCCGCCTTCACCGGCACTGTTGCTGCCGTCTCCGCCGCTCAACCCGCTGCCTTTCAGTACGAACTCTCCCTCGAGGAAATCGTCAAGCGCGCTAAGCCCGCCGTTGTCTGCCTCAAAAGCATCAATTCCATGGGTTCAGGCTTCTTCGTAACCGAAACCGGCGTGATCGCCACCAACGCCCACGTCGCCCGCGGCGATTCCACCCTTCTCGCGGTCCTTCCTTCCAACGTCCAACTGCAGGCCCGCGTCGTCTATATCGACGCCGACCTCGACATCGCTCTCGTCAAAGCCGATCCCCCGTCTCCCGCCTACACCTTTCCGTATCTCGTCCTCGCGGACGTTTCCACCGTCCAACAGGGTGAATCCGTCCTCGCCGTCGGCAATCCCGGCGACGCCATGCTCTTCAGCGCCACGAAGGGAATCGTCAGTGCCGTCGGAAAATTCCCGTCCTTCGGCCCCGGCACTTGGATTCAGACCGACGCTCCCATCAACCCCGGCAACTCTGGCGGCCCGCTCCTGAATTCCCGCGGCCAGGTAGTCGGCCTCAACACTCTGAAAATCACAAAGAAAAATGTCACCGGCATCGGCTTCGCTCTCAGCGGCACCGATCTCTTGACCGTCCTCCATCGCTTTTATCCGGACATTCCCGGCACTATCGTCCGTGCCTCCGCGGAAACTCCTGCCGAATCCACGGATGGCGCCACAACCAC
>DATMMG010000095.1:0-6183 GCA_035569815.1 Candidatus Methylomirabilota bacterium
AAATGTCACCGGCATCGGCTTCGCTCTCAGCGGCACCGATCTCTTGACCGTCCTCCATCGCTTTTATCCGGACATTCCCGGCACTATCGTCCGTGCCTCCGCGGAAACTCCTGCCGAATCCACGGATGGCGCCACAACCACGCAGCTTTCCGAGTCCCCGGTTCCGGTCATTCTTCCGCCCGCTCAACCCGCCCCACCCGATGGTTATGGCCAACTCACCATCACCTCCGAACCAGACGCCGCCGAAATCTTCATCGACGGTAAATTTCATGGCAACGCCCCCGCCACCCTCAAACTCTCCGCAGGATCGCACACCATCCTCCTCAAATCCCCCGGCCGCCCCGATTTCACCCGCACCCTCGAACTCCCTAAATCCAGCAAACTCAACCTCAGGGCCATCTTCGAATCCTCGCAACATTTTGAAGATTGAGACCAAACTCACCCCTCCTCATTGCCCCCACCCCGCCCCTGTGCTAGCATCCCCCCGTTAAGAAGAGCGGACCAGGGATTCTTTCTCTTCTCCTTCGCCCCGCTTGCCGGGACCCAGGTGGGCCGCGCTCTCCTGCAAACCAAAACTCTCACCAGGCGCCGGCCCGCGCCTGTTTCTTCGCTCGGCGGACCATCGCCCGGTGACCTCGTTTGGTCACACCTACGCGGAGGTCTGTCATGAAAATCTATCCCACCAAGGACATCAGAAACGTCGGCATTGTCGGCCACGGCGGCACCGGGAAAACGCAACTGGTGTCGTCGTTGCTTTATTCCGCCGGAGTTACGCCACGCTTCGGCAAAGTTGCGGAGGGCACCACTACCACCGATTGGGACGAAGAAGAAATCGCCCGCAAAATCTCCATCCAGACCGGCATTGCCTGCGCCGAATGGGCCTGCACTCTTTGCGCCGGCAACACCGTGAAAATCAATTTCCTCGATCTCCCCGGCTATTCCACCTTCATCACTGAAACAAAAGCCTCCCTCATCGCCGCCGACGCTGCTCTCATCACCGTTGACGCCCACGTCGGCTCCCAGGTCACCACCGAAAAAGTCTGGGATTATTGCGCCGAATACGATATTCCACGCGCCTTTGTCCTCACCTGGATGGATCGCGATCTCTCCAGCTTTGAGCGTTCCCTCGAATCCCTCGTCCAGGTTTTCGGCCGCACCGTTGTTCCCCTTCAGATGCCCATTGGTGCCGAAAGAGGTTTCCGCGGCGTGATCGATCTCGTCTCCATGAAAGCGCACATGTACACGCCGGATGGCGACGGCAAGGCAGCTATCGAAAATATTCCGGATGCATTAAAGGATGAAGCCGAAGAAGCCCACGAGCGGCTTGTCGAGATGATCGCCGAGGGCGACGACGAAATGATGGAGGAGTTTTTCCGGGAAGGCACCATCCCCATTCAGGACCTGATCCCCGCCGTCCGCAAAGCCATCGTCGCGGAAAAAATCGTCCCGGTCCTGATGATCTCCTCCACTCGCAACGTCGGCAGCTCCAGCCTGCTCACTTTTCTCGCCGACGTTTTTCCGCACCCCGACGAGCACTCCCAGTTCGGTTTCAAGGAACCCGGCGGTAATAGCGATCGCATCGATCGCAAGTACGACGATTCGCAGCCGCTCTCCGTCTTCGCCTTCAAAACCCTCGCCGACGCTTTCTCCGGCCGCATCAACTATTTCAAGGTGAAAAGCGGCGTCCTCAAGAACGATGCCACGCTCCAGAATTTCAACCGCAGCATCCCGGAGCGCTTCCAGCACACCATGGTCGTACAGGGGAAGCAGCTCACCGAAATTCAGGAATTGCATGCCGGCGATATCGGCGCCATCACCAAGCTGAAGGAAACCATCACCGGCGACACTCTCGGCGACAAAGCCGCTCCAATTTATTACGCGCCCGCCAAGCTTCCCGAGCCTTCCATCACTTTCGCCGTCGAACCGAAAACCCGCGCCGACGAAGACAAGATCGGTGTTGCCATCCACAAAATCATGGAAGAAGACCCCGCGCTCCGTTTCTCGCGCGATCCCCAGACCAAGGAATTCCTCCTCGCCGGTAGCGGCCAGCAGCACATCGAAGTCGTTGTCGCCAAAATGCAGAAGCGCTACAACGTCAACCTCACGCTGAAGCCGCCCAAGGTTCCCTACCGCGAAACCATTCGGGGCAAGGCCGACGCCGAAGGCAAGCACAAGAAACAGTCCGGTGGCCACGGCCAATTCGGTGTCTGCCGCGTCAAGTTCGAGCCTCTCGAACGCGGCAAAGGCGTTGAATTCGTCGACGACGTCTTCGGCGGCGCCATCCCCAAGAACTGGATTCCCTCCGTCGAGCGCGGCATCCGCGAAGCCGCCGCTCGCGGCTACCTTGCCGGCTTCCCTGTCACCGATTTCCGCGCGACTCTTTACGACGGCAAATACCACGACGTCGACTCTTCCGACATGGCCTTCCGGATTGCCGGCTCGCTCGCCTTCAAGGAAGCGATGAAGACGTCGCGCCCTTCGCTCCTCGAACCCGTCATGCACGTGGAAGTCTACGCACCCGACCAATATTCCGGCGACCTCATGGGCGACCTCAGCTCCCGCCGCGGCCGCATCGGAGGCAGCGAATCGCGCGGCCACAACGTAATCGTCCGCGCTCAGGTCCCCTTCTCCGAAATGCTTTCCTACGCCACCGACCTGACCTCCATGACGCAAGGTCGCGCCACCTATTCCATGGAGTTTTCACACTACGACTACGTCCCCGGCGACCAAGCCGACAAAGTAATCGCCGCACACAAAGCCCTGCACGGCGAAGCCCTCGTCGAAGAAGAAGCCTGATTTCTCTTCATTCTTCTATGTAGCGCTGGCTTTTGAGCCAGCTCTTGATTTTCTCTGAGAGTCAATCCGTGGTGTAGGGGCCGAGCTCGCTCAGCCCCTCTTCGATTTACTTTGGGAACGATGTTCTCTTCACTGGTCGCCGGTCGCTGTCTTACGCAGGCAAAACTTTCCCCTTCGTCTCATGCCCGAACGGCAGCAACAATAATCCCACCGCAAACGCGATCGCCGTATACGCCACAGGCTTCCCGATCGTATGGAAATGCGCCACGCCCGCGCCAACCAAGAACGTAAATCCCGCCCCCGCAAATCTCCCCACCGAAGTCGCAAACGCAAACGCGCTTCCCCGGCACTCCGTCGGATACTGCTCCGGCAGCCACAGCGTATACATCGCGAAATTCGCTCCGCCCAGCCCCAAAAAGAATAGGCACACCACAAACCACTTCAGCGGATCCGTCGGCAAATAGAATATGTATCCGAATCCAATCGCGATTGAAAAAAGCATACACACAAAATAAAGCCCCAGCGTCACGCGCCGCCCCAACTTTTCCGCCAGCGGCGGCAACACGATGCAACCAAGAATTGTCGCCACGGAAAGCAGCATCGTCGCCAGCGAAATCAGGTGCGGCAAATTCACCCCCTGAATCTTGTTCCGGTTCACGATATCCGTGATCGCCGCCGGCACGTACACCGATCCCGCCCACAGCCCGATAATCGAAACCAGCACGTACAGCGAATTCACAATCGTCCGCTTCCGGTATTCCACGGAGAACAGCGTCGCCAGTGGCCGGAAAACGGATCCGCTCCGCACTGCTTCTGCTTTGCTCTCCCAAGCCTTCGGTTCCTTCACTCCATACCGGATGAAACTCACCAGCAGCGCCGGCAATCCTCCGATGGCAAACATCCACCGCCAGCCATACCGCGCCCCGACCTGATAATTGGCAATCGCCGCCAGAAAAAATCCCACGTAATAACCGGTGTGCATCCAGCCTGCCGCCATCTTGCGCCGGTCTTCCGGCCACTCTTCCGCCACGAACGTCCCGCCCATCGCCCACTCGCCGCCGATACCGATTCCCGCCAGGAAGCGGAAGATCGCCAGTTGCCACACCCTCGTGCTGATGCAGCACAAAAAGGTGAAGAGCGAATACCACAGAATCGTAATCATCAGCGTCCGGACTCGCCCGTACTTGTCCGCGACGGGGCCCCACAGGAATGCGCAGCCCCAGCCGACGAGGAACAGCGCAAACAGCAGTCCCCCGTAGTAGCCGACGCCGCCCAGATCGCTGCGTAATCCCGATCGCGGCAACAATTCCTTCAGCGCAGGCACCATCACCAGCGCAAAAATGTACGAGTCCATCCCGTCGAGCGCCCATCCGCCCCACGAGGCGAAGAAACCGCGCCATTGATTCTTGGTGAGCGGGATTGACGCGGGTGTAGCTGCAAGTGTTTGTGTGCTCATAGGCTGCTGCCATCCGCACACTACTTGTTCCCATTCGTTTCAGCAATAAGTTTTTCTACGTCTTCGGCTGACACCGCGCTCACCGGCCGCTCAGCCTCGCTAGTTCAGCGCCAGAGGCGCGGAAGACGTTAGCCCCGCCCGTGAGGGCGGGGTATGCATCGAAGGATTCTCAAGCGCCGGAGGTGCGGCAGATTGACTAGCTCTCCCAGCCTGCCATGCCACGGTCTTCGCGGTGCGATCTTCCGGATCTCTGCTCGCGTCCGTAAATGCAAATTGCGTTGCCTCGAGAATCCGTTTACGTCAGCTTCGGCAAAAACATCCCCGTATGCCGCGCGTGTTCCTCAAATCCTTCGCCGAACTCCTGCCGCAAAAATGTTTCTTCGCGTCTGGCCTTTATGTAAAAACTGAGCCACACAATCGCAAATCCCAGCCAACCGCGCAGATTCCCCTTGATCACGGCCGTGCCGATGAAACCCACCAGAATGCCCGTATAAATCGGATGCCGGATCCAGCGGTACAATCCCTTGCGAACAAGTTCATGTTCCTTTTTCAGTGTCACCACGCCACTCCAGTTTGCTCCCAGGCTGAGCCTCGCCCATATGCTGGTTCCCACGCCCAGCGCCGTCAATCCTAATCCAGCCCAGAGCACTCCATGAGTCAGGGGCGGGAATTTCATGTCCAGCGCCCTCCACCCATTTCCAAACAACAACCAAAAACCCACAACAACAGGCACCGCGTGCTGTGCCATCTCCCACGGCGTCTCCAGCTTCTTCGCGCGCTTCATCCCAAACCACAACAGCACCCACACAGCCATAAGCGTGTCCCACAACCATGTGGCCAACTCCAAAGCCCGCTCCGCGCTGATGCTTTCCCAGTTCATTCCCGCCTCCCGATTTCCACCCCAACTTAATATCTAGGCGTGCGACCTCGCTCTTCCTTGCTCTTCCGTGCCCTTCCTGAGTTCCGCCGTCCACTTCCGCTCTGCGTCCAACTGCTTCTTCAGAAACGCCACGACCTTCGCGCCCCATTCGCCAAGTTCCATATTTGCGGCAAGGGAGTTCAGCTTCTCGGCGCGTTTCGCCAGCCACGCTTCGCGCTGCTCCACGATGCGCTCTCGTGCCGCGGCGCCCAGAAAGGCGAACAGTCCCACGCGCAGCTGAAACGCGTCCGCATTCGCGGCGTCCTTTGGTGTGAATTGCTCCAGTCTCCGGAGCAGCTCCTTCTTGCCTTTGGGCGTAAGCGCGTAGCGTTCGCGGGTCTGCCCGCGTTCGCCGGGCACGGTCTTCCGGCTCACCCAACCCGCGGCGACAAAGCGTTTCAGCAGTGGATAGACCAGGTTGTTGTGCATGTCGCTGTGGCCGGTAATCTGGCCGACGCGCTTCTTCAGCGCGTAGCCGTGCGCCGGGCCGCCCAGCAGCGTCGCCAGCAACAATAGGTCATTCATGACTATGTCAGTATTGTACTAGTCAGCGGACAAGTCAAGAGGCGTGCGATTTTGGCAGGAGTTGTTCCTAACGGGAGCGGAAGCGCGGGCGCGGGCGGTTTACGACGCGGACGGGCGCCGGTTCGGGGAAGAGCGTCAACGCGGCGGCGCGGAGCCACGAACGAAACGCGTAACGAAAGTCCCGGAAAGCGCGGGAAACGCTCGGGGGAATCTGCTGCAGCCGCTGCGCTAAGGTTTTCATCGGTTCACTTTCCATTCGTTCGCGCTTCATTCCATTTGATTCGATCGAGCCGCCTCAGGTTACCGGCACTTCCGCCGCAACCTGCCATTCCTTTTCTTCCGGCAGCAGCGACTTCACAATGTCTTCCAGTTCGTGCGAACTCTTCACGTGCTCCGGGTAGTTATACGCCGAAAGATCAAACGTCAGCCCGTATTTCGCGCGCACGTCCTGCAAGCCTTCCTGCAGCCGCAGCGCAATGCGCTTGGC
>DATMMG010000096.1:0-10777 GCA_035569815.1 Candidatus Methylomirabilota bacterium
TGTCGCCGCCGATGGAGACGAAGGCCGGCTTTTCTTCGTCAATGGCCCGCACCAGGGTCTGCCTGACGACGGCATTCGCCGCCTCCGTGTCCGCTGGATCGTGAAAGCGTGTATCTCCAAACGCGACGAATCGAAACTGGGCGGGGACATCCAGTGAAAGCACCTCGTGATTAGAAGTGAATAGCGGCTGATCGGCGGAGTTGGCTCCGCAGGAGGGCAACGTTGAAGCGGCTACGAGCAAAACGCAGACAAACCAAAAACGGTGGTTAGGAGTCATGGTTCGACGAGACTAATGCAAACCGAGGAAAATGAGGTTAAGGATTTTTCAGATTGTGCCAACGGCAACATCACGCGGTTATTTGTGGCGGATGTCGATCGGGGCGCGGGTGCGGTCGAGCGGGAAGACCTGGAGCTGCCACTTCACCGGCACCGAGGTCGGTACGTAGCACATGGTTTTGTCGCAGGCTTGGTATTCGAGCTTGCCGGTGAGCGTGAACGTCTTTCCATCTTTGCCGAGGGAGCCCCAGAATTGCGAGCTGGAGCTGACTTTTACATCCTGGATGATGCGGAAGGTGCCTTCATAGACGGGAACTTTTTCCTTGATGGCGGGCAGATAGAGAGTTTTGGATGCAGGGTAGATTGCCGAGCTTAGTTCGAGATCCGGAATTGGATCGATTATCAGTTTCACTGGCTTGTAGCCCTGGGTGCCGGGAGCATAGACGTGGACATCGGCGGGAAGGCGCACTTCGGCGGAAATTGTTATGCGCGTGCCGGGAACGCCGGTGCGGTCGGATTGTTCCAGAGCGAGCTGCAGGTGCGGGGCTTCGACCGTGTCAGTGACTTCCTGGCCCAATTCGGGGAATAGTTTCGCGATGATGCTGTTGCCGGTGAGGCGCTCCCGGTATTTCGCTTCGAAAAACTTTTCGTTGATGACGCCGTTCGAATCAATAAAGAAATAGCCGGGGCGGGCGAAACCTTTTTGCATGCCGGTGGCTTCGTGATTGAAGACGCCATAGGCCTTGATGATTTTGGATTCGGGATCCGCGAGCATCGGGTATTCGATTTTGTGGCGGTCGGCGAAGAATTTCAGGATTTCTTCGGAGTCATAGCTGATGGCCGCGAGCTTGACGCCCTGCTTTTCGAACCGGGAGTATGCGCTTTGCAGCTGGACCAGCTGCCCTTTGCAGAAGGGTCACCAGTCGGCGGAACGGAAGAAGAGGAGGACGGTGCCGTTCGGGCCTTTCAGGGTTTCGAGGGTTTGCACGTGGCCGAATTCGTCGCGCGCGGAAAAATCGGGAGCTTTCTGGCCGACGGCCAGGCCGATGGACATCAGTTCGGTGGAAGCGACTTGAATCGTGTCTTCGTCGAGGGTGCCGCGGACGGTGACAGTGTCGCCGAGATGGGCGGTAACTTTTTCCTGCGGCTCGAGCGAGTACATTAGGCGGTTGGTGTCGTCGTAGAGCGCGGTCTTTGCGCCGGGAACATTTTTGAAGCATTCGGGAGATTCGTTGAAGGCCTCGTCGGCGTTGCAGGCGCTGGTAACGAGGACGCCGGACCAGGTGCCAGTCTTCGACGGGCTAGCTTGTCCGGCAAGGGCAACGGATGCCATGGAAAGAATCGCGCTGGCGAAGAAGAGAGAGAGCTTCCTGATCGGATTGATTTCTACCCTGGGCATCGATTCCTGTGCTTGCATTCAATTTTAGATTTCGACGCACTATACGCCGCGCAATCTGTCCGTGCAAGTTGCGTGCGCCACTTATGATTCGATAGATCCGCAAAAGTTACAGTGCCGGAGCGAAATTTACTAAAATTGGTTGCAATGGTTCGAGATGAAAGCCGATGGTTTCGCCTGGTTCCACCCAGATGGGCGGGGTGATGGAGCCTGCGATGATGATTTCACCGGCGCGAAGAGTTTCGCCAAAGTGCGCGAGAAGATTCGCGACGTGGCCGACGATGGTGATGAGTTCTCCGGTCAAGGCTTCGAAGTCGGAAGTGCTGGCCATTTCCGCGCCGTTGCGAAAGACACGCGCGTTCAAACCCGGCAAGGCGCCGCCTGCGTGTGCTGTGTCGCGACCGCCGAGAACTACCTGGCGCTGGTAGATATTGCGAGCCAGGGTGCCTTCGACATCGTCGGAAGGGTGATCGACATCCGCGATTTCGATGGCTGCGCCGAGGCCTGCAATTGCATCCATGGTCGTTTTACGATCGGCGCCGGCATGCAAATCTTTTCCGAGGTAGACGGTGAGTTCGGGTTCGGCGGCAGGTTTTTTCCAACCCGCAAAAGAAATCGTTGAACCAGAGGCGACCACCGCGTCGGCCATCAGAAATCCGACGAGCGGCGCGTTGGTGCGCAATCTTTCCAGAGCCGCGGGACCGCCGAAGGCGAGCTTCCAGCCGAGCGGCTTTTTACCCGCGGCCAGCAACTCGCTTCGCCAGCGAAGTTGCTGCTGCATCCCGCTTTTGATTCGCGGGTCTTCCCACGCTTTTTGCAAAGCCGCTGGCATCGCGAAAATCCGATCTTTAGCCGATGATTCGAATCAATAACCTTCCGGCGGAATTTCGTAGCCGGCGGCTTCAAGCGAACCCGCGCCGCTCCATCCCCAAATGAGGACGACGGCTTCGGTGCCGGTGTTGTCGAAGCCGTGCCAATGGCCGCGCGGCGTGAAGATGACGTCGCCTTTCGACGAGGGCTCGCGGCCGGTGTCGGTGTAAATGTGGCCGCTGCCCTGGATCACGACGAAAAATTCGTCGCAGTTCGGATGGCGATGCTTGTCATGGCGCGCGCCGGGCGGGAGAACGGTCCAGCCGATCAGAAGTTTGTCGGAGCCGGCCGTCTTCTGATCGATCAGAAACTGCACCTGCATATTAATCCAGCCGTCTTCCTCGGTGAGGCCGCCGACTTTCGGTACATCACGAAGATTGGTGCGATAGGGCTTCACTTGGACATTCCTCCGAGGCGGCGATAAACCTCATAAACAGTGACGAAATCGTAGTGGGCGAGGCCCAGGCCGCGGCAGGCGTTGAGCATTTCGTTGGCGGCTGCGCCGAGGGGAACAGGGACGCCCATTTTTCTGCCGAGGTTTAGCGCGAGGAGCATATCTTTTTGTTGAAGATCGACGTCGCCATAAGTGGCGTCGGAAATATGGCCTTCGAGAATCAGGGGCGCGCGGTAAGCGAGTACCGGCGACGCCACGACGCTTTTCAGCATCGCGTCCACGGCTACTTCGCGCGGCACGCCGCCTTTTTCCGCGAGGGCGACGCCTTCGCAGAAGCCGATTACTTCGATGACGAGGGTCATGTTGAGAGCGACTTTGAGCTGGACGGCGAGCCCCTGTGCGCCGATGTAGGTTACTTTCGGGCCGATCGCAAGCAACACGGGTTGCATGCGGTCAAAGGCTTCCTTGTCGCCGCCCACCATCACGGAGGCGTTGCCTTTGCCGATGGTCAGCGTGGTTCCAGAAATGGGCGCGTCCATCATGGTAAGGCCGGCTTTGGCGAATGCGGCGCCCACGAAGCGGCTCGCCTCGGGATCGATCGTGCTCATGTCCAGGTAAACGGAACCCTTGCGCAGGCCGGAGATGATTCCGTTTTCACGGAGCGCGAGGGACTTCACGGCATCCGAATCGGTGACGATGGAAAACACGACTTCTGATTCGGCCGCGAGTTGCTTCGGCGAATCGGCCCATCCCATGCCGAGCTTAAAGAGCGGCTCCGCTTTTTCTTTTGTCCGGTTCCAGCCCGCCACCTGATGGCCGGCGGCGAGCAACCGCGGAACAATTGCCCGGCCCATGTCACCGAGGCCGATAAAACCAACTTTCACAGCACACCCCCAGTTCCCGATTTTTTCGAGGCGGTTCGAACTTCCCAGCCGATCCTAGTGTTTCAGATGCTTGTCAAAATAATCCATGAAGATCTGGAAGGTCTTCTGCTGGATTTCATCCGGCTTATACGAACCGTCCGGCTGATTCATGATGAAAACGTAGCCGTGCACAGGGTGATCGAAACTGGCCCATTGTACGTCTTTGCTGGCTTCTTTCATCCACTCGTAGGTCAGTTTGAAAATTCCCTGCTGGTGGTCGGTGTCGCGCCCGAAAATCAGGATCGGAGTATGGATTCGCCGGATGCGCTCCATGGCCTCGGCTTTGTTGGCGTTTTTGCGGGCGACTTCGATGTCGTTGTACTGGATCTCGTTGTCTTTTCGCGGCGCAGTGGGGCCGGTGTTGACGGTAAGGAATTCGTGATCGGCGGGTTCGATGCAGACGCCTGCGGCGAAATCGTACTCACTGGAAGCCTTCATGATCATTTCGCCGCTATGGCTAACGCCCATGGCGCCCACGGCGTTTTTGTCCACGTAGGGAAGGCTTTGCAGATAACGGATGATAGCGATCAGGTCTTCGTGGTCGAGCGTTGGGCCGGACTTGAGCATGCGGCGGTCGCCGCTGATGCTGTCCGGAAGATTCTGGGGCGGCTTCGAGTTTTCGTAGGCGTACGGAATTTCGTTGCGGTAGTTCACGGTGACCACCACGTAGCCGCGGGCGATCATGCGGTCCTGCATCTGCGTGAGGCGTTCGGTGAGTTGCTCGACTTTCTTCATGCCTTCGCGGCCTTCGCCCCAGCCCATGGTGATGGCGGGGAAGGGCCCGTTACCTTTGGGCTTGCGGACGAGGATGGGGACGTAGATTTCATCCCTGGTGAGGACGAAGGTGTAGTCGCCGGGAATGTCGGAGCCCTTAATCGCTTTGGTGGCCACGACGTAGCCGTGGGGCGGGATGGCCTCGGCGGCTTCGCGGCCGGTGCTAAGCTGGGCGCGGGCGTTGGCTTGGCTCGGCGGCAAAAGCACTGGCGCGGCGAACAGAAGCCCGAGCCCACACAGAATTGTCTTTAGGTACGAACGCATCCTTGACCTCGATTCACGAATTGGAGCGAGTAGCTGATCCGGCAAAACATGATCTGCGGATTGTGGTTCTACCACCTGACCTTTTGCCAAGTCAACCCTTTTTGCGCTATTGTCCTTCGCCAGCAATCCAGCTTGTGACGATTTTTACCATTTTCCTGGAGGCACCGTGAAATTTTCCCGCATGCTTTTTTCCTCCGCACTGGTAGTGATTGGCAATGTTTCGCAGCTCGCCGCACAGACGGGAGCAAGATCCGAAGCTCCCCGGCCTCTCGTTTTAACCGAGGCGATTGCCACGCCCGGCGTGCAAGGGCGTTTCGATCATTTCGGATTTGACGGCAAGAACCAGTTGTTTGTGGCCGCGCTTGGAAACAATACCGTCGAAGTGATCGACATCAGCGCGCGGGTGCGCTCGCATACGATCACGGGAATTCCGAATCCGCAGGGCGTGGCGTATGCGCCGGACGCGAAGAAACTTTTTGTGGCCAGCAGCAAGGGCAAATTGCGGATTTATGCGGGAGAAAATTTTGACCTGGTGAAGGAAATTGATTTTCACGGCGACGTGGATAACTTGCGCTACGATGCGGCAACGCATCGGGTATACGTCGGATTTGGCGAAGACGAAACCGGCGCGATCGGCATGGTGGATGCGACGACCAACGAGCGCTTGCCGGAAGAATACAAGCTTGGAGCGCATCCGGAATCGTTTCAATTGGAAACGGCCGGTCCGAATATTTACGCGAATCTGCCCGATTTGAAGCAAATTGCGGTGATTAATCGCAAGACTGGCGCGATTGCTCGCTGGCCGATGACGCTGGAGCACAATTTTCCGATGGCGCTGGACGAAGCGGATCACCGGTTGTTTGTCGCGACGCACGAGCCGGCGCACATGGCCGTCTTCGATACGAACACCGGCCGCACGGTAGCCGAGTTTCCGTGCGTGCAGGACGCCGATGATGTTTATTACGATTCGGGGCGAAAGAGAATTTATGTTCCCGGCGGCGAGGGATACATCAGCGTATTTCAGCAGACGGATGCAGATCACTACCAGCTTCTTGTGAAAGTTCCTTCGACACTTGGCGCGCGCACGGCGGGATATTTTGGAAAAGGGCACAAGGGGTTCGACCGGTTCTTTCTGGGAGTACCGCCGCGCGCGGATCATGGGGCGGAGATCTGGATTTACACCGTTCAGGACTGAAGCCTTTCTTGAGCTAGAAGCTCGCTTGAATTTCGGGAGCATACGTTCCAAAAGTGTCACCTCCAGGGGAAGGCTCCCCTCCAAGAGGTCCACAATCTGAACCAATTTGTCGGCTTCCTTGGGCGGCTGGGTCGAATGGGAGCCGGTTCGCGAGCGTTCGATGGTTGTCTCCGTCCGCACTTCCCCTATTTCTCATATAAGTTGCTTATTGTGTTTATCTTACGCGCTTCTTTGGATGAAGCAATTGTTGGCCAGTTTGCGCTGTATCAATAATTTTGCTGAGGAAGAGAAAGGAATTAGTTGACAAGCCGCTTCGTATGATGGTACAGCGGCTATACCTATTGTGCGGGGTCTGCTCCCGAGCAGGGGAATTTTTAGGGGTGAGTAATGTCGAATTGTGTCAATTTGAGGAAGTCCTTTGGGCTTTTGGCTCTAGTATCCGCCGTTCTTCTCTTTACTCTACCGGCCTTCCCGCAGGGAAACACCGGACGCATGCTCGGCACTGTGACTGACCAGTCCGGCGGGTATGTTGCGGGAGCACCAGTGACCGTGACCGACGTGGCGCGCGGAGTAGCGCAAAATTTGACGACAGATTCCGATGGCGCGTACGTCGCGCTGAACCTGGTGGCGGGTAGCTATTCGGTTCGCGTTGAAGTGAAGGGCTTCAAAGTCTTCGAGCGGAGAAATATTCAGATCGAAGTCGGCAAGGATTTGAGGGTGGACGTCGTGCTGCAACCCGGGTCGGCGACCGAGACGATTACAATTACCGAAGAAGTTCCGATGGTGGACACCACTTCCACAACCCTCGGCGGCACGATCAGCAACATGACGATCAACGAGATTCCGCTGAACGGCAGAAACTACCAGAACCTGCTGACCCTGCGTCCAGGCACCACCATCTATCCTGGCGGCGGTCCGTGGACGCAAACCACCAATGGCGCGCGGCCCGAAGATACCAGTTACCTGGTGGACGGCCTGAGCAACGACGAAGCCTTCATGGGTTTCAGCGTGACGAACGCAGCGGCGGTCGCCGGCGATGCGGCCACGATTTTGCCGATTGATGCGATCCAGGAATTCAACACCCAGGTGAATCCCAAGGCCGAATTCGGCTGGAAGCCGGGAGCCATCACGAGTGTCGGTCTCAAATCCGGCACCAATCAGATTCACGGCTCTGCGTATGCGTTTGGCCGCTCGGATTCGTTCGACGCGCGTAACTATTTCAACCAGGTCGGAACGGCCAAAACGCCCGTGGAGTTAGAGCAATATGGCGCCACCGCCGGTGGCCGCATCATTCCGGACAAACTCTTCTGGTTTGGCGGTTTTGAATTTCGCAATTACACGGTGGGCAATTCCATTTCGGTCAACTCTCCGACGACTGTGACCGCGGCGGGAGGCCCGGACCCTTCCGTCAGCGTTCCGGACGCACTTGCAGGGCTGGCCGCCCACAATATCCCGTTCAGTTCCCAAAGCCTCTATCTTCTCGGCTGCCCGGCAAATGTGGCAGCACCTTACACCTCGTGCACCGGCGGCGCTTACGGGCCGAACGCGACTGGTGGGAAGACGATCACCGGGGGATTTCCAGATGTGGACTCCTCGAGGAACGCGATCGGCAAAGTGGACTACCACATCAATGAGAAGAACACGTTGAGCGGCTCTTACTTCTTCGGCAATGACAACATCACCGCCGAGGATGCGCCGGAATTGCTTCCGGAGTACGGCACCGTGATTCATTCACGGGCGCAAGCCGTCGCCGGGCACTACGCCTGGACTCCAAGCGCCAATTGGGCGAATGACCTGAGAATCGGCTACACCCGCTACCACCTGACCATCGTCCCCGCGAACGTTGGCACCACCTATCAAATCAACACCGGCCTCTCGCCGGATGTGGTTGCCACTGTCGGCGGGCTGCCAAACGTCAGAATAAGCGGCTTCACCGAATTGGGCGGCTTCCACAACTTCCCGAAGCTGGTTGGACCCGATAACGTCTACGATTTTGTGGACCAGGTATCTAATTTGCGCGGCAAGCACGCCCTGAAATTTGGCGCTGAAGTCCGCATCGACAAAGTTGACCAGGGAACCTTTCGCGGAGCCAGGGGACGTCCGGTGTTTGGAGGAGGAGCTGCCTTCCCAGGTTCAACCGCACTCGAAAGTTTCTTGGCCGGTGCAGTCGGCGATACCAGCATCCTGGCCGGAAATCCGATCCGCCACATGACGCAAAATCTATTCGCCGGATTCTTCCAGGACGATTGGCGAGTTTCCAAGAACGTGACTCTCAACCTGGGATTGCGCTATGAACTCCAGGGCGTTCCGAGCGATTCCAACAACCAACTTGGCAACTTTCAGCCTTCTGTCGGACTGGAACAGGTGGGCAAGAATATTGGCTCGCTCTACAACAAAGATTACACGAACTTCGCTCCGCGCATCGGCGTGGCATGGGACATCACCGGGAAGGGAACCACCGTTGTGCGAGCCGGTGCCAGCATTGTCTACGACCTGCTCTCGATGAGCACGTTCTTGTCGCAACAAAACACCAACAACACCGTCACGCTCGGAGCTAACGTCGTTCCGACGGGTGCCGCAATTCAGTTGAATGGCGTGACCACGCCGGGCATCGGCAACATCGTCGCCTCGGGGATTACGTTGGCGCCCAACCAATTGAATTGGAACGGCTCATCGGTGGGTGGCGCGGGCATCTATCCCTCCAACCTTGTCTCTCAGGTTGCTTGCGGAGATGGCCTCACAGTCGGTGCAGTCACCGATGCGGGACCTTGCGACACCTTTGCCATGGACCGTAATTACAAAACTCCCTATGTCACCACGTGGACCTTGGGCGTTCAGCACGCCTTTTCCAGCAAACTGTCGTTGGACGCCGCGTATGTCGGCAATCATGGCTCCAGACTGACGGGCATACAGGACATTAACCAGCCGGCGGTGGGTTCGGGTTGGACACCGGCAGCAATTGCTGCCGGCGCGGTCGACGGCGGCGCCGAAGCCGCGGCGCGGCCCTTCACCGCGAACGGAAAGTTTCCCTATCTGGGATTCATCAACTATTACTCGAACATCTACAGGTCAAATTACAACGGCCTGCAGGCCGCCCTCACAGCCCGCAATTTCCACGGGCTGGATTTTGTCGCTGGCTACACTTACTCTCACGCAATCGACAACCAGTCTTACAACTGGAATCAGTACTTGCCGAAAGATAGTGCCAATCCGCAGGGCGAATACGGGAATAGCGATTTTGACATCCGGCATCGCTTCACGTTCTCAGCCACCTACACGATCCCAGGCAAGAAGGGCTATGCGCAAATGCTCGAAGGGTGGCAACTTAACGGAATCCTTACACTGCAGAGCGGCCAACCCTGGCAAGCATTTGACGCCAGTAACGATTTCAGCGGAACCGGCGAACTTGCCGATCGCTGGGATTTCTTCGGCAATCCGGCCGATTTCAAGTCGCCCGGGCAGAGCTCGATTCCCCTTTGTACCGGGAACGTGAACGATCCCACGTCAGGCTCCTGCAGCTTTTCCTCGCCCGGCGGAACTGTCCCACTCTCTGCGGCGCAAACCAACGCCGATTGGGCGGGATGTTTGGCGCACGCAACCCCTGGCATGCTTACCTCGCTGAACATAGCGATGGCCAGTGGCACTGGCGGTTGCTACGTAAGTCGGAACGGAAAATCGTTTCTACTTCCGCCGGCGATTGGAACTTTCGGCAACTCCGGCCGCAATATTTTCCGGGATGGCGGATTTCACAACCTGGACTTCTCGGTATCCAAGAGCTGGAAATTCGGCGAAAAGCTGACGACGCAATTCCGGGCCGAGATGTTCAACATAACCAACCATCCCAACTTTGCGAATCCCTTCGGCGGGGCGACTGGGCAGGGCGTGGGCGCAACGGCCGATCCTTCCGTTGGACCATTCGGCTGCGGTTGCGCCACTCCCGACACCGCCTCAGTTAACCCCGTGCTGGGTTCGGGCGGCGCGCGAGCCATCCAGTTCGGACTGAAGTTTCTCTTCTAGTACGTAGACCAGATCTGGGCTACATCCGGGGCCGGATTCGTTCCGGCCCCATTTTTTTCGGTAAAGCTTGAGAACGGAAGTTTCGAAATCATCCCCGAAAGGAATTTTCCAGAATGCGCACTCGGACCCTACGATTCCTGGCAGTTGCAGTTTTCTCGGCAAGTTTTGTCGCTTCATCAGGCGTTCGGAGCGCCCTTGCGGCTGAGGACGACCCGGCGGTTATGCAGGCGGATCGGCAGTTCGTGCAGGCCGCGGCGAAGGCGGATAGCGCGGCTCTGGGAAAGATGGTGGATGCGAATTTTACGTGGACGGATGCGGACGGGAAGACGCTGGCGGCCGAGGAAGTGCTGCGCGCCGTGCCGAAGGATGCGCTGGGAGATGAGAGCGGCGCAGAGGTGAGCGAGCGGACGTATGGACAAGTTGGCGCGGTCCAGGCGGGCCGCGGCAAGGTGCACATTTTGCGGATGTGGATTCAGCGGCCGGAGGGTTGGAGGTTACTGGTGTATCACGAGGTGAAGCAACTGGACCAGCCTTCGACTTCGCCGGGATCGGGCGTGAAGGAGTGCGAAAATCCCTGCAAGATGGTGCCGTTCCAGCCGGCGAATGAGGCGGAGCGGGCAATCATCGCCTCGTGGCAGGCGCTGGAGACCGGCGTAACCGGGCACGAT
>DATMMG010000097.1:0-3536 GCA_035569815.1 Candidatus Methylomirabilota bacterium
ATGTTCAAAAAAATCCTGATCGCCAATCGCGGTGAGATCGCCGTCCGCATCCTCAGAGCCTGCCGCGAGCTGGGCATCCAGACCGTCTCCGTATACAGCGAAGTGGACCGCGCCTCTCTTCACGTGCGGCTCGCCGATGAAGCCTACCTGATCGGCCCGGCGTCTTCCCGCGAGAGCTATCTGCGCATCGATAAGCTGATGGACGTGGCGAAGAAATCCGGCTGCGACGCGCTGCATCCGGGTTACGGCTTCCTCGCGGAAAATCCGGCGTTGCCCCGTGCATGCGTGGATGCGGGAATTACCTTCATCGGCCCCTCCGCCGAGGCCATGGAAGCGATGGGCTCGAAGACCGCCGGCAAGCAACTGGCGCGCCGCGCCGAAGTGCCAACGGTCCCGGGCACCAGCGATCCGATCGAAAATCCCTCAGAGGCGCAGGCACTCGCCCAAAGCATGGGCTACCCCGTGCTGCTGAAAGCCATCGCTGGCGGCGGCGGAAAAGGCATGCGGGTGGTGCCGAATGATGCCGCCTTCGCATCGGCGTGGCGCGATGCGGCGTCCGAAGCGCTGAACGCTTTCGGCGACCAGCGGGTGTTCCTGGAAAAATATCTGGTCGGGCCGCGACACATCGAAATTCAGATTCTCGCCGACGCGCACGGCCGCTGTGTTTCGCTGGGCGAGCGCGAATGTTCCGTGCAGCGCCGCCACCAGAAGGTCGTCGAGGAAGCGCCCTCGCCCGTGGTGACTCCGGAACTCCGCCGCAAAATGGGCGACGCAGCGGTACGCCTGGGCCGCGCCGGAGGCTACACCAACGCGGGGACGGTGGAATTCCTGGTGGATGCCGACCTCAACTTTTATTTTCTCGAGGTCAATACGCGTTTGCAGGTGGAGCATCCCGTCACCGAACAGGTAACGGGCCTCGACCTGGTGAAGCTCCAGATCGCCATCGCCGCCGATCACCGCTTGCCCTTTGCATGGGAAACGATCACGCCGCGCGGCCACGCAATGGAAGTGCGCCTCTACGCCGAAGACCCCGACAACAATTTTTTCCCTTCTCCCGGAAAAATTATTTCGCGACACGCTCCCACCGGCCCGGGCATTCGCCTCGATGAAGGAGTATACGAAGGCTGGACCGTGCCGATGGACTACGATCCGTTGCTCAGCAAATTGATCGCCTGGGGCAACAGCCGCGAAGAGACCATCGCCCGCCTCCGCCGCGCTCTCGACGAATACACCATCATGGGCATTCGCACGAACGTCGGCCTGTTCCGCCGAATCCTTGCCGAACCGGAATTTCTTCGCGGAGCAATTCACACCAAGTGGCTTGATGAGATGCTCGCGCGGCCACATCCTCCGGCAGCTTCGCCGCGTCCCGGAACCGAAGAAGCCGCGCTGATCGCCGCTGCCTTGTGGCACAGCGCGCAATCGAATGCGTCCACGCCGGGAGGCACAGCTCCGCAGGAGGCTCCATCCCGCTGGAAAATGGAAGGGCGGCGCCGGCAAATGGATCACATGCCATGAAATTGGAGATTCAGCTCACCGGCGCAGACGGCAAACGTAAGCACATCGTCGAACTGGAACAAAAAGGCGAGTTGTGGGGCGTCTCTCTTGACGGTCAAGCCCTCGATGCCGACGCGATGCAGATTGCGCCGAACGCCGTTTCCGTGATGCTCGGTGGGCAATCGTTTGAGATCCACGTTTCGCGTTCAGCGGACGGCACGCTGAATCTGCAGTGCGGCCCGCACGAATTCTCCGCCGAGATCATCGACCCGCGCGCGTGGCGCGGGCGAAAGCACGGCCCGGTCGAAGTGGAAGGCCGTCAGGAAATCCTTGCGCCGATGCCCGGCAAGGTCGTTCGCCTGCTGGTGGCAGTTGGCGCCACCGTGGAAGCCGGGCAGGGCGTGCTCGTTGTCGAAGCCATGAAAATGCAAAACGAAATCCGCTCGCCCAAGAGCGGCAAGGTCGAGCGCCTGCTCGTCAAGGAAGGGCAGAGCGTAAACGCCGGCCAAGCCCTTTGCGTCGTTGCCTGAACCTGCTGGGCAAATTAGTGAATCAACATTTGTGCGGGAAGCGCTCCGCATGTGCAATTTGCACAAGGCTGCGAGGGATTACGATAGTCGCGGCAAATGATCCGCAAATTGCAGGGCAGGGAATTACTGTGTATTGGCGGGTGAACTGTTTGCCGGCAGTGTCACCGCAGGCTTGACGGGCGGCGGCAGGGTGGATTTCGCCGCGTCGGGCAGCTTTCCGGCGGTTTCCACCACCTGTTGCGCCAGATAATTCGTAACCTTCGCCTGGTCGCGCGCCGTCGCCAGATACGCCGAGCGCAAGAGCTGTTCCTTGCGGTTGCGCAAAGTGTCGCGGACGGTCTGCTGAACTTGCGGATCGTTCACGCCGCGCTGGCCGGCCGCTTCGCGCGCCACCAGCTTCAGGATGCGGATGCTGTCCTTCAACTGGATCGGCGGACTCACCTGGCCGGGCTTCAGCGCGATCACGGTCTTTTTCAGCATCGGGTCGGACTGGTTCAGCGCCGACTCCGGAATGTAGCCCAGGTCGCCGCCGTTCCCGGCCGTGTTCACGTCTTCGGAATAATCCATCGCCAGTTGCGCGAAGTCGGCGCCGCTGTTCAGCTTGTCGGTCAGCATCTTCGCCTTGCGCTCAGCTTCGGCTGGGTTGGTGGCGTCGTCGTTCTTGCGGTTACGCACCTGCAATTCCTTGCGCGGCGTAATCACGATCTGCGAAATCCGGTATTGCGGTTCGGCGACATTAAACTGGTTGTGGTTGGCGTTGTAAAAATCCAGAACGTCCTGGTCGCTGATGGTGATTTTCGCGGCCACTTCCCGATTCAGCAACTTCTGGATCGAAAGTTGCCGCCGCAAGTCGCGCTTCAGGTCGTCCACGCTCATCCCGCGGGCTTTCAGTTGCCGCTGGAACTCTTCCTCGGTGAACGGGCTCTTCAACTCGGTGAATTTGTCTTCCACTTCGCCGTCGCTGGCTTCCAGGTTCAGCTTCTTCGCCTGCTCCAGCAGGATCTCGTTGTTGATCAACTGGTCGGTGACGTTCAGCTTCAGCGAGAGAGCTTCTTCCTGCGAAGGCTCCTGGCCCTCTGGATTCATCTGGGAACGGTAGTATTTCTCCACCTCGTCGCGTTTGATTTCCGTGCCGTTCACGGTGGCCCACACGTCCGGCGAATGGTTCTCCGAGGGCTTGCACCCGGCGAGGACCGAAAACACCAGTCCCGCGATGGGCAGGAGAGCCCCTGCGCGCCGCAGTCGCACTGCTCTGCTGAGGGTGCTTAGGGAGAGAGTCAAAGGTTCGCTCAGGCCGCTTTGGTCACACGGCCCAGACGGATGCAAGCCGTGCACACGCGAATCTGTTTGTGGACGCCCGATACCACCGCCCGGACGCGCTTCAGGTTCGGATTCCAGCGCCGCCGCCGCGTATTGTTGGCGTGGCTGACCACGTTTCCATACTGCGGCCCTTTGCCGCAAAGTTCACACTTCATTGCCATATCGATTCCTGCACTCCAAAAGATTGAA
>DATMMG010000098.1:0-10764 GCA_035569815.1 Candidatus Methylomirabilota bacterium
CAGCTTCTGCACGGCTTCTTGCATCGCCAACGCTGCGTGAAGCGCTTGCCGGTGATGCTCCGGGTCGGGGTCGGGGCTGCCAAACACGGCCAGAATAGCGTCCCCGATGAATTTGTCCACGGTGCCTTCGCAACGGAAGATGGCCTCCACCAAAGCCGCGAAGTAGGCGTTCAACATGTCTACCACGTCGTCGGGCTCCATGGTGGCGCTCATCCGCGTGAAGCCGCGGATATCGGAAAAAAGGATGCTCACTTCCGAACGTTCGCCGCCGAGCGTCAGCCGTCCCTTTCCGGCGCGCTCCAGCAAACGCTGCCGGACCTTCGGCGAAAAATGCGTCAGCAGGCGCTGCAGCAGTTGGTTTTGCGCCTGCAAGTCGTGCGTCAGGCGCTGCGAATAGATGGAAAGTGCCACATGGTGCGCGATGGCGATAAACAGCCGAAGGTCGTCCGAAGTAAAGGCGTTCCCCGCGCGACGTGTATCCAGGCACAAGACGCCGAGCCGTTCGTTTTGCCAAGAGAGCGGCGCGTACATCGCGCAAGTGGTCTGCATACCGATCAGGCTGCGCGCGCCTATGTCGTTCGCAGCCGCCGCGGACGGATTCCAGATCACCGCGGAGTTCTGTTGCAGCACATGCTCCGCCAGTTCCATGCTCGCCGACGGCTCGCCGGCCGGCACGTGCGCCTGCAAAAGCAGGCAACTCGAATTCCGATCCCGCAGCAACATCACCGCGTGGTCCGCTGTCGGAAAAAATTTCAGCAGGGAACTTACCGCGCAATCCAGAGTCGCCTGATAGTTCGCTTGCGACGCCATCTGCAGAGGAAGGTCGTAAAAGAGCGCTTCCCGCGGGGTTGTCTTCAGGTGTTCCAGCGGCGCCTGCACCGGGGTCCGCGTGGCGTCGAGCGCCAGCGTCACTCCGGAAACCGGAGGTGGCGCCATCAATGTTTGCAGTTTCTGCAGAGGCGCGCTGAAATGCGCGGGAATCACCGGATCTTTTTCGACCAGCGCCGGCAGTAGGCATCCCAGAAGATCGAACAAACTCACGAGGGCGTGCCCCATCGTTCCCGCGCGCTGTTCCGCCTGATCGAACAACGCCCGTGTAGCATCCGAGCGCTTTGCAACGTGATTCGCGGGCAAGGCCAGTGAAGTCTGGGGAAGCCGCGCACGAACCTCTCTCCGCAGATGAATCGCATCCAGGCCCGCCATCGCCGACGCGGAGCTGACCTCATTCCACTCTTGCCGGACGCTTTCCAACCGGCTGGAAGAAACGGCGTAGCGCTCCCACGCCTCTTCCCGTATGGCACGTTCGACGCCAAAAATGCCCAGCAGCAAGTGAGGCGGCTCGATCTGCGGGCGTCCCGCATGTACGGCCTCTTCGGCTGCCAATCGCCACGCCAGTTTTACGGTTTCGGAGAACGGCGGCAAAGACCCCTGGGCCATGAACGCTCCCGGTCTACTTCCTGCGGAACTAAGCGGTAAGACTTCGCAAGTTGCCGCGAAGCATAACAGACGAAATGCGCACCGTCCATGTCTCCAACACTTACAACTTTCATGGTTTAGCCGTTTTTTCCACACTTTCATCGGAAACTGTTTCGTTGACAAACATGCCCTCACCCCATAGACTTGGATTTTGTCTTTACAGGGAAAGGTGTGACTGTTGCGATGAGGACGTACGTAGCCAAGGGAGAAGAAGCTGAAGCCCTGAAAGTGGGCGCTCAGTGGTTTGTTGTGGACGCGAAGGATCAAGTGCTCGGGCGCCTGGCCACCAAGGTGGCGCGCTTGTTGATCGGCAAGGACAAGCCCAGCTTTACGCCGTATCTGGATTCCGGTGACCACGTCGTGGTCATCAATGCCGACCAGATCAAAATGACCGGCAACAAGATTGAACAGAAAATGTACTACTCGCACAGCGGCTACCCAGGCGGTCTGAAAGAAGTTCCGGCGAAGCGTGTTCGCCAGGCCAAGCCGGAGTGGGTGGTTCGCGAAGCAGTTCTCGGCATGTTGCCCAAGAACAAGCTGCGGGCGCGGCGCGCGAAGAAGTTGCGCGTGTATCGCGATGCGGCGGGTCTGGCGCGGCACGCGGGGCAGAAGCCCCAGGCTGTCGCGGTCTAAGATATTGTCGTAGCACAGGCTTTTGCCTGTGATGCATGGCACGGCGCGAAGTTCACAGGCTAAAGCCTGTGCTACTTGGTTCCGCACGTGGGTGTTCCTTTCTAAGTTTTGCCTTAGCAGGGATCCAGCCGAGCGTGAATTTCGATGAGACGAGCGGGATTCGTCTCGTCAAAAAGGGTTTGAGGAGGAGCTTTGAGTACTGTTGATTCGCCCGCAGCGGGCAGCAAGACTTGGTTTTACGGCACGGGACGCCGCAAGGAATCCATCGCGCGCGTGTTTATCCGGCCGGGCTCGGGAAAGTTTACGGTCAATGGCCGTACCGCCGAGCAATATTTCCCGAATCACGCGTGGCTGCATGACGCCACGGAGCCGCTGAAGTTTACGAGCCTTGGCGAGCAGATCGACGTCGTGGCTACGGCAAAGGGCGGCGGCGTGGGCGGGCAGTCGGGAGCGGTGCGCATGGGACTCTCCCGCGCAATCAGTCGCTTCAACCCCGAACTGCGTCCGGCCCTGCGCAAGAACGGATTTTTGACACGCGACTCCCGTATGAAGGAACGCAAGAAGTACGGGCAGAAGGGCGCACGCAAGCGCTTCCAGTTCACGAAGCGTTAAAGAATTGGGCGGGGAACTCCCCGCTGTTACGAGCTCTGGCGGCGACGCGCAAGCGGCGCCGCCAAGATCACGGCCGGCAAGCTGCCGGCAAGAGGCTGCTGCGAGGCAAGTAGCGGCCACCTTCAGGTGGCCACGAACGCCCGAAAAGCAGCTATCTAACTAGGAGGAAAAGTGGCAGTAGAAATCACCATGAAGGAGTTGCTGGAGGCCGGCGTTCACTTCGGTCACCAGACGCGCCGTTGGAACCCCAAGATGAAGGAATATATCTTCGGGGAGCGCAATGGCATTCACATCATCGACCTGCAGAAAACTCTGAAGATGTTCCGCGAAGCCAGCCGCTTCGTCACCGACATCTCCGGGCAGGGAAGAACCGTTCTTTTTGTCGGTACCAAGCGCCAGGCTCAGGAAGCGGTCGCCGAAGAGGCGAAGCGCTGCGGTGCATTCTTCGTGAATCATCGCTGGCTGGGCGGCACGCTGACGAATTGGTCCACGCTCCAGAAGTCCATCAAGCGCCTGAAGCTCCTGAAGGCCATGACCGAAGACGGCCGAATGCTGGAGCTTTCGAAGAAAGAGCGCGCGCGTCTGGACCGCGAGATGAAGCACCTGTTTCAGAACCTTGAAGGCATCGAGAACATGACGCAGTTGCCGGACACCATGTTCGTCATCGACTCGAATGCCGAAGAGATCGCCGTGAAGGAAGCCCGCCGCATGGGCATTCCCGTGGTTTCCGTCGTGGACACCAACTGCGATCCCGACATGGTCGACTGGATTATCCCGGGCAACGATGACGCCCTGCGCGCCATCCGCCTGTTCACCACGAAGATTGCCGACTCCGTTGCGGAAGGCCGCGCGCAGTACGAGCAGTCTCAGGTTGCCGACCAGAAAGCTGCCGCCGATCAGGCCGCTCTCGAAGCCGGACCGGATTACGTGGACACCAGCGCCTACGAGCAGTACGAGAAGCAGGAAGGCGACTTTGTCGAAGGCACCGAAGCCTTCATCGAAGCGGCCGGAACCACCGTTCCTCCCGACGAGGAACCCCGCTAACAACGGCGCAAGGCTCAATCATTCTGTTGGCCCGGTGCTGAAAGCGAAATCCACACCGGGCCATTTTTGTAGAAGTTCTCAGTATTTAGTTCTAAGTAGTAAGTTCGAATTGCTTGACTCAAAACTTACGACTTACAGCTTAAAACCAAAGATTCTGTGGAAAGGAAGTTCCAAGTTGTCGATCTCGGGAATTTAAGGTCGTGAGGCCTTACTAAGAACTTCGAACTTACAACTTTGAACTAAAAAAAGGATGAGTACTTCAAAACCAGTTATGGAAATTCCAGCCAAGCTTGTCAAGGAACTGAGAGAGCTCACGAACGCTGGCTTCAGTGATTGCCGCGCGGCGCTTGTCGAAACTGCCGGCGACGTCCAGAAGGCCATTGACGTCCTTCGCAAGAAGGGCCAGGCCGCCGCGGCCAAGAAGGCCACGCGCGAAGCCACCGAAGGCCTGATCGGCCACTACATTCATGCCGGCGGCAAAATCGGCGTGATCGTCGAAATCAATTGCGAAAGCGATTTCGTCGCCCGGACCGACGCCTTCAAGCAACTCTGCCACGACGTGGCCATGCACATTGCCGCCGTTGACCCGCGCTATGTCCGCCGCGAAGACGTGACAGCCGAAATGCTGGAGCGCGAGCGCGAAATTTACGCCGCCCAGGCGCGCGCCACCGGCAAGCCGGACGCCGTCATCCAGAAAATCGTCACCGGCAAGATGGAAAAGTTCTACGAGGAGAGCTGCCTCTACGAGCAGCACTTCATCAAAGACGAAACGATGACCATCGGCGAAAAAATCACCCAGGCAATCGCCAAGCTCGGCGAGAACATCGCCATCCGCCGCTTCGCCCGCTTCAAGGTCGGCGAAGTCCCGAACCAGCAAGCCGCGCCCGCTCCCGAGCAGGCCTAAGCCGGCATCCAACCATTGATCCAGCGGCATTTCGGCGCCGCCTAGAAACGCTCCGGCCTCCGGGGCGTTTTGCTTTTGTAGCGGCCGCCTTCCGAGGCGGGCGCCTTTCTCCTACCGTTGTAAGGCTCACCCGCCGCGGCGGGCGGGCCGCTCCGACTTTGTTGTGCGGAAGCTCAGCTTCCGCTTTTACGGTCTCCGCCCAGCCATCCAAATTATCCCGAACCTCTCGATGTTTGTTACAATCGGCAGGGTTCACTTTCACCAAACGGAGACACATGGCATCGCAATCGAAAGCGGTGAAGAAAAATGGCAAAAAGCGGCCGGCTTACCACCGGATTCTGCTGAAACTTTCCGGCGAATCGTTTCAGGGCCAGCAGGGCTTCGGCATCGACGGGCAGACGATTTACGCCATTGCCCAAGAGTTGCGCGACGTCCATAAACTTGGCACGCAGGTCGCCATCATGGTCGGCGGCGGAAATATTTTCCGCGGCGCGCGGCAAAAAGGTTTTGAAATCGACCGCGCCACCGGCGATTACATGGGCATGCTGGCCACGGTGCTCAATGCTCTCGCCTTGCAGGACGCACTCGAAAAACTTTCCGTTCACACCCGTGTGCAGAGCGCCATCGAAATGCACCAGGTCTGCGAGCCCTTCATCCGCCGCCGCGCCGTCCGCCATCTTGAAAAAGGCCGCGTGGTGATTTTTGCAGCCGGCACCGGCAACCCGTACTTTTCCACGGACACCGCCGCCGCCCTGCGCGCCATGGAAATCAAGGCCGACGTGATTCTCAAGGCCACCCGCGTGGATGGCGTCTACGATGCCGACCCCGAAAAAGTCACCGGCGCGAAATTTTTCGCGGAAATCACCTATCGCGAGGTCCTGCACCAGAATCTGAAGGTCATGGACTCCACCGCCATCTCGCTGTGCATGGACAACGGGATGCCCATCGTGGTCTTTAATATGAATCAGCCCGGCAATATCCGCCGCGCCGTCCTTGGGGAGCGCGTCGGTTCAACGGTCACCCCGGCATAGGGAAGAGTGCCCAACTGCTCGGCCGTTGAAATCAAGAAGCAATTTGCAGCAAGATGTTCTTTCTTTAGGGAAGCACCATGCCATGCGGGGAACCGTTTTTTCTTAGTGATTACTGATTACTGATTACACTTTCCGCCCCGCGGGGAATTTAAACTACAAACATCGAGGCTCGCTACAATGACGACAATCGCAACCACCAAAGACGCCATCGCCGCGGCGAAAACCCGCATGGAAAAAGCCGTCGACGATTTTCGCAAGGAACTCACCAGCGTTCGCACCGGCCGTGCCAACGCGGCGATTCTGGAGCACATCCGCGTGGATTATCACGGCACGCCGATGCCCGTGAACCAGCTTGGCAACCTGACCGTGCCCGACGCCTCCATGCTGATGATCACCCCGTGGGATCCCAGCGTCGTGCCGCTGATCGACAAGGCAATTCGCAGTTCCGACCTGGGCTTGAATCCTACCAATGACGGCAAGGTTGTGCGCATTCCAATCCCCTCTCCCACCGGCGAACGCCGCAAGGAACTCGTCAAGCAGATTCACAAGACGCTCGAAAATCACCGCACCGCGGTGCGAAACATCCGCCGCGACATCAAGGAAGCCATCGACAAACTTGAGAAGGATAAAAAGATCAGCCAGGACGAACAGAAGCGCTCTCTCGACGAACTTGAAAAACTCTCCCAAGCCGAAACCAAGAAAATCGAAGATCTCTCCGCCACCAAAGAACGCGAAGTGATGGAGCTATAGGGCGAAGCGCCGGCCGTGTAGGGGCGGCTTTACGCTGCCTTCTTGCTTTTTTCTGACCTTCCCCTCCATCTCTGCGCTCTCCGTGCCTCTGTGGCGAGATTCTATCCTTCTCCTGCTTCTAGTTTTTCGCCCCTGCTTCCGGTAGCGACAACACAATCACCTGCGCCTGATCATTCTGCACCGCGCGCAGAAACGCGTTGTAATCCGTGGCGCGTTCAGTGGGAATCTCCCGCTTCAGAAAATTGATCTGTCGCGAAACGCCGACGTTGTTTAGGTGCCCATCGTACTTCGACGCGAACGTCGCATAATCGCGCGTGACCGATGTCGCGGCCGGGGTCTGCACGGTCGTCCCTTCAGGAAGCTTCAGCGTTAAATTCGTCTGCACATCCAGCGGCGTCCCAAGTTCAATTTTCCCCGCGGCCTTCCCCGGCGCATCCGGCAGCGCAATCTGCGGCAACAGTGCCGGTATCCGCACCGGCTTTTTCGACCAGTCCACAAACTTCGCCTGCGTAATCTCATACTCCACGGTGAATGGATCCTTCGTCGCCATCGGATCCGACGCCGTCACACTCGTAATCTGCCCCCGAAATCCATCCGAAAGCGCCAGCAACCCCGCCACCTCTTTCCACCGTTCCTTCGGCGTCTGATGAAACGCCACCCGTAGCAGCAATTCGTTCTCGCCTCGGCTGACGTATTTCAATTTCGCTGTGAGCGTGCCCTCTGCATTTATGCTCGCCTCGACGTCTACTTTCTGAATTGCCGCGAAGGGCAGCCTCTGCGAAAATTCCATCCATTCATGGCCCGTGGAATTCAGCGCAAAAAATCCACGATCCAACACGAAGGCGCACTTGCCTGGTACGGGTGCGATCATCCCGAACGGCGCGACCTCCAAACTCGGGTCCAGCCAGTAGGTCTTTTCTGCCGCGCGAACAGAAATGAGAAGGTGCCGGAATTTCACAGGATTCGCCAAAGCTTTCTTGTCGCAGAATCCCGTGAGCGCTATTCCCTTCGAAAGTTTTAGCGCCGTCGCCAAAGCCGCATATAGCACGTACTTGTCTTCCGCATTCGCATAACCCGTCTTGAGCACCTCGACCGCCGGATGTATCCCAAAACCTGTCGCGCCTAGCGGCAGATCCACACTCCTAATCTGCCCCGACACAAAATCGTAAATTGCTCGCAGGCGTTCCAGGTCGTTTTTGGAGTCTTTCGTGAGGGAATATGCCTTTTCTCGAACCTCTGCAGTCACGACGGGTTGCCGCCCCGCCTCATTCGTAGACCCTTCATGCGTCTTCATCTCACTTAAGGGTTGGGATTCGGAAAGAAGCAACTCGTCCAGTCGGATGGACAAGTATTCCCAACTGAACGTAGAAAGCGAAACGTCGGGAGTTGCCTGCGAATCCGGCACGGAGTCCCCCCAACTGCTCTCGCTACCGGTAGCGGAAAATCTTCTAGCCCAACGATAGAATTTCCTGGCAGTTGGGCCTGTGGAATCAGTTTCCTCGGATGTCGGCAGGGTCGTGGGGTTGATTCGAATTTCGGGATGACGCTCGGAAGGGAGATCGAGTTCATAATGTTCTTCAAGCACCTGCCCAGACCGGTCAAATGTGTGTTCCAGCCAGAAATCCGGCGCCAACGGATGTTTTGTGGTCGTCGTTATAACCCGATACTCAATCGTGTCGCCATCCTGGAGTCCCAGAATGCGCACGGATTTCACACGCACATCGTGATACGCGGGAAAGTCCTGCACCGCCGGATTCGGCGCATCAGCGATCGCGCTCGGCAAAATCTCGCTGGTCCCGCCATTCGCGTGGGTGACTCTTACCAGCGGAATCTCCACCTGTTGAAACGTGCGATTGTAGTCGAATCCCAGCCGCGAAAATTGTCGAGCACCTGCCATATCGTTGATCTTGACGACCGTGTGCACTTCCTTGCTCGAGTCGCCGTTCGCTTCAAATCGGATGTGTGTTTCCAGCAGTTGAATCTGGAAGGGAAGGGCGGGCTTTTCCTCGTTCTTGGCCACTGTTGCTTTTTCGCTTGGCGGAGGCGTATCGGCGGTCGGCTCTTGCGCCAGCGCCGCAGTACTCAGAAGGAGAACCAAGAAAGAAAACTTGGACAGGATTGGAATCGCAGAAGTCACGTAAGAAGTTTAGGAGCCCTTGCCAAGGCGGTAAAGCAAGGTCTCTGGCCGCGTTTCGAGGCGAGCACTAAAGGCGCCCGCCGCAAACGGCGGCCGCTACACAAGTGCGTCAAGCTCGAGTTGCCGGTCTAAAGACCGGCCACTACAAACGCCCCAAAACCAAAGCGTCGCCATGTTCTATCTCGCGTCTAAGCTCGTGGTAGAGTGGACGATTGTGCCTTAAACAAAAATCCGGGAGAGCGCACGAATGAAGAATCGATTGTTGGTCCTGACAGCGGGGCTGGTGGCGGCGAGCTTCACTTTCGCCAAGGAGCCTTCCCCGCCAAAGAGTGCGGAGCCGGACACCACAAGACCCGCCCTCGTCAAAATCGCGGGGAACGGCGCGATGGACTCCCACGCCTTTGAATACCTCACCGAACTCAGCGACGACATCGGCGCTCGCCTCACCGGCTCTCCGCAGGTCCAGAAGGGCATCGATTGGAGCCTGGCGAAAATGAAGTCCATCGGACTCGAAAATGTTCGCGCCGAAAAATATTCCGTCTGGAAGGGTTGGACGCGCGGCACTGCCGAAGCTTCCATCCTCGCGCCGACTCCCCGGAAGCTCACGGTCGCCGCGATGGGCTGGACTGGTTCCACCCCCGCAGGCGGCGTGGATGCCGATCTCGCCACCGCCAATGTTTTCGACCTGGAAAACGCCATCAAGAACGCCAAATCGTATCGCGGCAAGATTGTCTTCCTCTGGGCGCAGGGCACGCCGAAGGGGAGCATTGGTACGATCTTTGGCCAAATCGGCGAATTCCTGAGAGCCGCTCAGACCGCAGGTGCGCTCGCGGTCCTCACCGGCGATTACGGCTTCCGGCCCGAAGGTTTGGGCCTGGCTCACACCGGCATCCTCGGCTTCGCCGCAGACTTCGCCATTCCTTTCGGCGAACTTCCCCGCGAAGATCAGGGCCAGATCGAACGTTACCTGCTCGCCGGAAAAACCGTTCGCGTCCGCGTCAACATCCAGAACAAATTCACTGACGGCCCGGTCGAAAGCGCGAACGTTGTCGGCGAGATAGTCGGACGCGAGCATCCTGAAGAGGTCGTTGTGATTGGCGGCCACCTCGATTCCTGGGATCTCAGCGAAGGTGCTACCGACAACGGTATGGGAGTTGCTGCCTCCCTCGCCGCCGCCGATGCCATCATCAAAAGCGGTGTTCGCCCGCGCCGCACGCTGCGGTTCGTGCTTTTCACCGGTGAAGAAGAAGGTCTGCTCGGCTCGCTCGCCTACGTGAAGCAGCACTCCTCCGAGATCAAGAATCATCTGGCTGCCGTCATCCTCGACAACGGGCAGGGACCCGTTCGCGAGTTTCAGCTCGGCGGCCGCGGCGATCTCATTAATTCATTTGAGCCATTTGCCGACTCGCTGCGCGACATTCGCGACATCAAGGTCTCCGACAAAATCGAACTCGAAACCGACACCGCGCCTTTCATTCTCGTCGGTCTCCCGGGCATCAATCTCGATCAGGATTCCCCGGAATATAAATTCACGCACCACTCCGCCGCCGACGCCCTGGAAGCCGTGAAGCCCGACGTCCTCGCACAGGACGCCACCGTCATGGCCCTCACCGGCTATTGGATCGCCGACCGCCAAGAACGATTTGCCTCCCCCTGGCCGCCGGAGAGGACCGCCCGGGTCCTGCGCGAAACGGGGCAATATGACATGCTGAAGGCCATCGGCCTCTGGACGTTCGGGGATCTGGGCCAGAGTCCTCAATAGGCAGTAAAATGCTTATTTAGAATCACTTAAAGGCGCAGAGAGAAGAATTTACCTTTGCCTAACCCACCTGCATCTAACTGGTTTGAAACGTGGGATTTGGGGAGTACTGGGCCTTCACCAAGGCAAGCTCTGTGCCATTCACCACTTTTCCACAATTATTTCCACTGGCTTGTGGCTAAAGAGGTTTGACAGAAGGTTCATGCTTCTCTATACTTTATGTTTGTTCAGGGGTATTTTCCCCGAGCAGTAGCAGCCACCCGCTCAGAATAGATTTAGGATGGCTGGTTTGATGGGAATTCTTCGGTCCCGGAACAAGTTCGATGGAATGGGACAGAAGAGCGGCCGGAATGGGGCGCCAGCCCCGAAAAGCCGAGTGAGCCTCTCCGATTCGAAACCAGGAGCGTAGTTCTCCCTC
>DATMMG010000099.1:0-3180 GCA_035569815.1 Candidatus Methylomirabilota bacterium
ATTTCGAATATTTTTATGACGTTTGCGTGGTATGGCCACCTGAAGTTCCGCAACGTGGCGCTGTGGAAGGTGATCGTCGTCAGTTGGGGAATCGCCTTCTTTGAATACTGCTTCCAGGTGCCGGCCAACCGGATCGGCTCCTACGAATTCAACACCGCGCAACTCAAGACCATTCAGGAAGTGATAACCCTTTCGGTCTTCTCGATATTCTCGATCACCTATCTCGGCGAGCCGATGAAGTGGAACTACCTGGTGGGCTTCGCTTTCATTACCCTGGCGGCGTTTTTCATCTTCCACAAGTGGTAGAATTCTCGCCTGGCTGCATAACCACCCGCCGCCCCGGTGAATCAAAGCTGCCTGACCCGCAGCTACCAGTCAGCAATAAGGAGAAATTCATGCAACGCAAAGCTTCCGCAGTCTGGCAAGGCGATCTGAAATCCGGCAAAGGCTCCATTTCAACGGATAGCGGCACACTGAAAGAAACGCAGTATTCCTTCTCCACGCGCTTCGAGAATAGCGTAGGAACCAACCCCGAAGAATTGCTGGCGGCGGCCCACGCGGGCTGCTTCACGATGGCGCTCTCCGCCCAACTCGCCGGCGCGGGAATGGTCGCTTCGAAGCTTGAAACCACCTGCACGATTTCTCTCGAGAAGGTGGGCGAAGGCTTCTCGATTACCAAGAGCCAGCTCGACCTGGTGGCCACGATTCCCAACGCCGACAAGGCCAAGTTTGACGCGGCCGTGAAGGGCGCCGAGACCGGCTGTCCCGTCTCCCGGCTTTTCAAAACGGAAATTACGGTGAACGCGCGCCTGGTCACCTCGATTTCCGCTTGAGCCTCGCGCCAGCCGCGATGAAAGAGGCAGGTTCCGCATGATTCTCGCTCCAGGTGTATTCATCGCCGGCTTCGTGATTTTTCTGATTGTGCTCTGGGACGCGTTTGAGGCCATCATCCTGCCGCGGCGCGTCACCCGGAAGTTTCGCCTTACCCGCTTTTATTTCCTGTTCACCTGGTCCACGTGGAAAATGTACGCACGGCTGATTCCGTCGAAAAAGCGCCGCGATTCGTTCCTTGGGTTTTATGGGCCGATTTCGCTTTTGTTTCTAATCGGGGTGTGGGCCGCCGGGCTGATTCTCAGCTTCGCCATGATGCAATATGGTTCCGGCTCGGCCCTGAGTCTAACGGGCGGCATGCCCAGCTTCTCCACGGATATGTACCTCAGCGGCACGACGTTCTTTACGCTTGGCCTGGGCGACGTGGTGCCGCGCTCGGGTTTTTCCCGCTTTCTGGTGGTGGTGGAATCCGGATTCGGGTTCGGGTTTCTTGCGGCGGTTATCGGGTACCTCCCTTTCATTTATGGCTCGTTTGCCAAGCGCGAGACGGAAATCGTGCTGCTCGACGCCCGAGCAGGCACGCCGCCCACCGCCGGCGAGCTCCTGTTGCGCCACACTTTTCCTGGAGGCCAGGAAGCGTTGCGCGACCTTTTTAAGGATTGGGAGCGCTGGAGCGCGGAGCTTCTCGAAAGTCATCTTTCTTATCCGGTGCTGGGGTATTTCCGTTCGCAGCACGATAATCAGTCGTGGATCGGCTCGCTTACCGCGATTCTGGATGCTTGCGCGCTGACAATCTCCGGAATGGAAGATGTATGCTCCCGGCAGGCGCGCCTTACGTTCGCCATCGCGCGGCATGCGGTCACTGACCTTTGCCAGGTGTATTCCGTGGCGCCACACCCGCTGGAACAGGATCGCTTGCCACCCGAAGTGTTGCACCTGATCCGCGAAACGCTGGCGAAGCACGGGACAACACTTTCGTCGACGCACGAAGCGGATGAAAAACTTGCCGAGCTTCGCAATCTTTACGAGCCTTATGTTTACGCGCTTGTCGAACGGTTCAACCAGTCCCTGCCCCAATGGATCCCGGTGAAAAAATCGAAAGACAACTGGCAGACTACCGCATGGGCGAAGACTGCCGACGGTACTGCGGCTGCCGCGCTGGTTCACGACGATCATTTCTAGGCGGGCTGCGATTTTCGATTTTGGACTCGGTTTCCATTGCGGTTATCTTGTTGTTGCCCAAGCGATGATGGATTCATCTAACGATTTGGGAAATCGCACGCCTCGGGGGGATTCTTATGAAAGCGATACAAGTGCATCAATTCGGCGGGCCAGAAGTATTGCAATTGCAGGAAATCCCCACGCCCAAGCCGGGACCCGGCCAGGTGCTCGTGCGGGTGCACGGCGCGGGCGTGAATCCCTACGACACCTACATGCGCAACGGAACGTACGCGATCAAGCCGCCGTTGCCATATACGCCGGGCTCTGACGCCGCGGGAGTCATCGAAAGCGTGGGCGAAGGCGTCACCAGCGTGAAGCCGGGCGCACACGTTTACACCGCGAGAACGGTGAGCGGCGCCTATGCCGAATACGCATTGGCTCTTGAATCCCAGGTGCACGCTCTACCCGGGAATATTTCCTTCGCGCAAGGAGCGGGAGTTTGGGTTCCCTATGGGACTGCGATCACCGCGCTGATTCACCATGCGCACGCGCGTCCGGGCGAGACTGTTCTGATCCACGGCGCCAGCGGAGGCGTCGGGACGGCCGCTGCTCAATTCGCGAGAGCAATGGGAATGACCGTCTTCGGCACCGCGGGAACGCAAAAAGGTCTGGAGCTGGTGAAAAAAGAGGGAGCGCACCAGGCGTTCAATCACGGCAAGGCGGGTTACGCGGAAGAAATTCTGCAAGCGACCGGCGGGCGCGGTGTGGATGTAATACTGGAAATGCTCGCAAACGTGAACCTTTCCGCCGATTTGAAATTGTTGGCGATGAACGGCCGCGTGATCATTATCGGCAACCGGGGAGAAATTAATATCAATCCGCGAGACCTGATGGGGCGGCGCGGCACGGCGAAGGGTTTTACGCTTTGGGCGGCGACGGAACCTGAACTGGCGGAAATTTTCGCTGCCATCGGGGCCGGCCTTGAAAATGGCACTCTGCGGCCGATCGTGGGCAAAGAGCTCCCGTTGAAAGAGGCCGCGAAGGCGCACGTGGACGTCCTCGCTCCCGGCGCGCACGGCAAGATTGTGCTGGTCCCTTAATCCGGGATTTTCAGCCCCATCCGAAAACACGAAGCACAATCCCCGCGGCGGCTCCGCCGAGCACCAGCCACGTGGAATTCACTTTGTA
>DATMMG010000100.1:0-8874 GCA_035569815.1 Candidatus Methylomirabilota bacterium
CTCCATGCTATGCTTTTTATGTTCTTCATCGCTTTGCAGGCCTCGCCTGCAGGCTCCGGCCCTCCCCGGAGCAGCCATGAAATCCCCGCTGGGGCGTGGTCCAACTGGTAGGACACCTCACTGTTAATGAGGACGGTGAAGGTTCGAATCCTTCCGCCCCAGCCAATTTCTCGTTCTAACTTCCCGCCACTGACCTTCACAGGAAACTGCTCGCCGCGTTTCGTTGACACTGCCGCGCTCCAGGACTACGCTTTCGCTGATCTGGAGCGTGCGATGAAAAATTGCTTTGCTGTTCTTCTTCTTACCGTAATTATTTATGTTCCCCTTTGTTTCGCTCAAAACGAACTTCATCACCACCACGACGCCAGCGAAAAGCTCGGCACCGTCTCCTTCCCGATCTCCTGCGCTCCCCCCACCCAAGCCAAGTTCGAGCGCGGCATGGCTCTCCTCTATTCGTTCGAGTACGAAACTGCCATCAACCAGTTTGAAGATATCCAGAAGAAAGATCCCGCCTGCGCCATGGCCTACTGGGGCCAGGCCATGAGTCTCTATCACCAACTCTGGGACCGACCCTCCAAGGCCGATCTCCAGCGCGGTGCGGATTTGCTTGCCAAAGCGCGCTCGCTCAATCCCCCCACCGCGCGTGAACGCGAATACATCCAGGCGCTAACGGTCTTTTACACCGACACAGGAAAAATTGATCACGAAAAACGCGCCGAAGCATACGCCAAGGCCATGGACGGCGTCCGTCAGCGCAATCCCCAGGATCGCGAGGCCGCCGTTCTGCATGCCCTCGCTCTACTTGGCTCTGCGCCCGAGCGCGACCCCGACCTCGTCAACGCCAAAGCTGCCGTCGCCATCCTCAACAAACTCTACGAAGAACAGCCGGACCATCCCGGCATCGCCCACTACATTATTCATAGCTGCGACAATCCCTCGATGGCCAGCCTCGCTCTTCCCGCGGCCCGCCAATACTCCGCCATCGCGCCCGCCTCCGCCCACGCCGTTCACATGCCGTCCCACATCTTCGCGCGCCTCGGCCTCTGGCAAGACGACATCAACTCCAATCTCGCCGCGATCCAGATTGCCGACCAGATGGCGACGATGCACATCCACGTGATGCATCACAAAATGCATTCCATGGATTTCCTTGAATATGCGTATCTACAAATCGGTGACGACGCCCACGCGGAGGCGGAAGTCGAAGCGTTCGCCGCGATTCCTGAATCGAACGCCGATCCTCAATTTAAGGACTACTTCCAACTCCACAGAGCCCTTGCCCCCGCCATGTACGCGATCGAACGCCGTCAATGGAAAGAAGCGCTCAGTCAACAACCCGCGCCCAACACGCCACCCCACGTGCAACTCGTCGCTTATTGGAGCCGCGCCATCGCTGCCGGCCACCTTCGCGATGTTGCTGCAGCGCAAGATGCCCTGAAACACGGCGACGAGCTCATCGAAGCCACCCGCAAGGGCGACAAGCCCTACCTCGCCGATTCTTTAAAAGATACTCACGATGTGATGCAGGCGTGGGCCGACTATGCTTCTGGGAAGGCCCCCGAAGCTGTGGCTCTCCTCCGCTCCGTCGCGGACACGGAAGATAAAGTCGGCAAGGGCGAAACAGACCTGCCCGTCCGTGAAATGCTGGCGGATATGCTCCTGGAGATGCAGAAACCGAAGGAAGCGCTAGCTGAATATGAGACTTCGCTGCGCACGGACCCGAATCGCTTCAACGGCCTTTACGGCGCCGCGCAAGCCGCCGAGATGACTCAGCAAAAAGACAAAGCGGCGAGTTACTACGCGCAACTGCTTAAAAATTGCGACGGCGTCCATTCCGATCGCCTTGAATTGTCGCAAGCAAGAACGCTTCTCGCCGCCAAATAATACTCTTCCGCTTCCGGCGCTACCGGCCCTTGCCGGCCAGCTTGCTCAGCTCCTGAAATATTCCGTCGTCGATCTTTACCGCCGCCGTCGCCACGTTTTCTTCCAGGTGATCCACCCGCGAAGTGCCGGGAATCGGCAGCATCACCGGCGAGCGCCGCAACAGCCATGCCAACGCCAACTGCGAAGTCGTAATCTTCGCCTGGGCCGCGAGGCTTGCCAGTTTGCTCCCCGCCGCCGACAACTCTCCCGCACCAAGAGGAAACCACGGAATAAATCCGATCCGCTCCCGCTCGCAATATTCCAGCACGTCCTCCGCGCCGCGATCCAGCACGCTGTAGCGGTTCTGCACCGTCACGAGGGCCACGTGTTTCCTCGCGTGCTCGATCTGCGCCACGTTCACTTCGCTAAGCCCGATGTGTTTGATTTTTCCTTCCTTCTGCAAATCCTTTAAGGTCCCCAACTGCTCTTCCGCCGGCACCTTGTCGTCAATCCGGTGCAACTGGAAAAGGTCGATCCTTTCCACGCGCAGACGTCGCAAGCTTCCTTCGCACGCTTTCCGCAAGTGCTCCGGCTTTCCGTTCGGCGCCCACTGGTCCGGGCCCGGCCTCTCCAACCCAGCCTTTGTCGCAATCACCAGCTCTTTCGGATAGGGATAAAGCGCTTCCGCGATAATTTCCTCGCTGACCGATGGTCCGTAGGAATCCGCCGTGTCGATAAAATTAATTCCCAACTCGATCGCCTTGCGCAGAACTCGAACCGACTCCGCGCGGTCCTTCGGCTCTCCCCAAATCCCTTTGCCGGTAATTCTCATCGCCCCGAATCCCAGGCGGTGAACGCGTAGATCTCCTCCGATTACGAAATCGCCGGCCTTCGCCGCCGGACGCTCTGTACTCGATTGCGTTGCGCTGGTGCTCTTCATCTCTGGCCTTCTTTCTGTCTGTGGTCTCTCGTCAAAAACTGCGAATCGTCCTCTTGCGTGTTTCGACGCCTCGCGCAGGCCTCCGCTGCGAGCCGCACCTGGGATCCGGGCCGAGCCTGCCTAAATGAGATGAGCCAATACCTCCGGTTGTTGCAGCTTTTTTGAGCTCCCGCAAACCACTGCCACCATTTACGGGCAGCTGAAAATGTCACGCCTCGTCATATCTTTGCATCGGCAATCAGGCAACCCAGTGCAAAAAAATGCGGCGCCGCACAATTTCCGCGGCGCCGCAGGTCTTCAGTGTCCCGCGATTATTGGCAGGGTTGCGAGGGCATCGTCAGCTTCGTCGTATCCGGATAGCTGTACGCGCCGCTGATCGCCGAGGAAGGAGATTGCCGCGTAAACCACGGCAGGATGGCCTCCGTCTGTGGATGGTATGTATATCCGCCAATCGTCACCGGAAAATCGGGATTCGCCACGACTTCCATCGGGTCGCCGGTTTCCAGATTGCCCTGGCAGGATCCGGGTTCTCCGGGGAATTGCCACGGTGGAACGAAATTCCTGATGAACGGATCATTCATCCATTCGGAAATCTCATGGCTCATCGGAAGCACGTCCGCCCATCCCGGAGGAAATATGTTCGGGTCCGGCCATGCCGCATAGATATAGGTCTGAATCTGCTGGTTGCCGTTTCCGTTCGTCGATTGCGTCGCGCCGTGGTAACCGAGGACACAGCAGTTATTCAGGTTATGGATATACAAAAACGTGTTGTAGGTTAGCACCACCGGCAGTGTCGTCGGCGCGATGTGCAGCGAATTGATGGCTTCATTCAGGCGATCCGAAAACCAGGGATAGCTCATCAGCGCGAAAATCCTGTGCGAGACACTCCCAACAAGAACGACCGCCTGGTTCTGCGGCACCTGAATTACCTGCGTTGGGTACACGGTCGGCGTGGAATCGATCAACGTATGCCAGTTCGGGCTCGCTCCGGAAACGAACGGCCAAAATTCTGCACGTTGCACCGCGTCGCCATACTGCGTGGTGCCGCTCGTATAGGTCGCACTCTGGAAGTTCGGCGAGCCTAGTACATTGCCCACCTTCGAAGTTCCGCTTAGGACCAGGCCGTCCGCGAAAACAAAGTCGAATGGAATAATAGCCACGTCCACGGTAGTCGTGGAGTTACTCGATGCGGGATTGGTGCCCACCATCGTGTAGGGATAGGTCACGCCCTGATACGTGAACGAGGATGTCCAGTGCGGTACGGTTTTTGACGTCGCCGGTACGGTTGCGACCGACGAATCCGTTGTAAACGTCGGGCTTCCAAACTTGTCCGACTGCGAATCCGACTGCGCAACCGAAATCTCCGGCACGATCAAAAGTAGGGCAAATAGAGAGAGGAATACAATGCATGTTTTTCTCAAGGGAGCGACTCCTTTCAGAATCTGGACTGCAGTGCACGCGGGGGGTGCGACTCGACTCCAGGGGGGGATTGCTTGCTCACAATGAGCGGGCAATTCGGGAGCAAGTGCCGGGATGGTACTCCACCTCCGTGAGCATCGCAAGCGTTTCTTCCTCGCCAGCATTGATGTCGCCGGTTGCCGCTGCGCAATTCTCTTTCTTTTTACCCTTTTTGCGCAGGCAGCCCCGCGCCTATCCAGCCTTTCCAGCCGCCGTCCATCGATTCCACGTTGTTGTAACCCATCTTTTGCAGGTTATCCGCCGCGATCGCCGAGCGAAATCCGCCGCCGCAATACAGCACTACCTTTGCCCCCGCGTCCGGCACGCGCTGCTCGATGTCCCGCTCGATGATTCCTTTGCCCAAATGAATCGCTCCTGGCAAATGCCCTTGCGCCCACTCGCTCTCCTCCCGGACATCCACCAACACAAATTTCTCCCCCGCATCCATCCGCCGCTTCACGTCCGCCACGTTCGTTTCCCTGATCCGCTTTTTCGCGTCATTCACCAGCGCGAGAAATTTTTCCCCGTGTGCCATTTCAGTCTCCATTTCCCCTCGAAATCCTGGATTCCATCATAACCCTTCATCCCCGAAGAAAAAGGGCGTCGCGCATCGCTGTGGACGCCCCCAATTCGCAAACATCTCCAATCCGCGTCGGCTAAGGTTTCACGGCCGCTGTCTCCACTGGAATCGCAGCGGGAACCTTGCACCCCTGCTGCGGCTCCTGCCCGCGGCGTCCCGCGGCAAACCGGCTCGTCTCTCGCACGCGTGTCCGCACTCCATCGATCAGCGCGGGAATGGCATTGTGCTTTTCCCCGCGAATCAGGTAAATCATCAGCGCGGCTTCTCCCGGCGCATCGGCGCTTGACGTGATCCCCACTCCTTGCACGCCCGGCTCCTTCATCAATTCATCCACGTGCGCCGCGTGGACCGCCTTCGCCCGCTCCACTTCCGAGTTTTCCAGCGCACTCACCGCAAACGCATCTTGAGCCGGCACGATTCGTGATGCCGCCTCGAACTCGAGCATTCCGTGCGGCGTCGGTTCTCCCATCGTCACTATGCGGGTTGCCACTCCTTCAATCGTCGCCGGCAGCGGTGTTGCCTCCCGCCCCAGATTCACCACAATCAGCACCGCCGCTTCTCCCGGCCGGTCCACGCTCGCCGCAGCGCCCACCGCATTGATATACGGATTCGCCAGCAACTCCGGCGCGTGCAGATCGCGCGCCCGTTGCGCCAAGGCCAACGAAGCCGCATCCACGGCAATCGCGGTCTGCGCCGCCGCCTTCACTGCCGCCCCCGCCAGCGAGCAACCAATCACCTGGTGTTGCGAAGCGCTCCCCACGAACGACGGCTGATTCCCTTGTGCGTCCGCCAATGCGGCAATCACATCTCCCACTGGATTTCCCACCGCGTCCGTATCCGATCCGCCGTAAAGCAGCGCCACGGGATCGGCCGTGTTTTGATCCACAATCAGCGACCCAGAATCTCCCCCAGCGCTGAATCCGCCGCCCGAAACCGCAACCTGATTGTTGAACGTCACCGTAAAACTCGTTCCGCCGTTGCACTGCGTCTGGTACGTCACCGAGGTGGCCAGGTTAGTCGCCGAAACCTTAGAGCAAGTCAATCCCGACGTCCGGCCGCTCTTCGCCACCGGCTCCCCAATGGACGCAAGAATTCCTCTTCCCTGATGGGGTGGCCCGGGATCCGGCGTGCTCCCCGTTGCGGTGCTCCCGAGCATTAGGATGTCCCCTGTCAAATCCACCGCTCCCGGCACGATCAGAGCAATCGCCGCGTCCACATTGGTACCTGAAGCCTTCAAACTTACAAACGACGTTAAATTCGCCACCGTCTGCGTTCCCGCGGTCGAACAGTTCGTATCAACAATCCCCGGCTGCGAGATCGGTTCCCCCAGCGACGCCTGATCGCTCCTCGCCAGCACGTGGTTGTTGCTCAAGATATAAAAGCTGCCATTGCGCGTCAGTAGCGACCCCAGCGTTCCTCCACAGCAAAACCTGCCGCTAACGTCGTCTGCGTTTCCTCCCGACGTCCCCAGTTTGATTGGCAAGCTCTGCGGATTCTGATTTATATTCGACTGAAACACCTGCACGCGTCCGGTTCCCATCTTTGTTGTGTCCGCCTGGGAAACCGCCGTCACCACCACTGTGGAAGGGCTTGGCAGCGCATTCGGCGCCGTGTACATTCCCGTGGTCGTTATTGTCCCTACTGTTGCGTTTCCTCCCTGCACTCCCGCCACCTGCCAGTTCACGGACGTATTCGTCGTCCCCGTCACCGTCGCGTTGAATGGCACCGTCTGTCCAATCACCACGGATGTAGCGCTCGGAAATACAGCCACGCTGATACCGGCATTTCCGCCGCTCGTGGATTGTCTCCCGCTGCATCCCGCGCACCACAAAATGGCCAGGGTTAGAGGAATTTTTCCATTGCGCCACATCGTCGTTCCTCGCACGTTTACTCACAGCAAGGCTAGTATGAAGGGGGCTGGCCACAGGGAATCTGTAAATTCCCTGTAACCTATCTGTCCACTGCCCTCTCGGGCAGGTCCTCCAAGGTGTTCAAACGCTCTGCACTTCAGCGGGCGGGAAATTCCCTCAGGTGTAGGGGCGGCTTTACGCCGCCTTCTTGGGTTACTCTTACCGTTGCTACGGCTTCGCTCGTCGTGTGTCGGCCACACCTAACCAGAGAAGCGCGCCTCTTCAGTCCAAATCGCGCCAGTTCGGGCCGGTGCCCATTTCCACCACCAGCGGCACCGCCAGTTTGTGGACGTTCTCCATCTCTTCTTTCACCAGCTTTTCCAGTTTGCCTTTTTCTTTCACCGGCAACTCAAACAGCAATTCGTCGTGAACCTGCAAAATCATCTTCGCGGCCAGCTTCTCTTTCTTCAACCGCGCATCAATCGAAATCATCGCCATCTTGATCAGGTCCGCCGCAGTTCCCTGCAACGGGGAATTCAACGCCGTGCGTTCCGCAAAATTCCGCAGCTGCACTTGCGGCGAATTGATCTCCGGTATCGGCCGTATCCTGCCGAATAATGTCTTCGCCACTCCTGTCTTGCGCGTCTCCACCAGCACGTTGTCCAGATACTGCTTCACGCCGCGATACCGGGTGAAATACGCGTTGATGAACTTCGCCGCCTCTTTCTGCTCGATTCCCAGTTGCTGCGCCAGGCCAAACGCGGAAAGCCCGTAGATGATTCCAAAATTGATCGCTTTGGCCGCCCGGCGGTGCTCCCCCGTCTGCGCCATTGGCCCCACGCCAAACACTTCCTGCGCCGTGCGCGCGTGGATGTCTTCGCCGTTCCGGAATGCCTCCGTCAGCACCGGATCCTTCGAAAAGTGAGCCATGATCCGCAGCTCAATCTGCGAATAATCCGCAGAAAGCAGGATTTGCCCCTTCTGCGCCACGAACGCCGCGCGAATCTCCCGCCCCAGCTCGCTGCGGATGGGAATGTTCTGCAGGTTTGGATCGCTGGAGCTCAGTCGCCCCGTCGCCGTTCCCGTCTGCGAAAAGCTCGTGTGCAGCCGCTTCGTCTCCGGATGAATAAGCTTGGGCAGCGCATCCACGTAAGTGGACTTCAGCTTGGCGATCTCGCGGTACTCGATCACCTTTCCCGGCAGTTCGTGCTGCTCCTTCATCTCTTCAAGGATGTCCGCCGCCGTCGAGCGCACTTTTCCCTTGCCACGCCGCGCCGGCGGCTGCAGGTTCAACTTGTCGAACAGCACCTCCGCCAGTTGCGTCGGCGAGTTCACGTTGAATTCAGACCCGGCCAGCTTCCAGATCTCCTTTTCCAGCCGCCGGACTTCCTTCTCCATCGAGTGCGACATCTTCGCCAGCGCGTCCGGGTCCACCAGAATTCCCGCCCGCTCCATCTCCGCCAGCACTCCCGAGAGCGGCAGGTCGATCTTTTCGTAAACGCTGTGGAGGCCCTGCGCTTCCACCTCTTTCCGCAAAACCGGCGCCAACTTCTGCAGATAATCCGCCCGTTCCCCCGCGCCTCCTCCGATCGGCGCATTGAACTGTCGGAAAATCACGTCCGCAAAATTGTGGTTAGCCGTAGTCGGCCGCAGCAGATACGAATAAAGTTGCGTCGCGTGCTCGATCTTTTCCCCACTGCCAGTCAAAAGTTGAAACAGCTTCGGGTCGTGCACAATTTTTCGCCGCTTCCCGTCCTGCACCGCGGCGGCCAGCGCTTTCATCGCCTCGCCTTTCTCGTCCGCCCAAACCGCCCGCCCCTCTCCCTCCTTCTGCGAAACCTCAATCCCCGCCACCCTCGTCCCAAATCCCTCCGCCTCGCGTTCTCCCGCCTCCAGGTTCAGCCACACCGCCAACCCAGCCTTCGCCGGCAATTTCTTCAAATACGCCTGAAACTCTTCCACATTCGCGAACTGCGCGTAATCTCTCTCATTTCCTTTTTCCTGGCTCGTCTTTTCATCCTGCTCGCCACTCTTCACTCGCCACTCGCCACTTGCTTCCGCCGCCAGCAACTCCTTCAGCAACGAATTAAATCCCAGCTCCCGGTAAAGCACCTCCAGCGCCGCCGGATCCGCCGCGCGCACCTGCAGCTTCCCCAGGTCCACCTCGAGCGGCACATCCAGGT
>DATMMG010000101.1:0-8590 GCA_035569815.1 Candidatus Methylomirabilota bacterium
CCCCGCGCTTCTTCTCCCGCGCTCGTCACGGACAAGTTGCTCGCCAGAAATCTCCATCCCTCCATCAGCACCGGCAGCCCGCGTATCACGCAAAACGCGCCCGTCATCCACGCCAGTGTTTGTGCCCCCGCGCGAATCGCCGTGTGCATGTCCAGCGACACCGGACCCAGCAGCGCCACCGGCCCGCGCGTCAACGCCAGCTCCAATCCCAAATAACAAAAACACGCGCACTTCATCGCCGCGTACAATCCCCGGCTCCAGCGCGAAGCCACCAGTGCTTTCGCCCAACCGCTCTGCGCCATCGCGTTCGTGCCCCATCCCGAATACCCAGCCTTCATCGCCAGCCCGCGCAGAAAATCCGTCGCCGCCCCGCGCGCAAAAAACAGCATTGGCAGCCACAGTGACACCATCCCTACCACCGCGAAGTACGTGAAAAACATGTTCTCGATCACGCGATCGCCCAGGATGTCCAGTTGCGCTCCCACCGGCGTCGCCATCTTTTTCCGCCGCGCGAGGTGCCCGTCCAGCGCATCCAGCGCAATCGCCGCCACCGTCAGCGCCACGCCCAGCAGGTTCATCCACGCCCCATGGCCAAAAGAGCTGACCGCCAGAAATCCCACTGCCACTCGCAACAGCGTCACCTTGTTCGGTGTAAAAACCATGCGCACCTGCCGGGAAAATTCCTCTCACAACGTTCCAAGCAATGACCGGCCCATTCACAATCCGTGCAACCTCCTCTTTTTCAGTAGCCTGCAATCCACCCTTCGCCCCCACCGCCAGCTAATTCCGCCACTTGTCCCTGTAACCTGTCTCCACCTCCCTTACTCCAATTGCTGCGTCTAACTCATCTGCATGCAGACGCCTCTCAGACGCCTCTCAAACATCTCACTAGCGTTTTTGTGCGAGAATAGAGAGGCAGGTAACTCAGGGCCCGCCGCTCCGCGCACGGCAACTTTCGAATGTCACTGACACGAGTCTCTCAACCATGACCGACGTCTCACTCGCAGGAGCCTTTCTCGCGGGACTTATCTCCTTTCTCTCCCCGTGCGTGCTTCCCCTCGTTCCCGGCTACATCTCGATGCTCTCTGGCATCGGCGTCGAACAACTTCGCCAGGGTGAAACACCGAAGTCCGGCCTCTTTTCCTCAGCGCTCTCTTTCGTGATGGGTTTTTCAGTCGTCTTCATCGGCTTCGGTGCGTCCGCAAGCGCTGTCGGTGGATTTCTGCGCCAGAATCGCGCCCTGCTTGCTCCCGTCGCTGGCGCGCTCATCATTCTTTTCGGGCTTCACCTGCTCGGCGGCCTGATGCGCATCAATCTCCGCGCCGGCCTGATCCTCGGCGTGGTGCTCGTCGCTCTCGGCATCGCTTCACTCTTGCGCCACGGCCCGCTTTTCGCCGGACTCGGCGCCAGCCACTTCTTCTCTCTCTCGATCATCGGATTCCTGGGCCCGCAACTCGCCCGCTGGCTTAATCGTGACGTCCATCTCCGCAACCAGGACACCAAGCCTGGCATCTTCAGCGGCTTTCTTCTCGGCTTCGCTTTCGCCTTTGGCTGGACGCCCTGTATCGGCCCCATCCTCGCCACCGTTCTCACACTCGCCGCCGCCAGCGAAACCGTCTCCCGCGGCGTTCTTCTCCTCGCGGTCTATTCCGCCGGACTCGCCGTTCCATTCCTCCTCACTGCTGTCGGCCTCGGCGCCTTCCTGCGCTTCTACAAAAATTTCCGGAAATACCTGCACGCCGTCGAACTCTTCAGCGGCGCGCTGCTTCTCTTTGTTGGCGGCCTCGTCTTCTTTAACAAGCTGACCTGGCTCTCGGGTAAACTGACTTTCTTGAATCGCTTTTCAATGTAAATTGGTGGAATAACTCGTCATGAAAAAAGTCACGCTCATCGTTCTCACAGTCGCAGTCCTCATCGGCATCACCATCTACGCGGACAAAGCCACGCGCGTTTCCGGCGCCGGCGCCGTTCGCATGGACTCCAAGGTCGCTGGAAACCCCGAGCCCGAGTTGAAACTGAAAACCGTCGACGGCAAAGACTTCTCGCTCGCCGACTACAAGGGCAAAGTTGTCTTCGTGAATTTCTGGGCCACCTGGTGCGACCCATGCCGGGTGGAAATTCCCTGGCTCATCGCCATGCAGAACAAGTACGGCCCCAAGGGTTTCACCGTCGTTGGCATCGCGATGGATGAAGAAGGCAAGTCCGTCGTCGCGCCCTTTCTCGACAAAGAGCGCTTCGACGTTGACGGGCAAAAGCTGCCGATGAACTATCCGATTCTTCTCGGCACCGACGAAGCCGCGGACAAGTTCGGCGGCATCCTCGGTTATCCCAGCAGCTTTCTGATTTCTCGCGACGGCAAAATCATCACCAAATTCCAAGGCCTCAAGAGTGAAGACGAACTCACCAAGGCCATCGAGTCGCAACTCTAAAAAGGCATCCGCGCATGCTCTCCGAACACGACTTTCAAAAAAAGGCCGACCTCGCCTTCGAAGACCTGAAAAAGCGCCTCCTGAATCTTGGCGATGAACACGGCTTCGATGTTGAAGGCGAGAGCGGCAAACTCGAAGTCATCTTCGAAGAGCCCGAGCCGGCGAAATTCGTAATTTCGCCGAATACTCCGATTCGCGAAATCTGGATCTCCGCTCTCTCCACCAGCTTCAAGCTCGGCTGGTCTGAAGCTCGCAACTCCTTCGTCTTAGAAAAAACGGGCGAAGATCTTCACGCGGTAATGAGCCGCGTCGTCTCGCAACAACTCGGCGCCCAGGTAAAAGTATGAACCGCCTCATCTCCAGATTCGCGGCGACTCTCCTCGCTGCCGCGCTACTTCTCTCTTCCCCCGCCGGCTCGCAAACTCCCTCCGGCAAAGACGTCGTCGCTCCCGAAGCCTACGCCTCTCACGATCCCGTCGCGCGCGGTATGTCCTTCCAGGTCGCTGTAGTCCTGAAAATCCGCAACGGCTTTCACGTCAACGCCCGCGAAGTCACAGAAGATTATTTGATTCCGACCGACCTCCGCGCCGAAATCCCCGCCGGCTTTAAGCTCGGCACCGTCTCCTATCCAAAAGGCGCGCTGCAAACCTTCGCCTTCTCCAAAAACAAAAAGCTTAATGTCTACACCGGCAGCGTCACCATTCTCCTGCCACTCACCGTCCTTCCCTCCGCCCCGCTAGGCCCGCAACACGTTCCGATGAAGCTCCGTTACCAGGCCTGCAGCACCGAAATCTGCCTCCCTCCCGTAACCAAAGACGTAGACGCCACCCTCAACGTAGTCGCCGCGTCCTCCGCCGCCAAGCCCGCCAACCCCGAAATCTTCTCCCCCAAATAACTCCCCGTAGCGTCCACCTTTAGGTGGACGCGCCTTCGCTCGTTGCGCCCCTACCCACAGCACGCATCCGCCAAACACGACTTCGCCGAACCGCTTCACCACACCCCCGCTGATGGACACCTTCGTGTTTCGTCTACCTCCACGCAATCGAAAGCTCCGCAAACTCCCCGCCTTCCTCGATCGGTACGGTGAAGCGAAGCGCCACGTCTTTCGCCCCCGAAATCTCCAATGCCTTCTTGAAAAATCCGATAATCGCAAATCCCATAATCCGATGCTGCTTTTCAAATCCCGTGTACCGGACCACCGCCTTCCCCGATCCCTTCATGTGCACCTCAATCGGGACGCCCTGAAAGTACGTTTCATGAACGGCGGCGATGCGCTTGATCACAAATTCCGGCGAACCGAGTTTCACAAACGCCTTGTAAATTCCACGAAGCTGCTTTTCGATTACCACTTCGGAGCCGCGCGTGACCATTTCTTCCTTGCCGTCAGCAAGCACCCTGATTTCGACTTCAAGAAAACGGGTGAAATGATCAAGCGGATACCATGTGGAAGAATAGATTTCGCCCTGGCAGATTGTTCGAGTTTCTTCATCCAGAAGACCCAGGATCTTCTGCAGGGCATCCTCGCCATTGCGGGCCTTGATTTGGTTAATCGTTTCTTTGATGGCCGATCCCTTTATCTGCACCATACCGGGACACCTCGCGGGGCGGCCTTTCCGGCGGAGCCCTCTTCTGACGGTACTATGTATCGCCGTGGCTCATTCCCCAACTTGCCCTAAGCAGAACGGACGGGTAATTCTTCCGGTACGTGCGCCAGCAACTTGAAACCATCCGCTCCGTGCCCCGTAGCCTCCACCTTCAGGTGGATGCATCCTCCGCTGATGCCCCCAATCTGCCAAGCCAACCCTTCCACCCGCTTGATTTGTGGAAAGATGCGCGCCGTGAACCTATAATCGCGCCATTCCTGTGCCCTCCGCGCGATACCCCTGGCGCATCGTGGCCATCGCGGCCATCAGCCTGATAGGAAATGTTTATCTGGGCTACTACCTGCTCTTCGGCCTGGCGTCCGACGGAGTGGATATTGGCGAGCAATCCGGGCGTGTGGTGGTCACGGATGTAGACGAAAATACGGCCGGGGGGCGCGCAGGTCTTCAGCCGGGCGATCAAATCCTAAGCGTGAACGAGCAGCCAATCGGAACCGTGGTGGACTGGCTGGCGCAGCGAATGAATTTTCAAGCTGCCCACCCTGCGGCGATTCGAGTGCAGCGCGGCGGGAAGACTCTCGACCTGACACTGGCCATCCACGGAACACTCTGGGACGAGCGCAATGACACGCTGCGGGCCTCTAACATTATTTTTCTCGCCTACAAATTGATCACGTTGTTGATTGGTTTGTTCGTCGTCTTCAACCGCCCGCGCGATTTTGTCTCCAGGCTGGGCGGCTGGGTTCTGGTGGTGATGGCCACGGTTTTTGAAGGATTCCAATGGGGGCTCTCGGCGGCCACGCGAAATTTGCCGCTCTTCCTGGCTGTGCCGGTGATGCTGGTGTACGTGAGCGCCGCATTTCGCACGCCATTGCTCGCGGCATTCTTCTGCTTATATCCGAAGCGCTTGTTCGTGAACCGTTGGTTGTGGACCGCCTTTTGGGTTGGGCCAATCGCCGCCACACTCTATGCGCTTTACCTCTTTGGCCTGACGATCTATGACCCGAGTCATTTGACGGCCTTGACGCCGCCGTGGGTGCTGCTCGTGGTCGGCGTGCAAAGCCTGGCGTATCTGGCGGCGGTGCTGGTGGTGTTGCCGCTGAGCTACTGGAAACTGGAAACCGTGACGGACCGGCGGCGCTTCCGTGTGCTGGTGTTCGGCGCGCTCGTCGCGATGGTCTTTTACCTGCCGCGAGTGATCGGAACCTCGCTGATCCATCTCAGCCCGGCGTTCTATCAATTCTTCGATTCGCCTTACGTGTACATGGTGTGCACGGTGGGCATGTTGATCTTCCCCATGTCCTTTGCCTACGCGATCCTCAAGCAGCGATTGTTCGATTTGCGGGTAATCATCCGGAGAGGTGTGCAGTATGCCTTGGCGCGCAGGGTCCTGCTGGCGATTCCGGTGCTGGCGATCGGCCTGCTGGTGGGGACGCTCGTTGCCCAGGGCAGGCAGCCGCTGTTTTCCGTGCTGAAGCTGCACGCGGGGAGTTACGTGGCCATCGCCGCGCTTGCGGCCCTGGCCTCCACACAACGCCAGAAGTGGCTCTCGGCCCTGGACCGGAAATTTTTCAGGGACAAGTATGACGCGCAGCAACTGTTCCGCGAAATCGTGGAAGAGATCCGGCGCGCGGAGAGCGTGGAAGAGGTCGCGTACCAGATCGTGGGCCGTATCGCGGAGGCGCTGCACGCCCAGGGCTGCGGATTGCTGGTGCGCAAGCCGGGAGAGAACGCTTATCGCATCGTCGCCGCTGCGCCGCCGGGCTCGCTCTCCACGGACTTGCCCGCCACAAACAAATTAATACCGCTGGTGCGGATGCTGGAGTGCCCCGTGCCGATCACTCAAGCGGGAACCGGCTGGCTGGGGCAGCAACTCCCGCAAGTGGACAAGGAATTCCTGCAGAAGGCGCGCATCGAATTGCTGGTTCCGGTCGCGCTGAAAGAGGGCAACACCGAGGCTTTGCTCGTGCTGGGAGGAAAGCTGTCGGAGGAACCGTACAGCGCGGAAGACACCGCGTTGCTGGAAAACGTGGCGGGCGCGCTCGCCCTGCTGTTGATGCGTGGGAGCGCAATTCAGCCGGGGCGATCGTTTGAAGAGTGCCTGGCTTGCGGAAGGTGTTACGACACCGGAACGACGCGATGCAGCAGAGAAGGCACCGCCTTGACGCTGGTCGCAACTCCGCGGATGTTGGCGGGACGCTACCGCCTCGACCTGAGGTTAGGGCAAGGCGGCATGGGAAAGGTCTACCGGGCCACCGACATGTCGCTGAATCGCGAAGTGGCCGTGAAAATGATCCGCGATGAATTCTTCGCCGACCGGAAGGCGATCGAGAAATTCCGCCAGGAATCGCAGCTCACCGGCAGCCTTGCTCATCCCAACGTCGTCACCGTGTATGACTTCGGCGTTGAAGCGGGCCAGCGCATCTTTCTCGTGATGGAACTTTTGCAGGGGATCACGCTTAGGCAGGAACTGCAATCGAAGAAACGCATGGATGCGGCGAGGGCGCTGGAGCTGTTTGAAGGAATTTGTGCCGGAGTCGGTGCGGCGCACGCGCGCGGGCTGATCCACCGGGACCTGAAGCCGGAAAATATCTTCCTCTCCCGCAAGGACGTGATGGAGGTCGTGAAGATAACCGACTTCGGCATTGCCAAAACGCTCCCGCAGTCCGCCGACGAAACGCGAGACACCATCACGGGCGTGGTGGTTGGCACCATGAAATACATGTCGCCGGAACAATTGCGCGGGCGATTGGCGTCGCCTCGCTGGGATCTGTGGGCGCTGGCCGTGATTGCGTATGAGGCGCTTTGCGGATACGCCCCGTTTGTAGGCGAGGATTCGATAATGTTGCAGGCCGCAATCATGGGAACGAATTTTCCCCCGATAACGGAACTCCTGCAGGAAGCGCCTCTCCGGTGGCAGAAATTTTTCGAATCCGCGTTTGCGCATGACGAGGACGAACGGGCGGAATCCGTCGCGGTTTTTTGGAACCAATTGCGGGAGTGTCTGGAGGGCGGCACGTGAGATTGTCAACCCGCTGTACCGGCCACCTTCAGGAGACAGAATGGAGGGCGCTCCTCTTGCCCTCCTTCCTGATACAGACACGGATCTAATCATCAAATTGAAACTCGTGTGGGAATGGTCTTCCTTTGCCAACAAGTATTCGTCTTCTACCAGCGCTCATTGGTAGCGCGATGGTCCGCCACCTCAAGTTGGATCAGTTGGGCACCCCGAAAGATCGAGTCGTTATCGATTCCCGTTCAAGGTAGACGCGCGACTGAAGAGCCAGGGTGCCCGCGGTGAGAATATTGGTGGGATTAATTCTCAACGAGAGTCATTTCAGATCTTCCCGCCCGCCGCAGCCGCCTGTTCGACAAGCTTTAACGCTTTGCCCGCGTCCGCAACTCCGAGGATCAGGAACGATGCGTTGGCGCCCGGATCAGCCCCGGAGTAGCCATAGTCGATGTTGATTCCCTGCTCGCCGAGCCGCGACGCGACACGAGCGAGCTCTCCAGGTCGGTTAGTTAGCATCACCTTCGCGACTTCGTTCTCCCTGTAATCAGCGCGCTGCCGATCCAGAGTCGCCCTGGTCTTGTCCGGATTGTCCACGACGAGACGGACAGAGCCCTGACCCTTCTCATGAGGGAACTGTTGATACGCGAGAATGTTGATGTTTTCCTCGGCCAGGGCTTGGCAGAGTTTGCCAAGTGTTCCGGGCCGGTCTTCCAAACGGATGGTGAACTCCTTGATGATTGGCATGTTGGGATCCTCCTTCTGGTACACCTCGGGAATGGGCTGGGAAGGTCCTGCGAGGAGTAAAGATGCAGAAATCCTACGCCCGCGAGAATTTGACTGCAAGGCTCGTCTCGTTCGCCAAATCTCCTCTGGAGCCCCGGTCGTTTCACGGGTGTATACTGCCCGCACGAGGAGGGAACATGTTGCAACAAGTGAATCAGACAGAAGCCCGGGACCTCGAGTGGTCTTGTCAGGCTGTTTCGCCCATGGATGAACCCTGCGACTCCTCCGCAACTTTCCATTGCGGCGTCTGCGGGCGGCGGTTCTGCGCAGCGCATGCCGAGGATGAAAACTGGCACACTTGCGTTCTTGAGCCCCGCGACGAAGGCGGCGAGGCTTAACTGCCTTCACCCACCGGCAAGCGTTGCCTGGTTCCGATCTTGGGCCGGTTAAACCTACTTCACTGGCGGCACGTACGGAATCGTCCGCGCAAACAGCCAGCAAAGGAAAAACACCACCGGCACGTGTACGGCCAGCTGCAGCATTCCGTATCCCACAATGTCACGCGCCTTCAATTTCAAAATCCCCAGCAGCGGCAGCATCCAGAACGGGTTCACCAGATTCGGCAGCGCTTCCGACACGTTGTAAATCTGCACCACCCACCCAAGGTGCACCTGGTGCAGGTTCGCCGCCTGCAGCACATACGGCGCCTCGACGATCCACTTGCTCCCGCCCGATGGAATGAAAACGCCCAGCACCGCGGAATACACCGCCACCACCAGCGGATACGTGCCGTGCGTGCTGATCGTCGCGAACAAATTCGCCAG
>DATMMG010000102.1:0-6359 GCA_035569815.1 Candidatus Methylomirabilota bacterium
CCATCACGGAAAAGTATTATTCGGCCTGGATCAAGGGCCGGCAGGAAGTCCTGGAAGCCGCGGTCAAGGGGACATTTCCGTCCGAGTTCGCGGCGGCGACCGATACAAAACCGATACAATCGAATTCGACCAGAGCGAAAAACCATCAAAACGCCAATAAAACCCACAAAAGTAGATGGTGGAGGCGGGGGGAGTTGAACCCCCGTCCGAAAAGCGCTACGCCACGGAGCCTACATGCTTATCTCAGTTCAGTTGGTTTCGCCTTCCGCACTAAGAACGAGCAAGAAACGCGGCCGACTAGTCCGATGGTTCTCGCCCGAGCCTTGCGGACCGAAAGGCTCAGGCCAGCTCACTGTATGACGCTTCTTACCGGGCCCGTGAGCAAAGCCCGGGGAAGCGTGCGCTTAATTAATTAAGCAGCAAGTGCCAAGTTGTTGTTGGCAGTTCTAGTTTCCAGCCGATTACGGGTGGTTGGCCCCCGGCATGCCTCCGGGACGCGACAGCTTCCGTCGAAACCGGGTCGCCCCCTAAGCCACTATTTTACCACGCAAATCCAGGTTCAGCGTTCTCGACCTTCCCGGCAGCCTTTGCCGCGCCACCTGCCCCGCTAGGCAAACCTTGCCCCATAATTCCCGCCAGCCGTTTTCGCTCCGGTTTGCCTCTACTAACTAACTTAAAACTAATAGCTTATAACTAAAATTCCCCGCTCCCTTTGGCCCCTCCCTTGCCCTTACTCCCACGGGCTGGCTTCGGACCGGGTAATCGCCCAAGCAATTTCATAGCGTCCGAGCCGCCTGAAAAGAGGAGACACGCATGTCTATATTTGGAGTTGCCAGCACAATTCTCGGCCAGCTTGCTTCGGTCACCACCCAAAATCCCAACAAGCAGCAGTTCAGGCAAAGCCTCCAACAACTCGGGCAGGATTTGCAATCCGGAAACCTGTCCCAGGCGCAAAGCGATTTCTCATCGCTTCAACAGCTTCTTCCCAGCAACCAGCAGACCTCTCTACTCACGCCCGCTTCCGGCGCGCAGAGCACAAGTCCGTTGGCAACCGCCGTTTCGCAACTCGCTCAGGATATGAAATCGGGTAACACCGCGGCAACCCAATCGGATCTCGCCACCGTCCAGCAGGACGTTCAGCAGCTCGGCCAGCAGCAGGGCGCGGGCCAGGCACACCATCATCACCATCACGGCGGCGGCGAATCCAGCCAGTCTTCCACCGATCCGAACTCGGCCTCCACGCTGTTCGGCCAACTCGGCCAGGATCTCCAGTCCGGAAATCTCTCCGCCGCCCAGCAGGCCTACTCTTCCATCCAGCAGAGCTTCCAGCTCTTCGGCCAAAACAATTCGTCCAGCTCCTCCGGAGCCCCATCCGCCTCCGCCGGCCTCAGCGTCTCCGCGTAGCGTCCACCTTCAGGTGGACCCGCATGTATGGACCCGCATGTAGTGGCCGGTCTTCAGACCGGCCACCCACCAAATCCCGCAACATTCCTAGCCTGTCTCCAGACCGGCCTCCACACTCGCGGCTCGCCCTCACCGCCATTTTTCCCGCCGTAGTATCATCCTCCTCGTAAATTTTATTTTTTCCAAAGGTGACTTCGCCTCTCATGCCCATCTCCATCGCTCGCGCCACTCTTGCGGATCTCGAACTGCTGTTACCGATCATGCGCCTCATGCAGGAGGCCGATCCGTGGACTGAGCCCTTCCACGAGCCCACGGTCCGCGCTACCCTCGCCGAGCTTCTGCAGAATCCTTCCTACGGCGTCATCTATCTTGTTCGGGAAGAAAATGCGCCGATCGCTTATCTCGTGATTTGTTTCGACTACAGCCTCGAATATCGCGGCAAAGGCGCGTGGATTGACGAACTCTTCGTCGAACCCGCCCACCGCGGAAAGGGAATTGGCACCCAACTTCTCGATCTCGCCGAAGCCGCTTCCCGCGAACACCAAGCCAAATTCCTTCACCTTGAGGTCACCCACGGCAACCCCGCCATCGAACTCTACCGCCGCCGCGGCTTCCTCGACCATCACCGCTACCTCATGTCCAAAGACCTCGATCAATGACCGCCCCATCCCGAACCGTACCTCGCCGCCTCCCGCCTCCTGTGATCTGGTCGCTGCTATCTGTTGACCTCTCAATAGCCTCAAAGCCGCCCCTTCTCGCCCCTCTGACCGATTACTGATTACTAATTACTGATAACGCGAGTCCGCAAGCCTCCCAATTCCTCATCATCCTTTTAGTCACACCCTCTACCCCTAACCGTTGACGCTCCCCCGCCCGCGCCCCACAATGGCAAAACGGGAGAACATCGGGCAAAACGCCCCCTACAACGGGTATGGCACCTGAATTCAACGCTGTCGAACAAGCCGTTGCTCGCGCCCTCCGCGACAACCTCGAGCGCATTCAGCGCACCAGCGACGAGCTTCAGCAGTCCATCAACGACATCGTCGCCGCCTGCTCCAGCAGTAAGCCGACCAACGCTCTTCCTCCGATGCTTCGCGCGCAGACCGCTGCCGCATCGCTCGCCGCCGCACTTGAAGTTCTAACTCGTTTCACGGCAATGGCCCTCCAGCCAGGCCCGAGAAGCCCTCTCGAAGAAAAAATCACCGAAGCCATCGGCCGCGTCGCCCCCGAAGCTTACGCCCCGCCTGCTCGTCCGGCCCCCAGCCATCCCGAACCAAAGGCTGCCGCCCCGTCCGCTCCTCCACGCGTCGAACCAGTTCCCGAACCTCGCGTCGAAACCGAGCTCCACGTCACCGAAGTCGGTCCCATTTCGGAAGCCGACTTCAACGTCAACCAGTTGACTCCTGAGGAACAAGAACTTCACCGCCGCGCAAATCGCGTTGCTAAAGTATCCATGCAGGATATTAAAATGTTAAGACCGGAACAGGTTAGACTGGGCCGCGAAAACAGAGATATCTGCATCAGACTGAAAGACGACATTGAGAAAGCTCATCGAGAATACGATCGTAGATTCAAACCCATCATGGACCACCCGGTGGATTACTTTTATCGCTGGATGGTTGAAATTCTGGCCGACGGGGATTCCGGCGCGCTCGGCGAATATCCCTACGCCACCGCCGGCAAATCGCGGTAATTTATTTCGCCGTGTAGCTCAGGCCTTCAGGCCTGAGGATTTCCATGGCTCAACCACAAAATTCGGCCGTACATCACCCTCCTCGCTCGTAATCTTTTCCGCGCTCATCCTCTGCCTCTCCCTCCTCTGCGCCGCCGATCTCTCCGCCCAGACGAAAAAGAAAAAGAAAAAACCCACTCATCCGAAATCTCCCGCCTGCTCCACCGGCTGCAAGCCGGACACCACCGCTCCCGCGCTCGACGCTTCCACTCCCGAAGACGCCGCCGCGCAAAAGGAACTCGCCCTTCTCGCCCGCGATCTCCATCGCGGCACGCCCGGCGCCTACGAAAAGCTCGCCGCCTTTGCGAACAAAAATACTTCCAGCGTCTGGGGCCAACGCGCCGCGCTCGCCCTCGGCTACGACGACTATTCGAAAAGCCGCGCGCAACAAGCCATTGTCTGGCTGCAAAAGGCCAAGCCCGACGCGCTTCTCTTCGAATACACGCTGTTCTGGACTGCGCAGACCGAACGCGCTCTTGGCAAGAACGCTCCTGCCGCTCAAGACCTCGCGCAAATCCTGAAGGATTACCCCGGCGTCGCCTTCAAGGAACAGGTTTTTGAAGCCTACGCTTCCGCCGCCAACGCGAGCGGCCGCCCACAGGATGCTCTCGACGTGCTCGCCACCTACGGCGGGACCGGGTCAAAACCCAATCTGCTTCTCGCCCGCGCCCGCGCCGAAGAATCCGCGCACAAATTTGCCCCCGCCGCAAAAGATTACCAGGCGCTCTTCTACAAATTTCCGCTCGCCGATGAATCGAAGGACTCGGCGATCGCTCTTCCTCGCCTCAACAAGCAACTCCATAACGAATTTCCTTACGCCACCGGCGAAATGCAGGATCAGCGCGCCCAGATTTTCTTTGACGCCCACAAGTGGCACGAAGCCCGCGCCGAGTACGAAAAACTAGCCACCATTCTCAAGGATCCCGCGAATCCCATTCGCCAGCGCGCCCTCGTCCGCGCCGCCGAATGCCGCCAGCATCCCAAGCCCGCTCCCGGCCTCTTCGTGAAGCTCGCCGTCACCGATCCCGAAGCCGATGCCGAGCGCCTCTACGATCTCTCCCAGGCTTGGCGCTCCGATAAACGGGAAACCGAAATGCTCACGGCAATCGAAAAGATCACCGAGAAATATCCGCAAAGCCGCTGGGCCGAGGATTCCCTGATGGCCGCGGGCAATTATTATTGGGTGGAACTCGATCGCACCAAGGCCGGCAATTATTATCAGCGGCTGCTCGACACCTTTCCCGGCGGCAGGCACGCCCAGAACGCCGAATGGCGCCTCGCCTGGATCGCCTACATCCAGCGCCAGCCCTTTGCCGACGAGAAAATGACCAATTTTCTGCGCAAGTACCCCTCGACGGGCACAACCGTCAACGCTCTCTATTGGCTCGGCCGCAACGCGGAACGCAACGGAAATCCCAACCGTGCCCGCGCGTTCTATGAAAAGGCTACGGACCGTTTCCCGTCCACGTATTTCGCCCACGCTGGGGATCAGCGTCTGGCAAAGCTCGCTCCCGGCGATGCCGACCCCGCCGACGCGCTCGCGGAAATTCCCGCGCCGCCGCCACTCCGGCCGTTCGACGAGCCCATCGCTCCCATCGTCGCCGATCGCTGGAATCGCGCTCAGGCTCTGCGCACCATCGCCTTCGACTCTTCCGCCGAACTGGAGCTGAAAGCCGCTTTCGCCGCCACCGCTTCGCCTCGGTATCTCGTCGAAGCCGCGCAAGCTGCCTTCGACCAGGGTCATTTCGCCACCGGCATGGCTTATGGGCGCATGGCCGTTCCGAATTTCGATTCTCGCAAGCTCAACGAAGTTCCTTCGAATGTCTGGAAAGTTTTGTATCCGTTTCCCTATGAGGCGACAATTCGCCGCGAAGCCGAGCGCAACAATTTCGATCCCATGTTCGCCGCCGGTCTGATCCGCCAGGAATCCACCTTCCAAGCCGACGCCGTCTCCCATGCCGATGCCATCGGCCTGATGCAGATTCTCCCGAAAACCGGCCGCCTGCTGGCGAAGGAACGCAAGATTCGCTACACGAAAAATTCGCTCTTCGATCCGGAAATCAACATCGAACTCGGCATGCTCTACATTGCCAACCTTACCCGCGCCACCGGCGGCCCAGAGTACGCTGCCGCCGCTTACAACGCCGGCGAAGACCGCATCGCCCTCTGGAAATCCGAGCGCACTTACGACGAAGTCCCCGAACTCGTCGAATCCATCCCCTTCACCGAAACCCGCGAGTACGTCCAGATCGTCCTGCGCAACACCGACATGTACCGCGCCCTCTACGGCGAAACCCCCAAATCCACCGTCTCCGCCGCCACCCCCAGGCCAACGCGCTACCTCTCCGCCCAATCCCGCTAACCCGCGTACTCTTGCTTTTGTGGCACAGCGATTCTTCGCTGTGCTCTTCCTCTTTCTCTGTGAACTCTGCGCCTCCTGTGGGCTCTCTGTATTAGATTTGCTCTCTTCCTCTTCTCAGCGAACTCAGCGTCTCAGCGTCCTCTGCGTTAAATCTTTTCCTTCCCCCAACCCCCGCTAAAAAATCCCGCGTTTGCTACAATCTTTCCATGTCCGCTCCCGAAACCAACATGACCCACCTCGCCCGCCGCATGCTCTCCGCCAAGGCCGAGCAATTCACCGAATCCGTCATCCGCGAGATGACCCGCCTGGCCATGAAGCACAACGCCGTCAATCTCTCCCAGGGTTTCCCCGATTTCGCCGCCCCCGAAGGAATAAAAGAAGCCGCCCGCCAGGCCATCTCCGACGACATCAATCAATACGCCATCACCTGGGGCGCCAAGCCGCTGCGCGACGCCGCCGTCGAGAAATTCGCCCGCACCCAGCACGTCGCCTACGACCCGGAGCGCGAAATCACCATCTGCTGCGGCTCGACCGAAGCCATGATGTCCGCCATGATGGCCATCATCAATCCTGGCGACGAAATCGTGGTCTTCGAACCGTTCTACGAAAATTACGGACCCGACGCGATTCTCTCCGGTGCCAGCCCGCGCTTCGTGAAAATGCGTCCTCCGGCAGACGAAAATTCCTTCTGGTCCTTTGACGATACGGAACTAGCCGCCGCGTTCGGTCCAGACACCAAAGCCATCATTCTGAACACGCCGAATAATCCCACCGGAAAAGTCTTCACTCGCGCCGAACTCGAATTCATCCGCGATCTGTGCATTCGCTGGAACGCCTACTGCATCACCGATGAAATCTACG
>DATMMG010000103.1:0-16727 GCA_035569815.1 Candidatus Methylomirabilota bacterium
CGCTTGCGCTGGGTCTGCTTGTGCTCGCGGTAAGAACTCACCGCTTTCCCACCGGCGGCATGGTGTCCCTTGATTTCGATTCGCTCACCGCGTCAGGCAAAATTCGCGATTTGGTCGCACACATGGCTCTCCCCGTCGCGGCGCTCATTCTTTCCGCCCTGCCACTTCTTGTGCGCCACGTCCGCGCCGCCGTTGCCGAGGTTTTGCACGCGCCCTTTCTCCTGGCCGCCGAAGGACACGGAATTCCGCGGTTCACACTCCTTTTTCGATACGCCCTCCCTGCCGCCGCAAATCCGCTTCTTTCTCTCTTCGGCTTCAGCATCGGCGCGCTCCTGAGCGGCTCTCTTCTCATCGAAGTGGTGATGAGCTGGCCCGGGCTTGGCCCATTCCTACTGGAAGCGATTCTCGCCCGCGACATCTACGTCGTAATCGGCGGCGTCTTGTTCTCCACAATTTTCCTCGCGGCGGGAAATTTTCTCGCCGACATGTTTCTTTACTGGCTGGACCCGCGAATCCGCGCGGAGAGCGCCCCCAGATGATCCGCCGTCGCAAACTCGCTATCTGGTTGCTGGTCCTCGGTGCCTTACACGCCATCGTCATCTGCGCCGGATTTTTCGCTCCATATGATCCGGTCGAGCAAGACCGCAAAAATCCCTACATGCCCCCGATGCGGCTGCATCTCTTGGACACTCAGAAACATCTCCACCTCCGCCCCTTTGTCTACGTGTTCCAGTTGCGGCCTGGCTCCTTCGACCAATACGTCGAAGACCCCACGCAGCCGCGCCCGCTCCACTTCTTCGTCGCCGGTGCCCCTTATCGCCTCTCGGGATTTCTTCCCGCGCGCCTCCATCTTTTCGGCGCCGGCAACGATCGAATCTACCTGCTCGGCACCGACGCCTTCGGCCGCGACCAGCTTTCCCGGCTTCTTTTCGGCGGCCAGGTCTCTCTCCTCGCCGGTCTGCTCGGTGCGGGCTTCACTCTCCTCATCGGTTGGTGCATCGGCGCCGTAGCCGGCTACTTTGGCGGTTGGCGAGACGATGTGCTGATGCGCCTCGCTGAACTTTTCCTCGCCTTGCCGTGGCTCTACCTCCTTTTTGCCATCCGGGCCTTTCTCCCTTTGTCAGTGAATCCGCTCCACGCCTTCTTCCTCATCGTCGCGGTCATCGCCGCGGTCGGTTGGGCCCGCCCCGCGCGGCTCGTCCGCGGCATAGTCCTCAGCGCAAAGGAGCGCGATTTCGTCCGCGCCGCCCGAGGCTTCGGAGCTTCCAACTTTTACCTTCTCCGCCGTCACATCCTTCCCGAAACCTTCAGCGTCCTGCTGACCCAGGCTGCAATCCTCATCCCGCACTATGTCCTGGCCGAGATGACCCTCTCTTTCCTCGGCCTCGGCGTTCCCGAGCCCGTCCCCAGTTGGGGTAATCTCCTCTCCAATCTTCAGCAATACAGCGTCCTCGTCTCCTACTGGTGGATGTACCTGCCCGCCCTCGCGATGGTGCCGTTCTTTCTTGGATACCTCGGTTTAGCTAGCGCATTGCAGGAACGCGCCGACCCATACAAGATAGAGAGGAGGAGTCTTGGGAGCCTGGCGTGAGAAACTGCCCCGCTACGGTCGCGCGCTGCCGGATTCTCTTCCGGTTGTTCCTCTCTTTTTCCGCACTCATTTCCAGTCCCGCCTTTGCGCGGGCGCAACAAAATAATTCCCGCGAAGAATTGCTCGTACTCCCTGGGGAAATCGGCCGCCCCGGCGGACGCCTGGTTGTCTCTCTCCGTGGTGAGCCAAAGACTCTGAATCCGCTGATCGCCGCCGATGCCCGCTCCCGCGAAGTCATAGCCGTAATGCAAGCCGACCTCATCCACATTAATCGCGCCACCCAACTAACCGAACCGGCGCTGGCGAAATCCTGGAACATCTCTCCAGATGGACTCACTTACACTCTCGTCCTCAGAAAAGGCCTGAAATTCTCCGATGGCCAGCCGATGGACGCCGATGATGTCCTCTTCTCGTTTCGCGTCTACCTCGACGAAAATACCCACGCCCCGCAACGCGATCTCCTGATCGTCGGAGGCAAGCCGGTCGCCGTCCGAAAAATTGACGCCCAAACCGTCGTCTTTCAACTGGCCAAACCGTATGGCGTCGGGGAGAGGCTCTTCGATGGCCTCGCCATCCTCCCCCGTCATCTTTTCGAAAAACCATTCCAGGAAGGCAAACTCGGCCAAATCGGTTCGCTGAATGCCGCAGCCAATCAATGGGCCGGGCTCGGGCCGTTCCGCCTGAAAGAATACGTTGCTGGCCAGCGCTTGGTCCTCGAACGCAATCCCTACTATTGGAAATCGGACGCCAAAAATAACCGCCTGCCTTATCTCGACGAACTCGTCTTCCTCTTCGTCCCCAACGCCGACGCCCAGGTCTTGAAATTCCAATCCGGCGAAACCGACATGATCAGCCAGTTGGGCGCCGAAAACTTTTCCGTGCTTTCCCGCCAGCAGAATGGCTACACCGTCGCCGACGCCGGCCCGGGCCTCGAATACAATTTCCTCTTCTTCAATCTGAATGACCTCGGCGAAAAGGCATCCGCGGACCTGCAACGCAAACAAAAGTGGTTCCGCGAAGTGAAATTCCGCCAGGCCGTTTCCGCGGCCGCCGACCGCGAAGCCATCGTCCGCCTCGTCTACCAGGGCCGCGGAACTCCGCTCTGGGGCTTGGTCACCCCGGGCAACAAGCGCTGGAACGATGCGAATCTCCCTCATCCATCTCGCTCGCTCGACCGCGCACGGGCTCTCCTCAAAGAAGCCGGCTTCTCCTGGACCACCGCGCCAAACGGCGAATCCACGCTTCAGGATTCCGATGGAAAGCCGGTGGAGTTCAGCATCCTCACAAGTTCCACCAACGCCGACCGCTCCAAAATGGCCGCGCTCCTCCAGGACGATTTGAAGCAGCTCGGGATGCGCGTTCAGGTCGTTCCGATGGAATTTCGTTCGTTACTCGATCGCGTCACGCAATCCAGGGAATACGATGCCTGCATTATGGGCGTCGCCAGTTACGACGCCGACCCGAATTCCGACATCAACGTCTGGCTCTCCAGCGGCGGCACGCATCTCTGGAATCCTTCTCAGCCGCATCCCTCTACTCCATGGGAAGCGGAGATCGACCGCTTGATAGAAGATCAAATGTCGGCTCGCACCTTCGACCAGAGAAAAAAACTCTACGATCGCGCGCAGGAAATTCTCGCCGAGTATCAGCCCATGATCTTTCTTGCCAGCCCGGATATCCTGGCCGGCGCCAAAAATTCCGTCGGCAATTTTCATCCCGCCGTTCTCGAGCCTTACGTTCTATGGAATGTCGAGCAGCTCTATCTGAAAAGTGGCCGCGAGAACGCCGCTCTATGAGCCCGGCCCATACCAAGGCTCCCGGCCGGGCGTCAGCCAACCCCGCATCCAGGTGGAACGACACGCGCCTCGTGAAGGAATGCCTCACCGGCAATGAAGCTGCCTGGATCCGCCTCATCGACAAATACAAAGCCCTCATCTATTCGATCCCGGTGAAATACAACTTGCCGCCCCAGGAAGCCGCGGATGTTTTTCAATCCACTTGCGTGGAACTTCTAGTGCGCCTTCCGGAATTGCGCGACCCCCGAGCTCTTCCCAAGTGGCTCATGCAAGTCGCTCACCACGAATGTTACCGCGTGAAGCGTCTCAACCAGCGTGTGGTAAGCCGCGACACAGAGGAAGATACGCTCGAGCCCGAGACCCCGCCGATCGCGGAAACCCTCGTTCAACAGACACAGGAAGAACAAATTCTCCGTGAAGCCATGGCGATACTCACCCCGCAATGCCGCCGCCTGGTGGAGATGCTGTTCTTCGAATCACCCTCCAGGCCCTACGCGCAGGTGGCCCGGGAGCTTGGTCTCGCTGTGGGCTCGATCGGATTCACCCGACAGAAATGTATGGAACGCCTCCGTCGTCAGTTGGAAGAACTGGGTTTTTCCTGATGCCCGTCGCCCGCGCCAGGATTTCGACCGAGGTTCTCGTCGCCGAACTCGGCCAGTTAACCAGCGATGCGGCCCGCCGTAAATTTCTTGCCAAACACAAAAAATTGGTCCGTCAGGCGACGATCGAACAGCTCGCCCAACTCGTCGTCCAGCGCGTCCGCGTAAGCACAAAAGAAGCGCTCTGCCTCGCCGAGGCCGCGATTCTCATCGCCAAGCGCCTGCGCCGCAAACAAGCCCATGCCCTTGCCTTGCGCGCCATGGCCAACGCCCTTTATTCCAACGGCGATTACCGCGCCGCAATCGAGCACCACCAGCGCGCTATCCAGCTCTACGAGTCCCTGCGCGCCTGGAAAGAAATGGCCAGGACGCTCAGCAGTTCCATTCAGCCGATGATCCTCGTCGGCGAATACGACCAGGCCTTCCGAGCCGTCGAGCGCGCCCGCGAAATTTTTGCCCGTCTCGACGATCGCTGGCGCCTCGCTCGCCTCGAAATTAATGCCGGCAATATCTATCACCGCCAGGACCGCTTCGAAGAATCCATCGCCAGCTACGAAGACGCCTACCGGGACTTGATGCCCTACAAGGACGCGGAGGGCATCGCCGTTGTCCTCAGCAACATGGCCGTCTGCCTCATCAGCCTCAATGATTTCCCACGCGCGCTAGCCACCTATCAGCGCGCACGCGCCTTCTGCCACGAAAACAACATGCCGCTTCTGGTGGCCCAGGCCGACTACAACATCGCCTATCTCTACTACCTCCGCGGCGAATACAGTCACGCGATCGAAGCCCTCTATGCCGCTCGCCGCTCCTGCGAAGCCACCGGCGACGCCTACCACTTCGCCCTCTGCCATCTGGATCTCTCCGATATTTATCTCGAGCTAAATCTCAGCGAAGAAGCCCGCGAAATGGCTCACGAAGGCTTCCTGCGCTTCGAAAAGCTGGGCATGGGCTATGAAGCCGCGAAAACTTTGGCGAATGAAGCCATCGCCTACGCCCAGCAGGGCAAAACCGTGCAGGCCCTCGAGCGCTTCACCAAGGCCCGCGAAATGTTCGGCCGCGAAAAAAATCTCGTCTGGCCCTGGCTCATCGACCTCTACCAGGGCCTGTTGCTCTTCCATGAAGGCCGCTACTTCGAAGCGCGGCGCCTGTCCGCCGCCGCCGCCGATTTCTTCGATCGGTCGGCGCTTCCCGGTAAAGCTGTCCTGGCCCATCTTCTGCTCGCCCGAATCGCCTTGCAGGTCGGCGATCCCGCGGAAGCGCAAAAGGAAACGGACGATTCTCTCGCTCGCCTCGCGCAGCTGCAGACGCCGGTCCTCGCCTACCAGGCCCATCTGCTTCAGGGGCAGTTGGCGCAGGCTCGCAACGATCGCCCCGCCGCCCTCCGCGCCTTCCTCGATGCAAAAGATTCGCTCGAAACCATGCGCAGCCGCCTGCATGGCGAAGAATTGAAAATCTCGTTTCTCAGAAACAGGATGCAGGTTTATGAATCGCTGGTCGATCTTTTCCTCTCCGGCGATGGCTCGGACGCCTCGCCCGAAGCCGCGCTCTCCTGGATGGAAGCCGCCAAATCGCGCAGCATGATCGAAATGATCTTTCAGAGCGGCCAGAGCCTCCCGCTCGGTGAAACCGGCCAGAGCGATCTCGTTCGCAGGATCCGCGACCTCCGCGAGGAACTCAACTGGTACTACCACCGAATTGAACTCGAACAGCTTCGCCCCGAAGAAAAGTCCGTTGAGCGCCTCGACACTCTTCAGAAAAAAGCGCAAAGCCATGAGAAAGAGCTGCTGCGAACCTTGCGTGAGCTTCCGGCCCGCGACCGGGAAAGCACCACGCTGGAAGCCCCCGCGGACCTCTCCGCCGCAAAATTGCAAGCCGCCCTCCCTCCTGGCACGACTCTCCTCGAATACTTTTCCGCCGGCGACCGCCTCATTGCCGCCATTATCACCCGCGAGGAAATCCGCATTCTGCCGGTCACCGTCCTCCCCCGGGTCACGCACATCCTGCAGTTGCTCCGGTTTCAGCTCTCCAAATTTCGCATGGGCAACGAGTACGTCCGCCGGTTTGAAGATCCGCTTCTTCGCGCCACGCAAAGTCACCTAGAATCTCTCTATGATGAGTTGATCGCGCCGCTCCGCCAGTATTGTCGCGGCGATCGCCTGGTCATCGTTCCTCACGGTCCACTCCACTTCCTGCCCTTCCACGCCCTCCGCAAGGGCGAAGAATATCTCTGCGACTCCTTTCGTATTTCTTATGCTCCGAGCGCCTCCGTTTTCTTCGCTTGCCATGAGAAGCCCGCGGGCGCCAACACCAGCTCGTTGGTCTTCGGCATTGCAGACGAGCGCGCCCCGCAAATCCTCCACGAAGCCGAGTCCGTCGCCGCGCTCCTCCCGCAATCCTCTCTTCGCATCGGGCGCGACGCCACCTCCTCCTCTCTCCGCGAACAAGGCCCGCAAACCCGTTTGCTCCACATCGCCACCCACGGCGTCTACCGCCAGGACAACCCGATGTTTTCTGGAATCCGCCTCGGCGACGGCTACTTGAATTTGTTCGACCTCTACCAGATGCGACTCAATGCCAACCTGGTAACCCTCAGCGGCTGTGCCACGGGCATGAACTTCGTCGCCGCCGGTGACGAGTTGCTCGGCCTCCAGCGCGGCCTCTTCTACGCCGGCGCTTCCACCCTGCTGCTCTCTCTATGGGACGTCCACGATCAAAGCACCTCTCAACTGATGCAATTCTTCTACAACGAATATCTCCGCACCGGTGACACCTCCGGCGCACTTCAGCTCGCCATGCAACAGCTCCGCCAGCAGAATCCCCACCCCTATTTCTGGGCCCCCTTCGTTCTCGTTGGCAAACTCACTGATTCCACAGAACTTAACTAGCCTCAGATTCCCTATATTTTTCCCCCTCCTCTCTCCCCTTATCCAACGAGGGTATTAATTTCATCCCGTTCACTGGGGAGTGCATGGGGTGCCGAGAGGATTCTGGGGGGAATGATGGAACACTTTAACGTGGAGAAATGGATCGACTTTGTGAATCAGGCCGTCACCACTAACGAGAGAGTTCGAATGGACAAGCACCTCGAACTTGGTTGCCAGTCCTGTCAGGCAACGGTCTCGCTCTGGCAGCGCGTTCGCGCCTCGGCGGCACTGGAAGGGAATTACCAGCCCCCGGAAAGTGCCGTCAGAATCGCCAAGGCAGCCTTTTCCGGCATGGCTCTCGCCCAACAGAAAAAAGGCTCGGCCGCCGCGGTCAAGCTTTTGTTCGACAGTTTCTTGCAGCCAATCCTGGAAGGCGTCCGCTCCGCCGGCACGGGCACGCGGCAGATGCTCTATCGCGCCGATCCCTATCAGATCGACGTTCAACTTGAGCTGAAGCCGAGCGGCAACCGCATCGTCGTCACCGGCCAGCTTCTGAATTTGAGCAATCCAAAAATCATCGCCGCCGGCACACGCATCCTCGTTTCCAATATGCAAGGAGACGTGCTGCACGTGGTTGCAAACCAATTCGGAGAATTCAGCGGCGAAGTCAAAAACAGCGGCGACTTGCAGCTGACCTTCGCCACGCCTTCCGGCGAGCCGATCGTGATCTCGCTCCGCGAAGCGCTGGGCCGTATGCCGGAGGAAAAGGCATGAACCACGGCCATATCAAAGAGTTTCCACGCGTCCCCAGCCTGGTACGTAAGTACCAGGCGCGATGGGAAGTTTGTTTAGGCAGAAAGACATGCTCGTACCATTGGCCCGAAGTGTCCTCCCTTGGAAACTTATTGGGAAACGCTTCGCGCCAAACTAGCGAGTAATCCACTTGTGGGAGAACCCCTTAGGGGTTGCAACTATGAAACGATTCGCCCTGATCGTCGCATTCTTCATTCTTGTCCTCGGTGTTCCGAAGCCTGCCCCCGCACAGAATCGCTACATCGTCCGTTCCACCGGCGGCTTGTCCTCCGTCCTCAATCTTTGCAATCTGCTCCAGTGCCAGGTGCAAGGTGGCCTTGACGGTTCCGTCGGCCAGACCTTTCTGGTTACCTCCAGCAGCAATCTCCTCGTTAATCTCGTAAACGGCACCCTCAACCTGGTTGAGTCCCTGCTCGGCATCGTCAGCGTCGAGGCGGATCGCCTCCTGCCGATCCCGCAACGCCCGCTTCCGTCCATTCCCTCGGGCCTGTACGACACCGCTCCGGTCAATTATTACGGCACGGTCGTCTGGCATGGCTATGCTGCTCAGCCCGCGGCGCAGATCATTCGCCTTCAGGACGCCCAGAACGGTTTTCGCATTAGCGGCAAGGGCATCGTAGCCGTCATTGACACCGGCGTCGACGTCAATCATCCCGTCCTTCAGGCTGTACTGCTTCCGGGCTATGACTTCACGCGCAACCAGCCCGGCGCGTCGGAATGGCTCGATGTCAGCAGCTTGCCGAATGGCGAGCTCGACACCAACTCCCAGGATCAGCAGCCTGGCTACGTCCAACAATCCACCGCGGCCGTTCTCGATCAGTCCACCGCCGCTGTCCTCGATGGCCCGGACTACACCGCCTTCGGCCACGGCACAATGACCTCCGGCCTCGTCCATCTTGTCGCTCCCAAGGCCCAGATTCTTCCCCTCAAGGCCTTTTCCTCGAATGGCACCGGCTATCTTTCCAACATCGTCTCGGCTCTCTACTACGCCGTTCAGCATCATGCCAACGTAGTGAACATGAGCTTCGATCTCACCTCCAATTCGCCGTCGCTCACTCAGGCCGTCACTTACGCCAACAAGGCTGGCGTCGTCCTTGTCGCTGCCGCTGGAAATGAGAGCACCAACGCTGCCGTTTATCCCGCTGCGCTGAACAACTACGTCGTCGGCATTGCCTCCACCACGAATTACGACACCCGCTCCTCCTTCTCCAACTACGGTCCGGTGGACGTCTTGATCGCCGCCCCGGGTGAAAACATCGTCAGCACCTTCCCCGGCGGAACCTACGCCAGCGCTTCCGGCACCTCCTTCAGCTCGCCGCTAGTCGCCGGCACCGCCGCGCTCATGCTCAGCGCCAGGTCCTCTCTGACTCAGAGCCAGGCAGCCAGCTCGTTGTCTCACGCCATCCAGCTCACCCCGGACCTCAATCACGGGCGCCTCGACGTCTATCAGGCGGTTTCCGCCTGGGTGAATAGTTCTGGCTCTTCCGGCTCAGGTTCGGGCTCCGGCAACTGCCTCTTGTTCTGCAACTAGCTCCTATGTCGAATCAGCAGACTCCCGCGCCCTTGGAAGGTACCTTGGTATCCGGGGCGCTGGAGTCTCTCCGCATCAAGCAGCTCGAAGAGCAGTCTGCCGCCCTCCGCAATTCCGTCATCTGCGCTTTCAATCAACTCCTCGATCTCAAGGATCTCAACACCGGCGTCCACAGCACTCGCCTCGCGGAGTGGGGCATGCGCGTCGGCCAGGAACTCGGCCTGGAGGAATCCGAGCTTCAGAATCTCGAAGTGGCCGCGCTGCTCCACGACATTGGCAAGGTCGGCATCCCCGACGCCATTCTTCGCAAGCCCGGGCGCCTCGACCCCGACGAGTACGCCCTGATGAAAAAACACTCCGAATATGGCTGGGCTGTTTTGCGCATGCTTCCCGGCTTCGAACGCGCCGCGCTCGATATTCTCCACCACCATGAATCCTTCGATGGCAAAGGCTATCCCGCCGGCCTCAAGAACACGGAAATTCCCGTAGTCTCGCGCATCGTTTGCGTGATCGATGCGTTCGACGCCATGGTTTCCTCGCGTCCCTATCGAAAAGGCCTGCCCTACGAAGAAGCCGTCCGCCGCCTCACCGAAGCCAGCGGCACTCAATTCGATCCAGTTGTCGTCCGCACCTTCCTCTCTTTCGCCCAAGCCGAAATGTCCACCGTCTTCGCCGCCGCCGGCACTTCCGTCTCCTCGGCCCTGTAACGGTCCGGCATAAGCCCACGAAAACGACTCCCCTCCTCAGGTATTCACCTTAGGTCCAATTCCGTATTCTCTCCTCTGGGATTCCGCCCGTTTCGGGTGTATTGTGCACGCTGAGGTAGATTGTGTGGTAATAATCAGTTATATTGACACGGCGCCACCTAATGCGGGTGACACTTAATCGACCAGACTCTTTGTCCAAACCGGGACTGAACCAGCGCCACGGGAAAATCGGGAAGGGAATTGTACAGGAGGGAAAACCCAGCCATGAAACGCTACCTATGGCTCGCGGCCACTCTGCTTACCCTGGTCTCTTCGACTCCAGTCCGTGCGGATAACCGCTTTATTGTCCGCTCCACGCTGGGCGGCTCCCTTCTTTCACGGCTCTGTCTCTTGCAGAACTGCACCGTCGTAGGCACCATTGACGGCACGCTGAACGAGGTCTTCCTCCTTACTACGCCTTCCGTCATCAACCCGGTTATTTTTCTGAATCTCCTTCGCGCCACGCCGGGCGTCGTGAACGCCGAGCTTGATCAAGTATTCAGCCTCCTCGGCGGTCTTAACGCTGTCACCACTCCACCAGCCGGGCTGACCGACAGCACTCCCGTAAATTATTTTGGCCCCACCGTTTGGAATGGCTACGCCAATCAGCCGGCCTCCGCCATTGTCCACCTCCAGGAGGCGCAAAACACATTTCAAGTATCGGGCAAGGGCATCGTCGCCGACATCGACACCGGAGTGGATCCCAATCACCCTGCCCTGAAGAGCGTCCTCCTCGCCGGCTACGATTTCACGCGCAACCAGCCGGGCGGCTCGGAAATGACCGATTTCACTTCGCCCCCGCCTTCCCCCTGCCCTGGTTGCCAGCCGGCCATCGTGAATCAATCCACCGCCGCCGTCCTCGACCAGTCCACCGCCGCGGTTCTCGACGGCAATCTCCAATACGCGGCATTCGGCCACGGCACAATGGTGATGGGCGTAATCCATCTCGTCGCCCCCAACGCTCAACTCCTGCCACTTAAGGCGTTCCATTCCGATGGCACTGGCTATCTCTCCGACATTCTCCGCGCTATTTACTACGCCGCCCAAAATAACGCCAACGTCATCAACATGAGTTTCGATTTCAACACTCCGTCCCAGGAACTCTCGAACGCGCTCGATTATGCAAACAAGCTCAACATTATTTGCGCCGCCTCCGCGGGCAACGACGCCGCAATGGAGACGGTTTATCCGGCCTCGCTTCAAACCGATGTAATGGGCGTTGCTTCCACCAGCGACCTCGACACTCGTTCCACATTTTCTAACTACGGCGACGCCATCGTTTGGGTCGCCGCTCCCGGCGAGGCAATCGTCACCACCTATCCCTTCAGCACCTACTCCGCCGGTTGGGGAACTTCCTTCAGCGCGCCCTTCGTCTCCGGCGGCGCTGCTCTCCTGCGCTCGCTTAGGGCCGACACCAACCAGTTTCTGGCCTCTGCCGCCATCGCCCACGCGCAATTCGTCGGCGCCGACATGGGCAACGGCCGCCTGGATTTGCTGATGGCTCTCACCTCGCTGCCGCTCGATTGACAATCGCCGGACCAAATCTTTCCCCCGATTCGCAGCCACGTCTGCGCCCTGTCGCGGACTTGCAACCATTCCTTGCGCAGCAATCCTCCTCATCGGGTTAAACTGGTGACGCGTTTTCACGCGCAAGGAGCAATCCGATGAGCAACGGTGGCGGCGGGCGTTCGGCGGGTGTCGGCGTCTGGGGATTCGGAAGCATGCTCGCAATCACATTATCCTGGAGCGCTCATCACTCCATCCTCTGGATGATCGTTCACGGCATTTTTAGCTGGTTTTATGTTGCGTACTGCGCGTGGATGAAGTGAACTTCGCGCGGCCAAAATGACCAGCAAACCAAACCACGTTCCGCCCGGACCCAAAGGCTTGCCGATCCTGGGCCTTGCGCTCGACGTCCGGCACGATGCTCTCGGTACATTGCAGCGGCTCGCTCGCGAGTACGGCGACATCGTCAGCATGCCCGTGCTGCGCATGAACCGCATCCTCGTCAATCGCCCCGACTACATCCAGCAGCTCTTGATTCTCGATCACGCCAAACTGCACAAGAGCACTCTCACCAAGTTGGTCGTCGGGCCGCTACTCGGCCAGGGCCTCTTGATCAGCGAAGGCGACTTTTGGCGTCGCCAGCGCCGTCTCGCCCAGCCTGCTTTCCATCGTTCGCGCACCAACGAATATTCTCCGGTCATGGTGGAATGCGCGCTGGATCACATCCGTCAATGGCGCTCTGGTGAAACGCGAAACATTGCCGAAGAAATGATGAAGATCACTCTCGAGGTCGCGGTGCGCACCCTCTTCGGCGCCAGCCTCGCCGGCGATTCCACCTCCATCGGCAACGCCATGACCTTCCTCATGCGCCACCATCTTCGCCGTGTACGCACTCCCTGGCGCATCCCGGCAAGCTGGCCCACGCCCGCAAACCGCCGCGCGCGCCGCGAAGTCGAATATATGGACTCGCTCATCTACCGCATTATTTCCGATCGCAAGAAAGATACGCGGCCTCGCAACGATCTCCTGTCCCTGCTCATGTCCGCCATGAACGAAGACGGCAGCCACATGACCGAGCGCCAGGTCCGCGACGAGTCCATGACCCTCTTCGTCGCCGGACACGAAACCACCGCTCTCTCACTCGCCTGGACTTGGTATCTGCTCAGCGAAAATCCCGAAGCCGAAACCCGTCTCCACGAAGAACTCCGCGCCACTCTCGCCGGCCGGCCCGCCGAAGTCTCCGACCTCGAAAAGCTCCCTTACCTCAACGCGGTCATTCACGAGTCTCTGCGTCTCTATCCTCCCGCCTACATGATGGCCCGCATGAACGTGGAACCCATCCAACTCGGCGGCTACGAAATTCCCGCGCGTTCCACGCTCCTCGCTTCGCAGTGGGTGATGCATCGCGACGCCAGGTTTTTTGAGCAACCGGAGCAATTCATCCCTGAGCGCTGGCTCGACGGTCTCGAGCACCGCTTGCCTCCGGGCGTCTACTTCCCATTCGGCGACGGCCCCCGCCGCTGCATCGGCCAAGGCTTCGCCCAACTCGAGACCGCGTTGGTAATCGCCGCCATCGCCCAGAAATTCAGCTTTCGCCTAACGAAGGGATTCCCGGTAGTTCCCGAGCCGCTAGTAACCCTCCGCCCAAAATACGGAATCCAAATGAGGCTTGAGTAAGTGTAGGGCCCGCCTTCTGAGGCGGGCCGCCCCGCCGCCCAGTGTAGTGACCGGACTTTAGACCGTCCCTGGAGCCCAGCCATTCCTGCCTTCCCCGATCAAATCGAAGGCCTGTGCTCTTGAATTTTTTTGGCCAACAAATATTTCTGAGTCGTGTTCTTGTACCCCAGATCACCGCGCCCCGTGAATCTGCAGAAAACCCGATCCGTGCATCAGTTCGCGCAACCATCCCGAAAACCCCGGTTGACCTCGCTGCTCGCCTGGTCATATTGTTTCAGCGGCCAACTCCCTCCCAGGCGAAATTCCCGCAGGGAGCTTGCCCAACTTCCCGCACTGGGGGTAGTCATGAGCAATTTCCGGATCCATCCGTTTGCCCGCACGCTCAACGTCCAGTCGTTCCCGCGAGTCCGGAAACTGCGCCACTCGCCTGCGCCCTGGCCGCGAATTCGCATGTCTGTTTTCCTCGTCGCCTCTTTGGCAACTTTCCTCGTATCGGCCTCGCGCGCCCAGACCCCGCAAGAGCTTCAAAAGGAACTCCAGCAACTGAAATCGGACTACGAGTCCAAAATCGCCGCGCTTGAAAAGCGCCTCGCGCAATTGGAAACTGCCTCCGCATTCTCCAACGTCGCGGCAGTCGCCGTCCCATCCGTTGCTCAGCCGCCCGCGCAATCGACTTCTCAGAATCAACCTCCCCCGAGCACGGCCCAAAAAGTGGCGCAAGACGCCTGGAAGATTGTTCAGAATGGGCAAACTGGCACCGCGGACTTGCAACAGCAAGTCGGCTCAGGTCTCGAGTACGACCAATTGCGCGACGCTGACATTCGCCTCAAAAACCTTGAAGCACAAAACAAGGCCTTTGAATTTCACGGTTACCTTCGCTCTGGTTATGGCCTGAATGGCGATGGCGGCCAGCAAGTCGCCTTCGAAGCGCCAGGAGCGGGGGCGAAATACCGCCTCGGCAATGAAGCCGAGACCTACGCGGAATTGATCTTCGTCAACAACTGGGTCAATCCCAACCACGATTCAGGCAAAGCATGGTTCCGTACCGAATCCATGATAGAGGCCGACACCTCTAATTCCTCGAACTTCAACAACAACGACAAGTTCCGCTTCCGCGAAGCTTTTGTGCAGGCCGGCAACGTCCTCGATTTCCAGCCGGACGCCAAATTCTGGGCCGGAGAACGCTACTACCGCAGGCAGCACATCGAAATTGACGACTTCTACACGCTGGACATGAGCGGTTATGGCGGCGGTGTGGAAGATATCAACACCAAAATCGGGCACATGGCCGTTTCCTACCTTGCCGGGGCCAGTGACACCATCACTACTCCCAGCGGGCCATTGGCCAAGAGCAACATTGATGTGCGCATTTACGACATGAAGACATTGTCGGGACGCTTCGCTGTCTGGTACAACTACGCCGCTTCGAAGGGGGGCGTGTCCAACGGCATTCTATATCCGAGTAATCAGGGGAACGCCATCGGGTTCTACTATCTGCATCCGGAATTTTATGGTGGCTACCACAAGTTCACCTTCCAATACGGCAATGGCGCCGCCAGTGATTTCAACACTTTCATCGTCCCGCCGACGTCTTTCAGCCATAACGCCAACAACTTTCTCATCACGGAACAAGTGCTCGTACAACCGAACAACCGCTGGTCCATGATGCCGATCTTCCTTTACCAGCGGTCGAAGGACGGGAATCCTACGCATGGCGTCAACACCTGGCTCTCCTTTGGCGCCCGCCCAATCTTCAATTTCACCGATCATGTCTCGCTCGCGCTTGAGCCGGGAATCGACCACACCACCAGCGGGCAAAATCTGTACAATGGCTGGCTGGTAAAGTCCACGGTCGCGCTGCAAATCGCCAGCGGCCGCGATTTTTTCAGCCGCCCCGTGCTTCGTGCGTTCTTTACCTATGCCAACTGGACGGACGGCTACAAAGGTTTTGTCGGCGGGATCCCCTACATGAATCAGAACGCGGGCATCTCTTTCGGGCTTCAGGCTGAGTCGTGGTGGTAAACGAAGCCCCGGCGATTGTCCCGCTTTCGCTCAATTGTTTAGCTCAAATGTTTCCCTCAATGCCGAGCTTGTGCTGCAACTGTTCCAGGTGGCACAGCCATTCCTGCTTGCCCTGAGCGAGTCGAAGGGGCTGTGCTCTTGGGGTTCTCATCGCGGACTGTTTCACCCTCACTCAATCCCCAGCTTATGCTGTAATTGTTCCAAACTGACTCCCTTCGTCTCCGGATAAAAAAACAGCACCACAAAAAACTGCACCACCATCATCACTCCGAACAGCAAAAACGGCGCGCCGCCCGAAGACTTCGCCACCTGCGGGAAAATATACGCAATCAGCGCATTCATCACCCAGTGCGACGAACTTCCCAGCCCCTGCCCCTTCGCCCGCACCCGGTTCGGAAACACCTCGCTGATGTACACCCAGATCACCGCTCCCTGCGAAATCGCAAAAAACGCGATGTACGCCACCAGCAGCCACAGCAGGGAACTCTGATGGCTCTGCGTGTAGAAAATCGCCGAGACCCCGAACAGGCACGCCGCCGTTCCCACCGCCCCGATCAACAGCAGCGTCTTCCGCCCCAGTTTGTCGATCACCGTCATGGCCAGCAGCGTCGCCAACAGATTCATGCTGCCGATCGCCACGGTTTGCAGGCCCCCGGAAATCTTGCTGAAACCCGCGGCCGCGAAAATATCGTTCAGGTAATACAAAATCGCATTGATGCCCGAAAGCTGGTTGAACATCCCGATCGTGATGGCCAGAAAAATCGGCAGCCGGTATTTCCACGCGAAGAGTGGTTCCGATGATTGCACCTTGTCCAGGTGGATGGATTCCACGATCTCGCCCAGTTCGCCCTCCGCATCCTCCGCTCCCATCGACTGCAGCACCCCGCGCGCTTCCTCCACGCGCTTCTGCGTCACCAGCCAGCGCGAGCTGGGCGGAATGCCGAACAGCAGAAGCAGAAAAATAAACGCGGGCAGCGCCGCGATTCCCAGTTGCCAGCGCCACTCCGCGCTTCCCAGCCCCAGGCTGGCGATGATGTAGTTCGAGAGATACGCCAGCAGGATGCCGATCACGATGTTGATCTGAAACATTCCCACCAGCCGCCCGCGCAATTTTGCCGGCGCCAGCTCCGCGATATACACGGGCCCCAGCACCGACGATCCCCCGATCCCGAGCCCTCCAATAAAGCGCGCCGCCAGCAGCACGTGCCAGTTCCACGCAAACGCGCACCCCAGCGCCGAAATCACATAGCACACCGCCAGGAACCTCAGCGTTTCCCGGCCGCCATACTTTTGCCCGGGGATGCCGGCCGTAATCGCGCCGATCACCGTTCCGATCAGCGCCATCGAAACCGTCAGCCCAAGCTGCTCCGGCGAAAGGTGGTAGACGCCCGTCAGCGCCTGCGTGGTCCCCGAAATGACCGCCGTATCAAATCCGAAGAGAAAACCGCCCAGCGCCCCAACCGCCGCCGCCTTCGCCAGATTCTTGTTCACAGTTTTGACCTCGTTTCGCGGCCCGACTCTACACCGTTCAGTGCCCAGTGGCCAGCGACCCTTCGGCTAAGCTCAGGGCAAGCCGGTG
>DATMMG010000104.1:0-15094 GCA_035569815.1 Candidatus Methylomirabilota bacterium
CAATTCTTTTTTCGTTGAGACGCTCTCAGGATACTCAGAGGGCTGGATGAAAACGCAGAAATGGTGGGGCTGGGGAGGTTCGAACTCCCGACCTACGGTTTAGGAAACCGACGCTCTATCCATCTGAGCTACAGCCCCAATCACGACATTGTAATATGAATTGACGGGAGTCGGCGACCCGTTGGGGTGTTCCGTACGGAACGTTCCGCCCGGCCCCTCTGTGATATTATCCCCCCAGCATTCGATTGCGGCGCCCGCCTACGCCTTCCCAGGCTCCCTTGGAGGATCCCATGAACAGCAAGCTGAAGTGGATTGGTATCGCCGTGGTGGCGATAATCGCGATTTTGTTCATCGTGCCGTTCCTGATTCCGATCAACAAGTTCAAGCCCACCATCGAATCGAAGGCTTCCGACGCCCTGGGCCGCAAGGTCCAGTTGGGCAACTTAAGCTTGTCGCTCTTTACTGGGTCCGTTGGGATTGACGACGTTTCCGTCAGCGACGATCCCAAGTTTAATTCCGGGCCATTCCTCACCGCCAAGAACGTGAAAGTAGGTGTTGAGCTGATCCCGCTGATTTTCTCCCAACAATTAAATGTTACTGAAATTACCGTCGTCAGTCCGCAAGTCACCATGCTCAAGGACCCCAGCGGCCGCTGGAATTTTTCCTCCATTGGCGGAAGCTCTGCCAAGCCCGCTCCCAAAGCCGCCCCGGCCGGCAGCAATTCGGCGGAGGCCCTTTCCATCGGGAAACTGCGCCTTGAGGACGGCCAAATTACGCTGGGCAGCACGAACTCCCGCAAGCGCACGGTCTATACAAAGGTGAACCTGACCGCCAGCGACGTAGCCATGAAGAATAATTTTCCAGTCCTCTTCTCGATGGAATTGCCGGGCGGCGGAAGCATGAAAATCGACGGCAAGGTCGGCCCGGTGGACGCCGACGATGCCGCACTCACGCCGCAGAACGTGAAGCTCACCATCAGCGGCCTCAATCTGGCGAGCACGGGTTTTCTTGATCCCTCCCTGGGACTGGGCGGGATTGCGGACATGGACGCGAACCTGGTCAGCGAGAAAGGTCAGATGGCGACAAAAGGCCAACTGAAGCTCTCGAAGGCGGTTCTGGTTGCGGGAGGAAGTCCCGCGGGCGTCCCCGCAATCGTGAATTTTGATACCAAGTACGATCTTGTGAAGGGCACGGGGGTCCTGCATCCCTCGACGCTAAATATCGGAAACGCCAAGTCCAATCTGAGCGGGACCTATAAATCCGAAGGCGATAGCTTTTCCGTGGATCTGAAAATCACCGGCGACAGCCTGCCCGCCACCGACCTGGAATCGTTTCTTCCTGCGCTGGGCATCAATTTGCCGGACAAGTCCCGCCTGAGCGCCGGCACGATGAACACGAACCTCCACGTTTCCGGCCCCACGGACAAACTGGTGACTGACGGCAATATCGGTCTGTTCAACGGAAAATTGGCGGGTTTCGACCTGGGCCAGAAGCTCTCCGGCATCGGCGCGCTCGCCGGAATCAAGTCGGGCGGCGACCTGATCATCGAAAAATTCACCACAGATTTGCACATGGCCACGACCGGGCTCCGCGCGGACAATCTGGACGCCGTGGTTCCGGCTCTCGGCTCCATGGTCGGCAACGGAACCGTGGACGCGAAGAATAACCTGGACTTCAAACTGGTGGCGACCGTAAACAATTCCGTCGCCACGGCCGCGGCAGGTTCGATGGGCGGCCTGGGAGGAGTTGTCGGTAAAGCGATGGGAGGCGGCGCGAACTGCAAGAACGGCGGCATCAAGGTACCCTTGCAGATCCACGGGACCACGGCGAATCCGCAATTCGTGCCGGACGTCGGCGGCGCTGCGGCCAGCCTTCTGAAATCCGAATTTTCCTGCGCCGGAAGCGGAGGAGCGTCCGGCGTGACTAGCGCGGCCGGAGCCCTCGCCGGCGGCGGCAAAGGCACCGCTGCGGACACCGTCAACCAGCTCGGCGGCCTCTTCGGCAAAAAGAAACCGTAGTCGAATTTCTCGTCCTGTAGCTCACCCCTTCAGGGGTGAGGGTGTCCATAGCGCAGGCAAGGTCGTGCTGCAACACGGAACACCCTCGGGCCTGAAGGCCCGAGCTACAGGCGACGCAGCTACTTCACAACCAGAGTGAGAGAAATCGGCGAGAGCGGGAAACTCTTCGCCGAACCCGCCGGAGTTACCGAAGGCGTGACCGTCAGCGTATAGGTTCCGCTGGGTGTGATTACCGCCGGCGGAGGTGGCTGCTGTTGCTGCTGCTGGGCCGTGTTCGCACTGCCGCCGCCTCCACATCCGCTCATTATCAACGCCAGACACGCAAGCCCGAGTGCCCAATTCCCGGCAACGCCACCCGTTGAAACGTTTCGCTGTTCGTTCTTGCGCAAAGCAAACCAAGCAGCGAGACACACTAACAGCAACATTGCGGCAATCGGATTCGGCTGCGGTTTGAGGAAAATTCCTCGCGGAGCTCGCCGCGCGATCGCGGCGGTGCCGCTGGTCGTTACGGTCACCGTGAAATTCACGGGCGCACCGTTCGTCACTGTCACGTTCGGCGCGCTGCAGTTCGCTCCCACGGGCACTCCCGAACACGCGAACGCCAGCGACCCGCTGAATCCCGGGCCTGGCATGGCTTGCAGAGTGAACTGTGCCGTTTGACCCGCGCTCACCGATTCGCTCAGGGTGTCGCCCGCGGCGGCGACAATCGTTACCGCGGTGACTGCGGTACCGTTGATTGTCACCAACTGCGGCGAATTCGCCGCGTCGTCCGTAATTGTCAGTGTCGTCGAGCGAATACCTGTTGCCAGCGGCGCGAATGTCACCGGTATGCTGCAGCTTGCGCCCGCCGCCACCGCGGCCGCCAGGCAGTTGGATCCCCCCACGGAAAAATCGCCGGCGTTCAATCCGCCTACGCTGACCGCGGTCACGTGCAACGGCGCCGATCCGGAATTCGAAACCGTCAGATTTTGCGGTGCGGCGGTGGTGCCTTGCGTCGTGGTGCCCGCGAGATTAAATGTGCCGGGGGGATTGAGGGTGACCGCTGGAGTCGGAGTTGGAGGTGCAGCGCCCGTTCCGCTTAGCCCATACTGTTGCGGATTTCCGAGGGCGCTATCCATCACGTTCAAGGTCGCCTGGCTCGGACCGACGCTCGTCGGAGCGTAGATAATAAAAAGGGAACAGGAATGGCTCGGTTGCAGCAGGACTGCGGAAATGCAGTTGTCGCTCTCCAAGAAGTCTCCCGGGTTCGCCCCCGTGATCGAAACCGATTGAAAACTTACCGCCTGATCCCCGCTGCTGGTCAGCGTAATCGATTGCGAGGTGCTTTTTTGCCCGGTCACCGTGTCCGGAAAGGCCAGGCTCAGGGCGCTCGGCGACAACACCGGGCCCACCGCGTTTTGCCCGCCAGATGGGCCCAGAGATGCAATCGCCGGCGAGACTTGCGTGGACTGTTGGAAAAACGGCTGGCTGATCGCCGCTGGTTGGCTTGGCAATCCCGTTCCCGGATCCACCTCGTAGACATTGATCCCAAAACCGCCGTTGACCGAACTTGTGGCGTAAGCGAACGGAGCTTGCGGATTCTGCAGTCCGGAAAGAAAGCCGGCGCTGGAGACGGGCAGCGGGGATGAGGGCGGCACCAGAAATGTAGCCGTGTCCATCAGTTCAAAACACTCGGCGCAATTCGCCGCGCCGGCCAGCGGCTCCTGCACGTAGGTCACCTGGCCCGTGGGATCGAAGAAGATCGAGTTCGGGTACATCAGATCTGACCCGTTCGTAGCAAGTTCGCTCCCCAGGTCCTCCGTCCCAATGGAGGTCAGCGCGAAATTCACCGAATCGATCTGGTAAATCGAAAGAGACGCGCGGCTCGAACCGTATCCCAGCGCGAGGTAATTTCCTCGCGCGCTAATCCGCACTCCCAGCCCGCGGCTGCCAACCACCGTTCCGCCGCTAGGGTCCAGCGTGGGTACTCCAGTCACCGGATCGAACCTGATCAGGTAGAGCAGCGCATTGGGAAATTGCGCCTGCGAATTGGGGAACTGGTTGATAAAAATAGCGAGGCCGTGCCCGTTCGGATCTCCGACTGCTCCGCCGTCGACCCAGGCGCCGGACACCGGCAATAACTGGCTGCCGACCGGCACCAGTCCGGGAGCGCTGGGATCCACCTGAAAGGTATCGAGTCTCACCGTGCTCGTGCTCGGCGCCGGCAACAGATCAGACTTCAGCAGATACACGAACTGTCCGGAACTCTCGGCTATCACCAGCACGCCGAACTGCCCGGTCGAAGCTTGAAAGGGCGAAGTGGCGACCTCGCTGACCGCCCCCGTCGCCGCATCGACGGTGTACATCGAAAGCCCGTCCGCGCAGTACCCGTAGAGATAGCGACCCTTGGGATCGATCGCGGAGGGTCCGCAAGAATTCGTAAACGTCGTCTGCGAATTGGCCAACAACGAAAGCGCGCCACTCGAATCGTCCCGCAAAAATGTCACCGACCCGGTGGTTTTTCCGTTCGCGATGGTATTCACGAACAGCCATGGCTGGGGCGTCTGCGCGGAGGCGCGGAAAAGTCCGAAGAAGCAGACGAGCATGGCAAAAATAGAAAATGTAACGGCGCGACGGCGGTGCGAACCGCCGGAAGGGTATTGCAGCATTCCGAGCTTCCTTGCGCTGAACGCGCGGTTCAGCTTATTTGCGAGAAAAGAGGGAAACCTGCAGGGAGACTAGCTCGAGGAGATTGGAGCGTCAACTAAAAGTGTATAAAAAAGATAGTAAATAGTATTGCGGCTATGTTCCAAATTGGAACAGTTTGGCGGAGGCGATTGCCACAACGAGTTTCAAAATGGAACTGGCCCTGCACCCACCCGTCACAAGGAACCTCTTTTCAAATGAAAAACCTCGGGTTAATGTCTGTTAATGGATGTTAATGCAGCCTCGGCTGGCTTTTGGATACATTCAGATGCTTATGCCTCCATTTAGACTTGATGTGGAAAAGCTTCCGAGCAGCACGGAAGCCCTTACGATTTATACCGCCAGTGGAAAACTGAGCATTGAGACGGTGAACGAATTCCTGCCCCGGCTGCGGGCGGAATCGGCCCAGAGAGTCATCCTCGACCTTAACGGCGTCACCTTCCTGGACTCCGCCGGGGTGGGCGCGCTGGTTTCGATCTTCGTCAGCCGGCGCAGCCAGGGCAAGGAGTTTGGACTTGCTGCGCTGCAAACGCAGGCCCAGGCCGTGGTCACCGTTGCCGGTCTGCAAAACCTGCTGCCGATTTATAAAACCATCGAAGACGCCAGCGCGAAAAAAGCCTGACAAGGGTTTTCCGCTGCGTTGGCACAATCGTGGCCTGGGAATGAATACCCTCAGGCCTGAAGGCCTGAGCTACAACGGGCGCTATCGGGGCGTCCAATTCGGATGGTTGGTGAACAACCCGTCCACAAACCCAATCTCGTAGGAAACAAATAGGCCGAAGCAGAGACTAAGTACACCGGAAGCTGTAACCAGTCCTCGATTCACCCAGGCAAATCGCGCCCCGGCATAGGAAAACGGCAGCGCCAGCGCAACGGTAATCAGCATCATCCCGGCGATGGTCCCCACTCCAAAAATCAGCAGATAAAACACGCCCCAGCGCGGGTTATGAATTGTGGTCAGCACCAGCAGCGCGACCGCCGCGGAGCCCGCCAGGCCGTGGATGATGCCGATCAGCAGCGGGCGCAGCGAGTGGAAAATGCCGAGTTTCGCAAACGGGCGCCGCAGCCAACCCGGCGCCGCCAGCGCTTCGCCGTGATGCTCCGCCGCCGGCTGGTGCTCATGCCAATGGTAGTGCACATGCGATCCGTGCCCATGAACGTGCACATGCTCCCCGATGACTCGCGGATGAGCAGGAGAAAACTTCTCGCTCAACCACCGCGTGACGCCAGTGAGATTCAGAACTCCCAGCAGGATCAGCATCAAACCCACCGCGAACTCCATCGTCAGGCCGACGCGCGTTGGGATGGCTACATTAAACAGAATGATCGCCGCGCCGACCAGCAGAATCGTCAGCGTATGTCCCAATCCCCACAGCGCGCCGATCCATCCGGCTTTGCCGATGGAGGGCTCGCGGCTGATGATCGTGGAAACCGCGATCACGTGGTCCGGGTCGGTGGCATGCCGCATCCCCAGAAAGAAGCCAATCGCCAGTATGGTCAGTCCGCTGATCATAGGTAAATCGGGAACGTCTCCGTTCCATCCGTCAAAACAGCAGGATACCGGAGATGGCGCCACCGCGCGAGGGATTCGTTTCACATATCACAGGTCCGCGATGTAGCTCAGGCCTTCAGGCCTGGGGGTTTTCAACGCCCCACTGCGATCTTGCCAGACCCATGAAAAGCCTCACCCCTGAAGGGGTGAGCTACAGGAATGGCGGAGGCTGCTAGGTTTTTTTCAGCAGCTTCATGAATTCCGTCGCCGTGTGCGGCAGGCGCGCGCCACGCCGCGAAATGATGTAAAGATGGCGCGGAATGCTCAACTGCTTAATTTTTACTTCCTTCAGCCAGCCGTGCTCCACTTCCCACGTCACGCACATCCGCGGCACGATCGCCACGCCCATTCCCATTTGCACGAAGCGCTTGATGCTTTCAATCGTGGGCATTTCCATGGGCATATCCAGCGCGGTGCGATGGCGCGCAAAAAGCTCGATCACCTTGCGGCGGAAGGGCGACTCCACGATGTGGGCGATGAAGGCTTCCTTCCCCAACTCCTCCACGTCCACTTCCTTGCGCTTCGCCAGGGGATGCTTCGGCGGCACCACGAGCGTCAGCTCGTCTTTCAGGATTTCGGTGGCTTGCAGTTGGGCGTCGCGGGGTATAAAGGAGACCGCGCCGAGGTCCAGCCGGTAATTCACCACCTCATGAGGAATGTCCCGCGAAAACATGCGGTGTACGCGAACCTGGACACCTGGATGAGCCTCGCGAAAACTTGCCAGGGCCGGCAGCAGGGCGTGAATCGAGCTCTCATTGACGCCCAGCGAAAGCTCGCCGCGCTTCAGCCCTTCCAACTCCAGCAGCCCTTTTTTCACTTCGTCGCGCAGGTTCAGCAGCCGCTCGGCGTATTCCCGCAGCAGGGTGCCGGCGTCCGTCAGGCGAACCGGGCGCGCCCCGCGTACGAACAGCGGCTGCTCCAGCGAATCCTCCAACTTGCGGATGGTCAGGCTGACCGCCGGCTGGGTCCGGTAAAGCCGCTCGGCCGCCCGGGAAAAGCTGCCCTCCTTCGCTACGGTCAAAAACACCTGTAATTCAGCAAGATCCATGCGTAAACCTCGTATCGGAGGGCACGTCTCTCAAACCCTCGGAAGGGTGAATATTTAGGATGCCGACAAGCCCGGCAGGGGGGTGCAAGGAGCGGCTACCCTAAATCCTAGTATAAGATAGAATTATCAATTACAGAATGAAGATAAATTGGACTAGAACCCCTTGCCGTGCGTTACTGGTAGTTAATGTCTGGGAGTAGCTATGAGCCACGTACGAATCTTTGATACTACCCTCCGCGATGGCGAGCAATCGCCCGGTTTTTCCATGAACACCGAGGAAAAAATCCGCATGGCCCAGCAGCTTGCGGCCTTGGGCGTGGACATTATCGAAGCCGGTTTTCCGATCGCGTCCCGCGGCGACCTGGAGGCTGTGCAAGCCGTTGCGAAAGAAGTCCGCGACGTTCCCATCGCCGCGCTGGCCCGCGCCCGCAAGGACGACATTCTTGCGGCCGTCGAAGCCTTGAAACCCGCGAAATCGCCGCGCATGCACATTTTTCTCGCCACCTCTGACCTGCACCTGCAGGCCAAGCTGCACATTACCCGCGAGCAGGCGCTCGAAGCGATCGGCTCCATGATCAAGCTGGCGCGGAATCACGTGGAAGAGATCGAATTTTCCGCCGAAGATGCCGGCCGCACTGAGATTGAATTTCTTTGCAAGGCGTGCCAGGTTGCGGTCGAGAACGGCGCCACGGTTCTCAACTTGCCGGACACTGTCGGTTATGCCGTGCCGGAAGAGTATGGCGCGATGTTCCTGAAGGTCCGCGAACATCTGGGCGACCCCGAGCACATTACGTTAAGCGCCCACTGCCATGACGACCTTGGGCTCGCCGTGGCAAACTCGCTGGCCGCGGTTCGCGCGGGTGTCCGCCAGATCGAATGCACCGTCAACGGCATCGGCGAACGCGCCGGAAATGCCGCGCTGGAAGAGATTGCGGTGGCGTTGGCCGTGCGCAAGGATAGCTTCGGCGTCGCCACGAAACTCAACTTGAAGGAACTTTACAAATCGAGCCGCCTGCTGAGCGAAATCACCGGCGCAGTAATCGCTCCCAACAAAGCGGTCGTCGGCGCCAACGCCTTTGCCCACGAAGCCGGCATCCATCAGGACGGCATCATCAAGAATCCGCTGACCTACGAAATTATTTCACCGGAAGCTGTCGGCGTGCCGTCGCGCTCGCTGGTCCTCGGGAAGCACTCGGGCCGCAATGCGCTGCGCCAGTCGCTCAAGGAGCTCGGCTATGAGGCTTCCGACGCCGAACTCGCGGAGTGCTATCGCCGGGTCACCTCGCTTGCCGATGAATCCAAGCAGGTACGCGCGCGGGACCTGATGGCGATCGCGCACGAAGTGATTCGCCGAAAGGCCGTTGCGGCGGCGAGCGAAAAGTCTTCCGCGGCGTAACTGTAGCTCACCCCTTTAGGCCTGAGGCTTTTCATGGCGTGGGCGAGATCTTGCCGTAGCAAGGAAAAACCTCAGGCCTAAAGGCATGAGCTACAGGTGGCGGGGCGAGGGTTTTCATAACGCGGGCGAGATCGCGCCGTTGCAAGGAAACCCCTCAGGCCTGAAGGCCTGAGCTACAATTTGAAGAGGTTATCTCGGGGTGTTCAGGCCATGAAGTTGAAAAAGACGATCGTCCTTCTTCCCGGTGACGGCATCGGTCCGGAAGTTACGCGCTCCGCCGCCAACGTCCTGCAGGAATGCGCGCGCGAATTTCAGCACCAGTTCACGTTTGTGGAGATGCCCGTTGGCGGCGCCGCGATCGACAAGACCGGCACGCCGCTTCCCAACGAAACGCTGGACGCTTGCAAGAAAGCCGACGCAGTTTTTCTCGGTGCGGTCGGCGGCCCCAAGTGGGATTCGCTTCCGGTTGGCAAGCGCACCGAAAACGGCCTGCTCGACCTGCGCAAGGGACTCGGCCTCTACGTCAATCTGCGCCCCGTAAAATTGCTCGAGCCTCTGCGTGGCATCTCGCCGCTCAAGGCCGACCGGCTCGGCGACCTCGATATGGAAATCGTCCGCGAATTGGCCGGCGGCATGTACTTCGGGGAGCGCGGGACCGTGAAGGAAAACGGCGTCGAGCGCGCGTTCGATACGGAATCCTATTCCACGCCCGAAATCGAGCGCATCGCCACGTTTGCTTTTGCGCGTGCCGAGGCCCGTTCGCGCCGCATCATCTCCGTGGACAAGGCCAACGTGCTCAACAGCTCGCAACTCTGGCGCCGCACAGTTTCCGCCATGGGCACCGTCTACCCCAACGTGAAGCTGGAGCACATGTACGTGGACAACGCCGCGATGCAGCTTACGCTGAAGCCCACGCAATTCGACGTGATGCTCACCACCAACATGTTCGGCGATATTCTGAGCGATGCCGCGGCCGCGCTTGTCGGCTCCATAGGCTTGATTCCTTCCGCCAGCTTTGGCGCCGGCGCGCCGCTCTTCGAACCCATTCACGGCTCCGCGCCCAGCCTCGCTGGAAAAGACATGGCCAATCCCATTGGCGCCATCCTCAGCGCCACGATGATGCTGCGCGACACCTTTGGCCTGAGCCTCGAAGCCGATTGGGCCGAACAATCGCTCGTCCGCGTCCTCAACACCGGCGTCCGCACGCCAGACATCGCCGAACCCGGGAAGAAAACGGTCGCCTGCTCCGTATTCAACGACATGCTGCACGACGAAATGCAGCGCACCTTCGAACATGCCGAAAAATACGGCTGGGGCGTCTAATTCTCTGTTTTTAACTTTGGGTGCGGTTTATCGGGCGAGCTTGGCGCTCGTAGTTTTGGGATCTGCGCCAGGTTGCATCGCGGAAGACAAGCTGCGGCTCGGCCAGACAATTTCCAGGGCAATTTGATGTTTCACCAGCATTCGGGAACGCCGATTGATATGTACTTCCAGCGTATTGGTGCCGTCAGCGTGCAGTTCGGAACTGTTCTCTTTCTCGGCGACGACTTCCTTGGAGCCATGGAAAACAGTCACACGGAGCACATGGTCACCGGCTTCAATGGGACAGTTGAAACGCAAAGTATCGCCGCGATGCGATGAGTCCAGCGGGGTCGTTAGAAGCAGGTTGTCGTCGGAGTAGATGGCAAGAGTCTCTGACCCCACATCCGACACGACTGAAATGTTCAGAGAGGTTTGTCGCGTGGCTGGGAGTGCCGTATTCGTCCGGGATTTTCCGGGCGTGGCGGTTATCGCGCTTTTCGGTCCGGCGTCGCCCGCAACCGAGGGTTTATGAGCCACTGCGGGCAACCCTGCCGCTTTCTGAGCACCTTTTCCTCGCGGAACATCCAGCTTGGTAGACTGCTGGCCCAGAGTTGTTTTCGTGGTTGGCGTTGCGGCGCCGCTCGTCGGAAGAGCTTGGGCATCCGAACTCAGAGCGGCGGAGTTGTTTCCTTCCGGCGAAAGAAGTGAAAGCACAGGTTGCGAGGAAAGGGAAGGGGACTTCGCAGGTGGTGCGTCCGGAGAAGTCATGGCGCTCAGACCGGCTGCTGCAGGCGGCGCGGATTGCAAAGTCGAGCGGTGCGGCCGCAACTGGACGAGGAGAACCAGTGCAAGAACCAGGATTCCCGCAATGGCGCTGGTAAGCCAAACTTCGCTGCCCCGTACCGGGCGTTTCCACCAGGAAGTTATGCTGCGCCAAGCGGTTCTTTGGGAGGGTTGATGGAGCGGACTGCGGAGTGCGGCGGTCGGCGCAGAATTCTCCCGCAAGGATGTCCCGGATGAGTTTGCCGCCACGGTTGCTGGCCCGGCTACCGCCTGCGACTTCTTGGAACGCGCCAGCGGGTATAGCGCGGCCGCCAGGTCCTGGGCCGTAGCAAAGCGCGCGTCTGGATTCTTGGCCAGGCAGCACATCACAATTCGATCGAATTCCGGCGGCAACGACGGATTCAGATGCGAGGGCGGCGCGGGCGCCGAAGAAACGATTTGCCCGCAGACGGCGACAACGGAGCTGCCGTCGAACGGGTGGACACCCGTAGTCATTTGATAGAGGACAATCCCCAGGGAAAAGAGGTCCGAGCGCGCGTCTTGAGGCTGATCCAAAATCTGTTCGGGGGAAAGAAAAGCGGGGGTGCCGTTCAGCGTGCCGGAAGCAGAGACATGTGTCGCGTAACGCGCTATACCAAAGTCGCCCAGCTTTGGGCGGCCTTCTCTTGTTATCAGGATGTTCGCGGGTTTTACGTCGCCATGAATGATCTTGGCTTGATGAGCCTGTGACAGGGCGGTCGCCAGGTCGCCTCCCCACGCCGCCGCTTTTTCCAGGGGGAGAGGCGCAGTCTCCAGGGCCTTCTCCAGGGTTTCCCCTTCCACATATTCCATTACGAAATAGGGAAATCCGTTGTGGTCCGTGCCAACATCGTAGAGGCTGACGATCGAGGAATGCGCAAGTTGACCGACGATTTGTGCTTCGCGGAGGAACTGCTCCTGGAGTTGACGCGAGCCGAAGCCGCTTTGAAAGGTCTTCAGGGCCACGGTGCGGCCGATCAGAGTGTCCAGCGCCTTATCGACGCGGCTGGTCGCACCGGTTCCGAGAGTTTCGATCACTTCGTAGCGACTGGTCAAAGTTGGCATAGGCAGAGCCAGGGCGGGTGAATCGAGAGATGCCAGTGTCCCACGGCGACTGTCCGCCGAAAATGGCCCGGAGGTACTAGCGGCGAGAACTTCCGTACCAATTCCTCTACCCTGTCCTGCCAATCCACTTCACATTCTCACTTCATTTATGTGTTCGCTCCGGCTGCGTGCCATACTCTTCGGCCCATTTTTTACTTCGCGGGCACGATGCTCCAATCCGTGAAGGGCACTGCCCTTCCGCTCCGGACAACTGTCGGCATCACGTGGTGGAATCCCTTATGATCTTTTGCGGAATAATCCAGCCGCAAATCCGGCCCCAGGCCTGCGTCGTAGTCATGCAGGGACTCCAGTGCGCGAATCAATCCCTCGCGGGTTGGTTCCTTGCCCGCTTTCTTTAGTCCTTCCACCAGCACCATCGCATCCACAAATCCTTCCAGGCTCACGAAATTGGGCTTCGCAGTGGGCGCGTATTTCAGCAGGGTCCGGCGATAAAGCGCGACCGTTTTCAGATCAGTGAGGTAATACGGGGGCACGACTTGTGTAATCACCATTCCGTCGGCGTCCGGCCCCGCCTCCTGAATCAGTTCGTCGGTGCCCACAAAGGACACCGTCGTGAAAAGCGGATGCCATCCCTTCAGATGCGCTTGTTTGAGGATCGGCGCGACCGTATTCGATGGTCCCACCAGGATCACCGCATCCGGGTTCGCCGCTCTCACCTGATCGATCGCGCTTCCCACCTGGTTCGTCTGGCGCACATAGGATGCAACGGCTACCGGAGCTCCCCCGTTCGCCGTCAATGCCGCCTGCACCCCGGAAAGCACGGCGGTCCCGAACGAATCATCCGGGTAAATCACGCCGATTTTTTTGTACTGCAAGGTCTTCCACAATCCATCAACCTGCGCCTGAGCTTCGTCGTAGTATGAAGCCCGCACATTCATCACCCAATGACGCATGGGCGTATACAACGTCTGCGCCCCGGTAAATAATCCGACCATCGGGATCTGGCTTTTTTCCGCCAGCGGCACATATTTGACCGCGGTTGGAGTGCCAACAAAAAAGCCCAGCGAAAATGGTTTATCCTGCATCAACTTGTCCCAGCAGCCCTGCGCCTTCTCCGGGTTATAGTCGTCGTTGAACGACACCAATTTCAGTTTCCTGCCGTTGATTCCACCCTGATCGTTCACCAGCTGAAAATACGCCTGCGCGCCTCGCACCGTTTCGCGCCCCAGAAACTGCGAGGGGCCTTCGAGGGCTGCACATGAGCCGATCACAATTTCCGTGCTGGTCACGCCCGGTGCGCTTTGTGCCCTGGTCTCCGAAACCCAGGCCGGCCCCAGGCACACCATCGCCGCAAGCATCATCGTTTCGCGTTTGCTCATAGCGCTTACTCCCTCGTATTGAACATATTGAAGCTTGGAATGGCCGCGAAAACCGGGGACTAATTCGCACTCTACTACCAGTGCCGCTTCTGGCAATGAATTATCTTGTGCAATGAGGCGAATCAGGCAGCCATGCGGGGAATATCAGGGAGGGCAGTCATCCAAGGAGCAACAATTTGCCGCCACATCCGATGGCGCTGTGGCGCAGCTCATCCGGAACTTACGAGCGGCGGCGGCTTCCGCTCGTCTGTCGCCAAGGATTTTCGTTCACCGCTGCGAAACTGGCCTGCTTACGGCTTTTTCAATTCGGTCGGCGTGGGCTTCTGCTTATCCGTGATCGCCTGGGCTTCGGGCTTCGCGAGCAGGGAAGAGCCACGCTTCGCGGTGTGTTGCAGAGGCGAGGCAGAACCGATCGTCTGCTTCCGCGCTTGCACTGCTGCGGGCGCCTGCTTTATGGCAGGCTGAGCTGGCTTCTTGGCCACGGGCTCGTAAACATTTAGGACGCCCGCCTCCATAAAATGGTCCGAAGTTACTTCCTGCGCTTTGCTGGCGGGAGAAAAAAGCAGGGTTCCTGCAAAGCCGAGCAGGATCACCGGCATCTTCAACATATTAAAGGACTTCACGTTGCACCTCCGTTGCTGAAAAGTATTAGAAAATCCTAGGGTGAGATCATTGTCCCGGGCGCCTCCGGGGTGGCCAATAGAGCTCAAGTACTACTGTGTTCCAGATTGGCTAATAGCGCGGTCGCGCTGTTCCGGTCCCGAACAGGTCGATGCTTCCCCTTGTCAGCCCTGGCAATCCACTACACAATCTCTTTTCACCCATGCGCTGGCTCCGACTCCTCGGCATCGTTCTTGCGGCTGCTTTCCTCATTTTTTTCTGCGCGCTCTATGCGTTCCGTGCCGTCGCCCGCAGGCACATGCGCGAACTCGAAACGCGCCTCGCTACGCTTCCCGATCCGGCCGCCAACACTCCCTATCCGAAATTCTTTTTTCAGCGCGGCGTCAATTTCACCGCGGAATTTCCCGCTTTTTATGGCAACGATGCTGCGGTCGAAATGCTCAAGCAGCTTCCTGCCCACTGCATCAACTCCATCGCGCTGGTGCCCTACGGCTTCGCATCCACCAAGGAACCCAAGGTCCGCGGCTGGAATACCCGATGGGAAGGCGACGCCGGCGTCACGCAACTCGCCCGGGTCGCGCATTCTCTCGGCATGAAAGTGCTGCTGAAGCCGCAGCTGTGGATGCATGGTGGCAATCCCGCGGACATCAATTTCCCCGGCGCGGCCGAAAACTCCGAGTGGTTCGCGCAATACCAGCCTTTTCTCGAGCACTACGCGCAACTCGCCTCCGCGATCCACGCCGACGTGTTCTGCGTCGGCGTCGAACTCGAAAAAATGTCCGGCAACGAGCAGGCCTGGCGCGAACTTATCGCCCGCGCCCGCGAACTTTATCCCGGACCGCTCACATACGCCGCCAACTTCGGCCCCGAATTCGAATCCATCAAATTCTGGGACGCGCTGGATTACATCGGAATCGACGAATACTATCCGCTACCCGATGACCTCTCCACGGCCGCGGTCGTTGAAAAAATCTCCGCCGTGCAAGGGCGGTTTCAAAAGCCCGTCCTCTTCACCGAAGCCGGCTTCCCCAGCGTCACCGAAGCTAACCGCTACCCATATGATGGTTCATCGCGTCCCGTGGATTTAGAAATCCAAGCCAAAAGTTACGACGCGATTCTTTCCGCCTTCTACGAAAAACCGTGGTTCGCCGGGGTCTACTGGTGGAAAGTCGGCACCAACGGCTACGGCGGCCCGGGCGATGCGTCCCACACTCCCTGGAACAAACC
>DATMMG010000105.1:0-6919 GCA_035569815.1 Candidatus Methylomirabilota bacterium
GGCATCCTGCTGCTTCTTCTGCGATTCCAGCATGCCCAGCTTGCGGCGCTGCTTGATGCGGTCGTCCAACCGGTTCCAGAAGCGGTGGAAGTATTGCGCCGCGGACACCAGCGCGCTGATCACCACCAGCCAAAGCAGCACGTTCGAAATCGGCCGCAGCGATGGGTGGCGCGCTCCCGCGATCAGCACGGCCACCGCGCACACCTGCAAGACCATCTTCGTTTTTCCCAGGGTGGATGCGGCGATGGTGAAGCCCTCCGCCGAAGCAATGTTTCGCAATCCCAAAATCGTGAATTCCCGCCCGATGATAATCACCACCATCCACCCAGCCACCAGGTGCATGTCCACCAGCGAGATGAATGCCGCCGAAATCAGCAGCTTGTCGGCAATCGGGTCCAGCAAAATTCCCAGAGTGGTTATCTGCCGGTTTCGGCGTGCAAAATATCCATCGGCCCAGTCGGTTGCGGCCGCCGTCAACAGAATCAGGACTCCCCAGACCTCAAAATGCATGGGAAAGCCCCATAATTCCACGTTGGGGCTCCTCGTCAACAGCACCACAATCAGCACTGGAACGAAGAAGATTCGAAGGACGGTAAGGGAGTTCGGCAAATTCATAGTCGAGCGCTCCGGAAGGCCGCGTTCCAAGCCTTTTGGAGCCACATCGGCCACTATAGACTCCGCTTCTGGCCGCGTCAACGTACTGCAAACTCGAGAGTTTCTGGGGCCGGGCGGTACTTAGAGATAACTAGTGGGACTCCCCTGTTTCTTTCCGTTCAGATACTCTTTCGTAACACCACTGCTGCAAACCTGTGCAAAAGCCATTTAGGGAAACCACCCTTTTTGCGAAATTCCGCTTGGGACCATCCGTCCCAATGTCTATATAAGTATTTTATTTACTATAGGTTACATACAGCTCACCAATCGGGAAGAACGGCTCGAGTGAAATCCTTACCACTTCCACGAAAAGAGCGGCCAGCAGTTTCCACAAACTTTTCCACAAGCCGGGTGCTTCCTTCGACTGCCCGGACAGGCCGCGAGAAGTGTCATATTCCTTTAACATTTGCGAAGAATTCGGGGGAGTTACTCGAAAGTGACTAAACCTCTGTCTCGCCGGTTTTCAGATCGCGTGCGGCCCACGCAAAATCCGGACAGGAAGGAAGAAAAGCGCCCGCAGAAACGCCAAAACTCCGTGCACTGCGATCCCCACGATCCGGAACGGCAGCAGGATCAACCACACAAAGGGATAGGCAATCAGCGCCAGCAACGCAATCGGCCAGCAGAACACCAACAGGAGACACCACACGAAGAAAGCAGCCATCGTCAGTTCACCTCTCTTGCATGCTGATACGCACGAGCCGGCCCGGAAGTTCCCGCTGCCACGTAGCTCTCTAATTTAAGCCGGGTGGCGATACTTTGGGGCACCTCGGCTTCCATGTCCATGTGCGAATCGCTGACGTGGGAATGCAGCACCCGTCCCAGCGCATGGATCAGCGCCAGTGACCTTCCCTCGCACAAAGGCATGTGCAGGGTGAGCTTCACGATCGGATCCAGCGGCAGGGCGGCATCGATCCGTCGGAGCAATTCGTCGAGGCCTTCGCCCGTAAGCCCGGAAACCAGCACCGGTGGTGCGTCGCCGCCATTGCGGCGCGACGCTGATTCCAAATTTCCTCGGCGTTCCGCGTCCAACTGATCCACCTTGTTATAGACGCGAAGCCGAGGCGTTTCCTTCACGCCCAGGTCGTCCAGAATCTTTTCGACTTCTTCTTCCAGTTCGTCGTGGCGCGGATTCGAAATGTCGCTCACTTGCAGGAGCAGCGCCGCTTCCTGCACTTCCTCCAGCGTTGCGCGAAACGCCTTGATCAAACCCTTCGGCAACTGCCGGATGAATCCCACCGTGTCCGACACCAGGACTCGCCGGTTCGATGGCAAGCGAATCGCCCGGATCGTGGGATCGAGTGTTGCGAACATGCGAGACGACACCAGCACTTCCGCCTTGCTAAGCGCGTTGAACAATGTGGATTTCCCTGCATTCGTGTAGCCGACCAGCGCTACGGTCCCCAGCGGCACGGCGTTCCGCGCTTCCCGCCGCAACGCGCGCTGTTTTCGCACCTCATCAATACTCACTTCGATCTTGTGCACGCGGTCCCGAATGCGCCGCCGGTCGGTCTCCAGTTTCTTTTCGCCCGGGCCACGCACGCCGATGCGTCCGCCTCCGCCGCCCGCCCCGCCTGCGCCCCCCGCACCTTTGCCGCCCTGGCGGGACATCTGCGCGCCGCGCCCGGTCAACCGCGGCAATAAATAATTAAGCTGCGCCAACTCCACCTGCAACTGCCCCTCGCGGCTTCGTGCGTGCCTCGCAAAAATGTCCAGGATCAGCTGCGTGCGGTCAATCACGCGCCGTTCGGTGAGCTCCTCAATGTTGCGCTGCTGCACCGGCGAAAGATCGCTGTCAAAAATAATCAGCGGCGCGTTGGACGCGTTCGCGGCGGCCCGAATCTCTTCCAGTTTCCCTCGGCCAACCAGCGTTGCGGGATCCGCCGAGTCCCGCACCTGAAATAGCGTCCCGGCAACTTCGCCGCCCGCGCTCTCCGCAAGCTCCACAAGCTCGGCCAGAGATTCCCTGCCCTGCTCTCCCACTGGCATTCCGGGAAAACGCGGCGCGCGCTTCCAGCCGACGCCGACAAGCAACACACGTTCCGCCGAAGATATCTTGTGCTGTGTTTTCATGAGTGGTCTTGCGTCATCGCATTCGCGCTGAAGGCCCGCCGAGCGGGAAGGACCTGCGTCATCCCCCCAATTATACGTCGATTCGGCCGCCGCGGCGTAGCACCCTGCCGGATGACCGGCAACTCGGCGCCCGCCTTATTCAAAAAAGGACGCCGATTCAGGCCAATGTGGAGCTAGCAATCGAATTTACCAGGGCCAATATTCAGGTTGGTATACGCAGGGAATGTTGAGCAACACGAGGTGCTGCGATGAGCCTAGGACAAACCACGATAAATCTGCCGACGATCGACGAAGTGCGGGCCGCAGCGGAGTTGGTCTACCGCCTGATGCCGCCGACGCCACAGTATCGCTGGCCGCTGCTCTGCGAGCGCCTCGACACCGAAGTCTGGGTGAAGCACGAAAACCATACGCCCATCGGGGCGTTCAAGGCGCGCACCGCCATCGTCTATGCGGAAGCGCTGCTCAAACGCCAGCCCGCCACGCGCGGCCTGATCGCGGCAACGCGCGGGAATCATGGCCAGTCCGTGGCCCTGGCGGCACAGCGCAAGAAGCTGGAATGCGTGATCGTTGTGCCGCATGGGAATAGCCTTTCCAAGAACGCCGCAATGCGCGCGCAGGGCGCGAAGCTCATCGAATACGGAGACGATTTCCAGTCCTCACTGGAGCACGCCAGGAATCTCGCGGCAGAGACGGGCTATCACCTCGTGCCTCCCTATCACCGCGATATCGTGCTGGGCATCGCCACCTACTGGCTGGAACTCTTCACCACTGTGACGGAGATTGATGTGGCCTACGTCCCGGTCGGTATGGGCTCGGGTATTTGTTCGGCTGCAGCGGTTCGAAATGCTTTGGGACTGAAAACGAAACTGGTGGGCGTAGTCTCCGATCAAGCGCCGACGTACGCGCTCTCCTGGCAGCAGAAGAAGATTGTTGAGGCCCCGGCTACAACGAAACTCGCCGACGGCCTTGCCTGCCGCCGCGGAAATGAAGACGCGCTCGAAGTCATGCTCGAAAATGTGGACCACATCGTCCGTGTCACCGACGCCGAAGTCGCCGCCGCCATCCGGGCGATGTTCACGGACACTCACAATGTTGTGGAAGGAGCCGGCGCATCCGGTTTGGCTGCGGCGTCCAAAGAAGCGCCCGCGCTAAAAGGCAAGCGCGTAGCCCTTATCGCCACCGGCGGCAACGTAGATCAAGACGTCTTTGCCCGCGTGCTAAGCGAAACCGGTGCGGCCGCTTAGCCTGGCGACTTCAATTCTTCCATTTAAAGATTTTACTTCTTCGAGTCCAGACAGGGCAGCGCCGCGATTTTCGCTTCGGACGTGTCGTAGCTTGCTGCGCCAGCGCCGCCTTGCATGGATAGGAACACCCAGTCGCTCTGTTCTTCCGCCGTCCGGCTGAAGGAAATCACCAATTTTTCTCCGCCGCGCGGCTGATAGGTCAGCGTCCGCATCACCACGGGATACACTTCCTTGCTCACATCTTCCGCCGCCGCGCCGCATCGCGCGAACAACGTATCGGGCGTCAGCGTCGCAACCGCGTGCAGTTGCCGCCGCTCCCGCGCGTTTTTGGCCCACTCAGCCGCGCGCGCCGTCAAATTCGCCAGCGCCGCGGCTCCGACCAGGATAGCCGCCGCCATCAGCCACACTCGCTTCGTCCGCATCAGGAAAGCCAATATCTCCGCCAGCCATGAGGGTAGATCGGACTTCGCCGCTTCCAGCAAGCCCGCACTTCCCAGCCCGTGGCCCGGCTGTGTGAACGCCGCGGCATTTCCTGCAGGCGCGGCCTGCGCCACCGCTTCCGCCGGAGAGGTCACTGGCGCCACCGGCGCCCGCTCGCCCGAATAAGCACTTTCCTTAGGTTTCATGTCGTCCATAATCATCCTGCCTTTGCCCTAAATGGCATTTCTCATGTAGGGCCCGCCGTCCGCGGCGGGCCGCTCAACCCAGTAGCGGCCACCTTCAGGCTTGCCCTGACGAAGGAACGGGTGGCCAAACTCGCCCACAGTTCTGATCCTGCGGCGGTCCTCAATGTCCCGCCGGCGCCTGCAACCAATTCATCACCCGCCGCCGGTAGGACACTTGTGCCGTCCCCATCGGCTCCCGCAGCCAATGAATCGTCCGCTGCCAGCCGGCAACGAACAGGTTCGGCCCGTGCTTAACAACCTCCGTCGGATTAGCCGGCGGACTGGCGGATGCCGCCAGCGTAGGTGGCAGCCAGTACGGGCTCCCTTCCGCCAGCACGTTTCTTGAAGATGTATTCGAGGATTGCCGCTCGCCCGGCGAGGACGTGATCGAAAGCTTCAGCAGCGCACCGATCTGCTCCTGAAACGCCCTCATTGTTCGCAGGAAATTACGCGCAAACCAAACCGCTGCCACCAAGAATCCGATCTGGGCAAGCAGGTTTCCCAGCGAGTACCAATCTTTGATAGCCAAGGGTCCAAAATCGCTCATATGTTCCACCTTGGGCGGGTACTCAGTAATTTAGGCCTGGGTATATAGGGTGAAAACTGGCAAGAAGTACAAGAAAGGGGCAGGTGTGTCCTCCCTGCCCTCCGGGCGTGCTCTAATTTTCCATGTATTCTTTTGGGGGAGTGGACCGGCGCAAAAGCGTAATGGAAAATACTAAAATCAGGATGAGCACTCCCAGCAAACCAAGCTCCATCATATTCGCTCGAAATATGCTCACAACGTCCGTCGACCACACTCCACCCTTCGTGAGGGTGGCCGCTTCCAGCGTGATCACCAGCATGCGTCGAATCGAGGCAATCAGGCCCACGACAAGAAATGGTTCGGTAACAAGAATATGCGAGCGTATGGAGATTCGCACCGTATGCAGTATCTCCACCAGCATCAGCACCACCAGCAGTTGGTCCAGCACCAGCAGTGTCTGCGTGGCAAACGGCCAGTGACCAAGGCCCTCCCAGAGCAATTTTGCGGCGTTTGCAATCGACGCGAGCGCCGTTACAAAAAGCAGCACAGCAAGGACGGAATAGATAACCACTTCGGCTTTACCCACATAGACGTCAAAGTGGTTGCGGAGCTTTTCTTCGGCCATTAGGGGTCACTCGTGGAATCGTCCCCTCTTCACGGGCGAAGTATAACGACAAGTTAGCTTCCCGAAAAGTGAGATCGGTCCGGCGGCCAGCTTGGAATGTCGGCGGATCGCCTACTTGCCGCGAAACAGGAAGAACAAGTCGACAATCAGAATTATCACGACCGCCAGCTCGAGGACGAAGCTGCGCGTCTGGTTGAATTGGTCCACCATGAATCGGTAGAGTTCGCCGGCGGTGCGCAGCTTCTGGTCCACCAGCCGCCTGTAGTCCGGGACTCCCACTTTTGCCGCGGCCAAGCCATACAGGCGCGCATAAAACATATCGCTCAGGAATTTGATGGCGTTGTCCACCTTTTCGGTCAGTTCCATAACGTCCAGCCGAATCGTGTTGAGGCGCGATGCCTCGCGCGAGAGCCGCCAGGCGGCCCACACGCCACCCCTTCGCTCCAACGAGCGATAGACATCATCGAGCAACTGAGTGAGCAAGCTGTCGTAATAGCGGAACTCCAGCAGTTGCGTGTTAGCGTATTCGAGCATCTGAATCGTAACCGCGGCGCCCTCCGGTCCGCCGTAGACCAGGGCCCCGGTCCAGCCGACCACCAGAAGATCCGTTCGGGAATACGAAATGCTCGATTGCAGCACCTCCTGGCGCTCTGCCTCGGACAAGGATACGGACTCTCCTCGAACGAGTTGCGCGATCTCCCACGCGTGGGAGGAGAGAAGCTCCCCGGCGGCCAAGGTCTTGCCGTCCGCTTCGGCGATTTCCAGAAGGTGCACGATGAAGTAGTCCTCTTTGAGCCAGGCCTTGTACGGATTGATCAGCGCCGCGCCCGCGCGTTTCAAGGCAATCGGAAGCAGTTCGCTGGCTCGATTCTCAAGCTCCGCCGCGCCGACCCAGCGGCTGGACTCCAAAACGAGGGAATCCCAATCGCATTCAAAGGACAGCACCAGCTCGAAGCTGATGACTCCATAATCGTAATATTTCGTGGTTACCCCGATGCGCTCGCCCGTCGCCAGGACCATCGGCTCGGCGGATTCGATCACGGGCGGCCGTTCAAATCGCAAATAATGCGGAATCGGGTGTGCCGGATTGGGCGGGGGTTCCGCGCCCCCGGGTTCGAGCCCCGGTTTGAGC
>DATMMG010000106.1:0-6902 GCA_035569815.1 Candidatus Methylomirabilota bacterium
GGCCGCGGATCCCAATTTGCCGTTTGTGCATTTCGATCTCGGCATCGCGTACGAAGAGACGGGAAAGAACGAAGAGGGCGCGCAGGAGTTTTTGAAGGACGCAAAGATCGATCCGGATTTGCCGGACAATTATTACCAGCTGGGAAAAATTTATGGGCTGGAGGGGCGGGACGCGGAGGCCGAGCAGGCTTATCGAGAAGTGTTGAAGCGGGATCCGCACCGGCCCGGCGCGTGGTTCGGACTGGCGAAAATTTATCAGAAGCAGGAGAAGTATGAAGAGGCGTTGAAGGCGGTTGGGGAGACGCTGAAGGTGGTGCCGGAAAGCGACAAGGCGCATTACTTGCGCGGGCAGTTGCTGCAGAAACTGGGACGAAAAGAAGAGGCGCAAGCAGAATTTGCCAGCGCGAAGAAATTGATGGATGCGGACCTGGACAAGGATCGGGAGAAGTGGAGCGACAAAGCGATCTCGAGTCCTGAGCTGACGCAGGAGAAGAATTAGGAGGCAGAAAAAAACTAACGCAGAGTTCGCGGAGACGCAGAGAGTGCTGAGAAGAAGAGGACGATTAGAGAGGTGGGGATTCCCAGGGGCCGCGCGCTTGTTCGAGTTGCTCGGCGACGGCGAGGAGAAGTTCTTCCTCGTGGGGACGACCTATTAATTGGATGTTGATGGGAAGGCCTTCGGGGGATTGCCCCATGGGAAGAGAAAGGCCTGGGAAGCTGGCAAGATTGAGCCACTGAGAGAAACGCATGGTGTCGCGATAGTTGTGCGGATCGCCGGATCGGTAGTTGCCCGCCCCATGTTTGAATGCCGGCTCCGTGGAAACCGCGGAGAGAAGTATTGGGACATCGCGGAGTTGATGGAGCAGAGAAGCACGGCTGAGGTCGCGGTCCACGCAGGCCTTCTGGAAGGACTCGAGTGTGACTTTCGGTTCGGCCTGCGCCACTTCGAGATAGCCTGCAAGCATGGGACTGAGCTCGGATTCCCTTCCAATTGTCGATTGGTGAAAAAGATCGGCGATAACCGGACCGAAGAAAAACCACCACAGTTCGAGAGCCTGCTCCAATTTTTCCAATTTAATGGGTTCGACGCGGTAATCCAGTTCGCACAGGAGTTGTGTGGCGCGGCGTAACGTGAAAAGAGTCTCCGGCGTCGGGCGGCCGAGTTCGGCGTTTTCGAGAATGCCGATGCGGAGACCGTGGAGATTTGCCGCGGAAATTTCGTGCAGGGGCACCGGAGCAGAGAGGGCGTCGCCTGGATCAGGGCCCGCCATCACCGCAAACAGTGCGCGCAGGTCTGCGACGGTGCGCGCCATAGGGCCGACAACGCCGATCCACGCGAAGGCACCTGCGCCGGGAGGGAAGTGTCCTGTAGCGGGAATGCGCCCGGGCGTGGGCTTCAGTCCGCAGATGCCGCAGAAGTGGGCGGGAGTGCGGATGGAGCCGCCGCCATCGCTGCCAACTCCACCCATCGAACAGCCGGAGGCGATTGCGGCGGCTTCGCCACCGCTGGAGCCACCGGCGGAATAGGCAAGGTTCCAGGGGTTGGAGGTTTTGCCGGTCACGCGGTTATCGGTTTCGTAAGCCATCAGGAATTCGGGCGTGTTGGTGTTTCCGAGGAGGATGGCGCCGGCGTCTTCGAGGCGAGAGACGAGGGTGGCGTTGGTGTGGGGAACGTAGTCCTTTCGCAGCAGAGATCCCGCGGGGCAGGGCCAGCCGGCTACGTCGAGGGAGGATTTTATCGTGAGGGGAATACCCTCGAGGGTACGAATCGACTCTCCATGCGCGATTCTGGATTCGGAGCCACGGGCGCGGGCGCGCGCCGACTCGGCGTCAACGTGAACGAACGCATTGAGGCGGGGCTGAAGTTGACGGATGCGATAGAGATGGGCGGCGACGAGTTCGACCGGAGAGATTTCCTTGCGGCGGAATTTCTGGAGAGTTTCCGCGATGGAGGAATAAAAGTGGTGGGCCATGGTTGACGAAGAAAAGGTAGCGGCCCGATTGTGATTGGTCAAGGCATGCCAGGGAAATGGGCGGAAAGCGTTTATAAAATCGGTTGACGATAGGGTTGGCAGCCAAGACAATCGAACGGAACGTACAGTAAAGCAGGTCAGGATTCTTCGCGGCTAACGCATCCAAAAGGAACATTCCCGAATGAAGGCTTCGCACTGGGGTTCACGGCGTCAGTATTTGGTTATTTGTGTTGCGGCTTTGGTGTTGCCGGGAATAGTTGCGTTCGCGTCACACCGACCCGGTGTGACCGTCAGACAAAGGGCGCCCATCACCCCAGGGAGCCAGAAGAAAGCTCCAGCAGGGGATGGGCTGCGGCTGAATAGCCTGGGTGTAGCGTACTTGAATCAAGGGAAGTCGGTGGAGGCGCAAAAATATTTTGAGCAATCGCTGGCGGCCGATCCGGAATTTGCGATCGCCAGGATGAACCTGGGAATTGCGTTGTTGGCGCAGCAAAAAATGGAACAGGCACTCGCGTCGCTGAAAGAGGCGGCGGCCAAGCTGCCCGACAATCCGTATGCCTGGTATAACCTGGGGCTGGTGTACAAGGACGCGAGCGAACCGGCCAAAGCGATTGCGGCGTTCCAGCATGTGGAGAAGATTGCGCCGGAAGAGCCGGACGCGTTTTATTTTGAAGGCTACCTGAATTCGCAACTCCAGCAATATGACAAGGCGATTCCGGCGTTTGAAAATGCGCTGAAACTTGCGCCATACCACGCCTCGGCGCAGTTCGGGCTGGCCCGCGCTTATCAGAGGAAGGGCGACACGGAAGCGGCACGGGAGGGCATGAAGAAATTCCAGAGGATAACGGCGGATCATCTGGGGATTCCATTTGGAGCCGGATACGGTGACCAGGGGAAATTTTCGTTGGCGGAATTTGTGGCGGGAGGCGAGACTCGCGCTCCGGCGGAAATTGCCGTGCATTATGAAGTCGCTCCGTTGCAAAAGCTGTTGAGCGGGGGCAAGCGAGGTCGACAGGTGGCGGCAGGCAAGAACGGGGCTTGTTTCCTGGACTTTGACGGAGACGGAAAAACGGATCTGTTCCTGGTGGGAGCGGGGAGCGGAAAGAGTGAATTGCTGCGCAATGTGGGTAGCGGACGATTTGAAGATGTCACGGACAAGGCGGGATTGGGCGGAGTTGGGGCCGGCTTTGGCTGCGCGGCGGGAGATTTTGATAACGATGGAAAAACGGACCTGGCGGTTTGCGAGGCCGGCGGAGTACGTTTATTTCACAACGAAGGCGGCGGAAAATTTGTTGATGTGACGGAGAAGGCCGGAATCCGGCGCGAGGGCGGCTGTGTTTCGCCGACATTTGTAGACTACGACCATGACGGAGATCTGGACCTGTATTTGACGTTTGCCGCCCTGGACGCGGAAGGGAAGAAAGCGCGCAATGTTTTGTGGCGAAACAACGGGAACTCTACGTTCACGGATGTTTCGGGGGAGACGGGGCTGGGCGTTGAGGCGACGGGCGGCGGCGCGATCAGCACGGATTTCAATAACGATCGAGCGATTGACCTGGTGCTGGCGGGCGGCGCGCGCGGGGCGGACGTGTATTTGAATCCGCGTGAAGGAAAGTTCTCGGAGTTGCCCGTGATCGATTTTGCGAAAGAGAAATTGCCACCGGCGGTGGGCGTGGTGGCGGTCGATTTCAACAAAGATGGATGGATGGATTTGGCGTTCACGCATGCGGGCGCGCCGGGTATTTCGCTCTGGCGAAATGTGGAGGGGAAGCGGCTGGAGCGAGTGGCGCTGCCGGATTTTGGCTGGAAGCAGGGATGGGGAATTGTGTGGGTGGACTACGACAACGACGGATGGCTGGATCTTGCGGCCGTGGGGGAAGGCGCGAATGGCGGAGAGATTCGCGTGCTGCGGAATCTTGGCGATGCTGGTTGGTCGGATGTGACGAAGAGCCTCCATCTCGACGGAGTGAAGCTGAAAGAGCCGCGCACACTGGCGGTGGCCGATCTGAAGAACGATGGGAGCCCGGATTTTGTGGTGACGCAGGAGGGCGGCGAGACGTTGGTGCTGGAAAATGTGGGAGCGAACCAGAACCACTGGATGCAAATCGACCTGAAGGCCTTGAACGACAACAAAAGTAGCATCGGCACGAAGCTGGAAATATTTGCGGGCGGGTTGTACCAAAAGTGGGAAATTGCGGGAGCGTCCGGCTACCTGGGACAGAACGCGCCGGGACTGCTTATGGGACTGGGAAAGGAAAAAGCCACGGATGTAGTGAGGCTGCTCTGGCCGACAGGCGTGCCCCAGGACGAAATTAATTTGGCCGCTGGGAAAACGCAGGCGATTGGGGAACTCGATCGAAGAGGGAGTTCGTGCCCGATTTTGTTTTCGTGGAACGGAAACGAATACGAGTTCATTGCCGACATGATCGGGCCAGGAGTTGTGGGCCACTGGGTGGCCCCGGGTGAGCGGGATGTGCCGGACCCGGATGAGTATCTGAAAGTGCCGGCGAAGAGCGCGAGCGAAAAGGATGGGCGATTGAGTTTCCGATTCATGGAGCCGATGGAAGAGACGGTTTATCTGGACCAGGTGCGACTGGTGGCGGTGGATCACCCGTCGAATTTGGAAGTGAATCCGAACGAGCGATTCGTGAGCGCGCCACCGTTCCCGGAATTCCGCGTGATTGCGACGGAAAATGCGAAAGTGCCCGCGGGCGCCTGGGACGACGAAGGGCATGATGTACTGCCGCTGCTGGCGAAACGCGATCGGAAGTACGTGACTGAATTCGAAGGGCTGCCGTTTGCGGGATTCGCAAAATTGCACTGGATCGAACTGGATTTGGGAGCCTGGGACGCACAGAAACCGCTGCGGCTGCTGCTCGACGGGTATACAGACTATTTCACTGCGACGTCGATGTATGCGGCGGACCAGGCGGGGATCAAAGTGATTGCGCCGTACGTGGAGGCGCAGGACGCGCAGGGAAACTGGAAACGCGTGGTGGAAGACATGGGATTTCCGGCGGGGCTGGCGCGGACGATGGTTACGGATCTTACGGGGAAAATTCCAGCGGGGACGCGGCGCATCCGCATCATGTCGAATCTGAAAATATACTGGGACGCGGTACGAATCGACCAGACGCCGCCGGTGGAAGGAATCCGCGTGGAAGAGGTGCCGCTGGCGACCGCGTCGCTCGCTTTCCTGGGCTATCCGAAAGAGATACGGCTGCAACCGGCGACCGATACGGTGTACTCGTATTCGCAGCGCAGCCCGACAGGGCCTTATGCGCGGGCCGCGGGAAACTACACGCGTTATGGAGACGTGAAGGAACTGCTCACCGCCGCGGACGATAAATTCGCCGTGTTTGGATCGGGCGAGGGGATGGAGCTTGAATTTGATCCGAAGAACCTGCCGCAACTTCCCGCGGGATGGACGCGCGATTACTTTTTCTACGCGAACGGATTCGAAAAGGATTTCGACTTTTACGCCGCGTACCCGTTCACGGTGGAACCTTTGCCGAAACACGGGCTGGTTTCTTATCCCTACGAAGCCGGGAAAGAGTATCCGCTGGATGATGAACACTTAAAATATCAGTTCGAATACAACACGCGGTCTCGATCGGATCGCCTGCCGGGAAATCTGCGATACAACTATACCGCGCCGAAGTAAGGAGCAACGGATGGGGAGAACGGAGGTCGTCACGATTCGAGACGTGGCGCGGGAGTGCGGCTACTCGGCTTCTACCGTTTCGATCGTGCTGAATGGCGCGCCGCTTTCGCGGTATATCCCCGGAGACACGAAAGGAAGAATCGAGAGGGCGGCGAAGCGGCTGGGTTACCGGCCGAACCCGCTCGCGCGATCGCTGCGAAGCCAGCGGTCGAACATCGTGGGCGTGATGGTGATCGACATCACGGATCCGTTTTGCACGCCAATCCTGAGAGGACTGGAAAACGCACTCTACGAGGCGAATTATCTTTCGCTGATCGCGGACGCGCACAACGAACCGAACCGCTTCGAACGATACCTGGAAATGCTGCTGGACCGGCGCGTGGAAGGGCTGGTGGTGGTGGCGAACTGGCTGGTGACGGACATCAAGTTGCTTGCGGATCTGACGGAGTGTCGCGTTCCAACGGTGATCGCGGGACGAAGTTTTGAGAACCACTCCGTGAGCACGGTTTCCGTGGACAATGAAAACGGCGCAAGCATGGCGTTGGAGCATCTTTACCGGCTGGGGCACCGGGATATTGCGTTCCTGCGCGGGCCGAAAGCGCTCTCGAGCAGCGGGCAGAGGTGGAAGGGAATTCGCGCGTTTGCCCGATCGGCGGAGTTGCACCTGGACTCCAAGAAGATTTTGGATTTGCCAGAATCGCTGGATCCGAATTCAAGTTTTGAGGCCGGGGCGCAACTGACAGGGGAATTATTGCAGCAGGAGAGACTGTTCACGGCACTGATGGCCTATGACGACACGACGGCGTTGGGGGCGTTGCGCGCGCTGAAGAAAAAGGGGCTGCGCGTGCCGGAGGATTGTTCTGTGGTTGGATTCGACGACGTGGCCCAGGCCCGTCTGTCGGTACCGTCGCTGACGACCGTGCGGCAGCCGATGGAAGCCATGGGCAGCTTGAGCGCGGGAATGGTGCTGGACGCGATCAAGGCGATGGATGAAAAGCAGGATGTTCCGGTGGTGCGAAGAAAAATTCCCGCGGAATTGGTGGTGAGGGAATCGACGCGGGCACTGAAATAGAAAATAGAAATGGAAAAGCCAAAAGCCAAAAGCCAAAAGCCAAAAGCTTATGACTTAAGGCGAAAAGCTTTAGCACAGAGGGCACAGAGGAAGAGCACAGAGATCACAGAGTGATTCGTTGGCAGCTATTTGGGAGTGGCGGTGAACGCGTCCGGCGGGTCCAGATAGCCTTGCTGCCAGAATACATCGCCCT
>DATMMG010000107.1:0-3936 GCA_035569815.1 Candidatus Methylomirabilota bacterium
AGTTCGTGCCCCGCCTCCGGCGCATCGAAACGGCTGTAGAAAAATCCATTCCCCGCCCATCCGAAGGCCGTGAACTTGATCCATTTCAGGTCGTCGGACATCACTTTCCGCGTCGCGACCTCGATCACGTGCCCTTCCTGCCAGTCCGAACCGCCAACGGAAATTCCATACGCCGCAAAGCGTCCGTCCTCGGAAACGTTGAACGCGCCCAGACGCGAAGTTCCATCCCCGGAAAACTTGTTGGGATCCAGCAGCACTTCGGGAGCGCCCTCCAACCCCTTCTGCGCATAAACCACGTTTTGGTTCTGCAATCCGTCGTTCTTCGTGAAGAAAAGGTAGTCGCCCTTGCGGACTGGAGGAGTGTATTTCGGAAAATTAAACAACTGCTCCATGCGCGCCTTCACCTGCGCGCGATACGGAATCTTCTCGAGATACCCAAACGTGACCTTGTTCTCCGCCGCCACCCACTTGGCGGTTTCCGCCGAATTGTCGTCCTCCAGCCAGCGGTAGGGATCGGCCACCTTCGTGCCGTGATAATCGTCCACCTGGTTGTCTTTCCGCGTCTGCGGGTAGTCGAGTCCCTGCCCAATCGAAATCGCCGAAAACAGCAGGGCGGAAAAAACGGGCAGAACGAAGCGCAGATGCAGCGCAAAGTGGCCAATGTTCATGCAAGGTTCCCTTTCGTGGAATTGCGCGGAGAGTCTTTGCTCGTCCCTGGAACATCAGGCGGATCAGAGTCGCCAATGCATACGACCCATTCTCCCCTCTATCTATATGTAACTGCAACTGTTAAGGTTCGGCGTACGAGGCTGGAAGCAGCTGCGTCTTTTTGCACACGCCGCTCGTATACAAGGTAGTATGAGCGCACCGGCTTTCACTCTGACTGCTGCACCTGGACCGCTGTTCTTCGCGGGATTCATGACCGACGACACCCACGCTCTCGCCATCGGACTGCGCCAGCGCGACCCGGACCTGCTCGACCGCCTCATCGAGCAATATCAGCAACGCCTCTTTCGCTACTTGCTCTTTCTCACCGGCAATCCGTCGCTCGCCGAAGATCTTTTCCAGGAGACATGGATTCGTGTGCTGGAGCGCGGCAGCCAGTACAACGGCAAATCCAAATTCGACTCGTGGCTTTTCGCCATCGCGCGCAATCTTGTGATCGATGCATCGCGGCGCAAGAAAATTTCCAGCCTGGAGGATTTGGGCGACACCGAGAGCGGTACTCCCTATGATCCTCCGGATGAGCGGGCCAGCTCAGTGTTGCAAATGTTGGTGAGCCGTGAAAACGAACAACGTGTGCAGCTCTCGCTCTTGAAAATTCCGCCTTACTATCGCGAAGTCCTGCTGCTGCGCTTCAGCGAAGAACTGGGCCTCGAGGAAATTGCCGCGGTGATGGCGACGCCGGTCTCCACCGTGAAGTCGCGCCTCTATCGCGGACTTGCAGCAATGAAAACCGCCATGACGGAAGGTGTCGCATGAACGAAAACTTGCATGAACGCGCGCAACGCCTCCTGGTCGAATCCGTCGTGGAAGGTTTGCGCTCCGCCGATGAAGCCTGGCTCCGCGAGCACCTGGCCGGGTGCCCGGATTGCGCGCTCGCAGCCGCGGCAACGCAGAATGTTTTGCGCGCGCTCCGGACCGTCCCGGTTAACGTCCCGCGCGATCTGGCAGCGCGCACGCAACTCCGCGTCCGCCTCCGCGCGCAGCAAGCCCCAACCGCCGCGGGCGGAAGTTTCTGGCTCTGGGCTGTCACCGCCGCAAGCTGGCTGCTCGGCGTCTTCAGCGCGCCGCTCGTCTGGCGGGGTTTCGCGTGGCTCGGCGCCAACTTTGGTTTGCCGAAGCTCGCTCTAGAATTTGGATTCGTTCTTTGGTGGACGGTGCCCCCGCTGCTCGCTGCCGCGATCATCCTCCACCAGAAAGCGCTGACCGCGGAATGGAGTAACAAGAATTGAGCCAAGCTCCGATCGTAGGGGCGGCTTTAGGCCGCCTTCCTGGATCAGACTCGCTTGCGGCCGCTGTAGAGTGGCCCGAAGCCTGGAAGGGTCAGACCAGAATTTATTAGCAGGGATAAACGAATTTAACAGCCGCACAGTAAAGGAAAATCACATGTCCGACGCATTCACAGAACGGCTTCGCCTCATCCGCTTCCGCCGCAAGCGCGAGCACAGCAGCTTCCGCGATGAACTTCGCATCATCCCCAAGTGGCTCATCGTGATGTGCCTCTTGCTCTACATCCTCGCTCTCATCATCGGCTTTTCCGTCAATCATCATGGCTTCGAGACCAACGGACCCATCTTCCCCGGCGATGATTCTCTCCGCCACGACCCGGAGCTTTCCTATTTCGAACTCGGCGGTGTCATCACCTTTGGCGCCGTCGCCCTTTCCATTCTGTTTTTCTCGCTCGGCTATGTCTATCGAGACGCCAAGCGCCGCGGCATGAATCCCGGCCTGTGGACCCTGCTGGTTCTTCTGCTCTCCGGCGGGTATTTCTTCATTGGCTTCATCATCTATCTGCTCGTCCGAGAGCCGCTTCCCTACCCCTGTCCGCAATGCGCCGCCAACGTCAATGCGCGCTTCAATTTCTGCCCTAACTGCAAATGCAATCTCCATCCCGCCTGCCCGCAGTGCCAGCGCGAAGTTTCCGACGGCGACAAATTCTGCCCCTACTGCGCTACAGAACTGGCGCAACCCAAAGCCGCGCCACAGGCGTAAAGCAACCCGCCTCTAGCTCAGGCTTTCAGGCCTGAGGTTTTTCCTTACCACGAGACAATCGTGCCAACGCAGTGGAAACCCTCACCCCTGAAGGGGTGAGCTACAGAAATGCCTTTTGCCGTCCGCCGCAACCCCGCTCTCTGCTTCTGGAAAATCCTCTCTTGACATGCAACCATCTGGTTGCCTATTATCCTCCCCGTGAGGATGGACCGGGTCTTCAAGGCTCTCGCCGATTCCAACCGCCGCAAACTGCTCGACCTGTTGCGCGCGGACAACGGCCAGGTGCTCGGCGAGCTTTGCAGGCATCTGGACATGAGCCGCCAAGCCGCCACCAAGCACCTGAAGCTGCTCGAAGGCGCCAACCTGGTGGTCACCGTCTGGCGCGGCCGCGAGAAACTCCATTACTTGAATCCCGTGCCCATCCACGAAATTTACGAACGCTGGATCGGAAAGTTTGAACGTTCTCGGTTGCGGGCCCTGTACGACTTGAAGGAGGAGCTGGAGAAGGACTATGAAAAATAAATCTAAGTTCGTCTACGTCACTTATATTTCGTCAAGCGCGGAAAAAGTGTTCAACGCCCTGATGGATCCCGAAATGACCCGCAGGTATTGGGCGCACCTGAACGTTTCCGACTGGAAGGTGGGTTCGCCGTGGAAGCATGAAGACTCGTCCACGAGAGAGACCCATCTGGTAGGAAAAGTAGTGGAAGTCACGCCTCCGCGGCGACTGGTGATCACCTGGTCGCCTCCGGGTGACGAGGGGGACGAGGAAAAGCACTCCCGCGTCACATTTGAGATTGTTTCTTCCGGAAAAGCGGTCCGCCTCACTGTAACTCACGACGAGCTGGAGCCCGGCTCGGAGATGGAACGCGGCATCACCCGCGGCTGGCCCGTGGTTCTTTCCAACCTCAAAACCTTGCTCGAAACCGGCCAAGCCATGGAAACAAAACCGCTCTTCGAATTTTCACGCAAATAATGTGGCGGCTGAAAAACACCCCGGGTGCCCCACACGCCGCCTTTGCGTGTGGGTCTTCGGCGTCCTCGCCAAACCACTAGCTGTAGAAATGAAGGCTAAAACCGCTCGACCGCAAGGGCGACGGCATTGCCGCCGCCGAGGCACAGCGCGGCAATGCCCCGCTTCAGATTGCGCCGCTGCAACTCATAGAGCAGCGTAACCAGGATGCGCGCGCCGGACGCGCCGATTGGATGGCCGAGCGCCAC
>DATMMG010000108.1:0-3810 GCA_035569815.1 Candidatus Methylomirabilota bacterium
TCACCTGCTCCAGGTGGTCGCAACTCGCCGCCTCCAGTTCCACTGCCAATTGCGTAGCCCCGCTCCGCGACAACTGCTCCGCATGCAGCCGCGGCCGCAGCCCATGTTCCTTCGCCTTCGTCAGCAATTTCCTCGATTGCCTCACCGTAAAAGCCCCGCGGTCGCAAAACACGTCGCAATACTCCGCCAAATCGCCGACCACCACTTCCGGCAACAATTTCTCGATCAGCAGCGCAAGGTATTGCTCCGCCCCATCCTTCTTCGCGCGAAATTCCGCCGGCACCACATGGGCACCCAGGAACGTCGAAACAATCTCCAGCGGCTGCTCCGCATTCAACTCCTTATGCAGTTGGAGAATCTTCAACTCGCTCGCCACATCCAGCCCGTATCCGCTCTTCGCCTCCACCGTCGTCGTTCCGTACGCCGCAAACTCCGAGAGCGCCGCCATCCCCCGCGTCTTCAATGCTTCCTTGGTGGCCGCGCGCAACTTTTTCACCGAATTCAGTATCCCGCCGCCCTTCCGCGCAATCTCTTCGTAACTCGCCCCTTGAATCTTCAGCTCATACTCTTCCGCGCGGCTAGCCGCATGAACCAGGTGCGTGTGCGAATCCACAAATCCCGGCAGCACCACCCGTCCGCCCACATCCAGTTTCTCCGCCGCTTTCGCCTCCGCGCGCCGCTCCACCTCCGCGCGCGGCCCCGCAGACAAAATCTTCCCGTCGCGCACCAGCACCGCGCCATCACGCACCAACCCAATTTTGGAAAGGGAATTACCTCGCCGCGGGCCGCCCCCTCGCAGCGTGACCACCTGTGATGCCCCTGTAATCAGAATGCTGCCGCTCAAAAACGTGGCACAGGCTTCAGCTTGTCCTGAGCGAAGCCGAAGGGCCTGTGCTCTTGGGTTTCTCTTGCCGGGTGCCCCACACGCCGATTTTGCGTGTGGGGCTTGGGTTACTCTTCTCTTGCGATCGTCGTCTCTAAACCCACCCTACACCCCCACCGCAATCCCCTGATACGCCGGCGCAAACACTTCCCTCACGAACGTCTCCATAGTCGTCGCTGTCGTATTCGCCGCGCTCCGTGGCTCCATTCCCGCCACGATCCCGTTGTTCATCCCGTGAAACATCTCGATGAAATACGCCGCCGTCTTCGCCGAAAGTCCCATCTGCACCAGCGCCTGCTCCACCTGTTCGTACGTAAACTGCAAATACCTCAGGTCCGGCTTCGATATTCCCCGGCTGATGATCGCCGCCGCTTCCGTCATGGTTAAATCCCGCTCGCCCAGCAGTTCCTGCGTCTGCTTCCCGCTGAAATCCAGATTCAGCAAGCGCTCCGCCGCGTGCGCCCCGATATCCCGAGTAGCGATCATCGATATCTTCAAATCCGGCTTCAACGCACCCGCGAAGATCCCCATCATCTGGATCATTTCGATCGCCGAAAGGTGGTTCTCCATGAAATAAGCCGGACGCAGGTGCAGCACGTTCAGCCGCTCTACCGCATTCAATTTTCGTTCGCAGTCGTGTAGTCCCAGGATCGGACCCGTTCCCGCGGGAGCCTGCGCCCCGATGCTGCTCAAATTCACTGCGTACTGCAATCCGGAGTTTCTCGCCGCCGTCGCAATCGCGTACGATTCCACTTCCTGCTCCGCCCGATAGTCCGGCGAGGTCATCCCCGGCGGCATCATCAGAAACGCCGCTCGCGCGCCCGTCAGCGCTTTCGTCAGCGCTTCCGCATCCTTAACGTCCGCAACAAACGCCTCCGCCCCACGATGCACGTACTGCTGCAGCCTGGCGGCATTCCGCCCGACAACCCGGACCTTCTCGCCCTTCTCCAATAATTTTTTCGTGATGACCGAACCGATATTTCCCGTTGCACCCAGGACCGTATACATAGATAGCCGCTCCTCGACCGTTTGTCTCTGCACCGAGACACGCGGTTTGTTTGTGTGTCGCTATCCTTACAGCATTGGCACTTTGACGCCAGTTTTCTTTGCGAACGCAATGGCTTCCGGGTAACCCGCGTCCACATGGCGCGCAACCCCCATCCCGGGATCGTTCGTCAACACCCGTTCGATGCGCTTGGCCATTTCTTTGGTACCGTCCGCGCACGTCACTTGGCCCGCATGTTGCGAGTATCCAATCCCCACCCCGCCGCCGTTATGAATCGACACCCACGAAGCCCCGCTCGCCGTATTCACCAGCGCGTTCAGCAGCGCCCAGTCCGCAATCGCGTCCGATCCATCCCTCATCGATTCCGTCTCGCGATACGGCGACGCCACCGATCCGCAATCCAAATGATCCCGCCCGATCACAATGGGCGCTTTCAACTCGCCCTTCGCCACAAGGTCGTTCAACGCCAGTCCGAATTTGTCCCGCTCACCATATCCCAGCCAGCAAATCCGCGATGGTAATCCCTGGAACTTCACCTTCTTCTGCGCCATCGTAATCCACCGCTTCAAATGCTCGTTCTCCGGAAACATTTCCAGCACCAGTTGATCCGTCCGCGCGATATCTGAAGCCTCTCCCGAAAGCGCCGCCCAGCGGAACGGCCCCTTCCCCTCGCAGAACAGCGGCCGGATATACGCCGGCACAAATCCGGGGAAGCCGTACGCATCCTTCACTCCCGCTTCAAACGCAAACGTCCGGATATTATTTCCGTAATCGAACGTTACCGCTCCCAGCTTCTGCAAATCCAGCATCCCCTGCACGTGCGCGCCCATCGCCGCAACCGAACGCTTCCGGTACTCCGCAGGATTGTTCTTCCTCAGCTCCAGCGCCTCCGCCAGCGTCATTCCATTCGGCACGTACCCGCCGATCGGGTCGTGTGCACTCGTCTGGTCCGTCAAAATGTCCGGCACCACGCCGCGCTTCGCCATCTCAGGAATCAGGTCCGCGCAATTTCCCACCAATCCCACCGACGTCGCCTCGCCCTTGCGCACCGCATTCTTCAATATCCGCAGCGCCTCATCCAGCGACGTCACCATCACGTCGCAGTAGCCTGTCTTTACCCGCCGCTTGATCCGCTCCGGGTCCACGTCAATCCCCAGGAACGCCGCGCCATTCATCGTCGCCGCCAGCGGTTGCGCTCCGCCCATTCCTCCCATGCCGCCCGTCACCACCAGCTTCCCGCTCAGGCTTCCGCCAAATTGCTGCCGCGCCGCTGCCGCAAACGTCTCAAACGTGCCCTGTAAAATTCCCTGCGTCCCGATATAGATCCAGCTTCCCGCGGTCATCTGGCCGTACATCATCAATCCCGCGCGGTCCAGCTCGTTGAACTGTTCCCAATTGTTCCAATGTCCCACCAGGTTGGAATTGCACAGCAGCACTCGCGGCGCATACTCGTGCGTCCGAAACACCGCTACCGGCTTCCCCGACTGCACCAGCAGCGTCTCGTCCCCCTCCAGCGCCCGCAGCGACTTCACAATCGCGTGAAAGCAATCCCAATTCCGCGCTGCTTTCCCGGTCCCTCCGTACACCACCAGGTCCTCGGGCTTCTCCGCCACCTCGGGGTCCAGATTATTCAGCAGCATCCGCAGCGCCGCCTCCTGCTGCCACCCCTTGCACGAAATCTGCGTCCCCCGCGGCGCCCGAAACGGTCCCCGGCCAGTCGCCGGATCATTCACCACAGGTGTCCCCACGCTCATCACTCTAGTCCCTCTCCCACCATCTTATCTCACCTCATCTCCCACAAATACGCTCCCCTCTTGTGGCACAGTCATTCCTGGCTGTGCTCTTGGGTTGCTCTTTTCTTCTCAGTGCTCTCTGCGTTCTCAGCGTTCTCTGCGTTATTCTTCCTCCCATTGCACGAACA
>DATMMG010000109.1:0-11125 GCA_035569815.1 Candidatus Methylomirabilota bacterium
ATCGCCCTTTCCTTTGCCCGCGAGGGCGCGCAGGTGGCCGTGGCTGGCCGCCGCAAGGAAAGGCTGGACGAAACCCTTCGCCTGTTGCAGCAGGAGGGCTGTTCCGCATTGGCACTCGAATGCGACGTCACCAGCGCCGCGGACACCCAGCAGCTCGTGAAAGCGGCAGAGGACGCCTTTGGAAAAGTGAATGTCCTGGTCAATAATGCCGGAACGCTCAGCGTTTCCACCGTCGAGACCATCGCCGAAGAGGACTGGGACCGCGTGATGGCCACCAATGTAAAAGGCCCCTTTCTAATGTCCCGCGCCGCGCTTCCCGCCATGCGCCGCGCCGGAGGCGGCTCCATCATCAATGTAGGCTCAGTCCTGGGCATAGTCGCGATCCGTGATCGCGCAGCCTATTGCACCTCCAAGGGAGCGGTAAGCATGCTCACCAGGGCCATGGCTCTCGATCACGCCCCCGACAATATTCGGGTGAACTGCCTCTGCCCCTCCATAGTGGAATCCGACATGACCCGAAGCCTCTTCGCCGATACCGAAGCGGGCCGCCAGGCCCGCGAAAGCCGCCTGGCAACCATCCCCCTCGGCCGCTTCGGCAAGCCGGGCGACATCGCCGGCCTGGCCGTCTTCCTCGCTTCCGAAGAATCTTCCTGGATGACCGGAACCGTAATTCCCGTGGATGGTGGAGTAACCGCTTACTGAAAGAGGCTGACTCGAATGGCTCGAAAAATGACCCCGGAAGAAAAGCAGGCAACCGAACTCGTCCGGCGCCGGATGAAAGAGAGCATGTCTTCCGAGCTCCTCGGCTTCGACGTGGAAAGCGTCCACGACGGCCGGGCGATTTTCCGGCTGGACGTCCACCAGCGCCACAAGCAGATTCATGGCGTGGTCCATGGCGGCATTCTGGCGGCTCTCGCCGACACCACCGCCGCGATTGCTGCCTACACGGTAGTTCCCAGGGGCGTGGAGATCGCAACGCTCGAACTGAAGATTAACTATCTGGAGCCGGTGGCGGGAGGGCGGGTCAAAGCGGATGCTCGCGTCTTGCGCAAGGGGCGCAACTTCATCGTCACCGAATGCGAAATTTTCAATGAATCTGGCACTATGGCGGCAAAGGCTCTGCTCACCTTCTCGGCCGCCGGAGGCAATACCCTGCGGAAGTAGCCCTTACTCGTCGCCGCCCTGCGCGGAATCTTCCCCGTCCTTATACACATACTTGATGAAGCGCTTGAAGACCATCAGGTTCGGTGCGCCGTTTCGCGTCAGCTTGATGCACTCGCGGTCGTACCACTCCACTGCTCCGCGCAGCTCTTCTCCCGTTTCCAGCACCACCACCATCGAGGTGCGTCCCTGCATCTGCTTGACCCAGTAGAAATTCTCCGCGTGCGTCACTTCCGGCGGCGCGGGCTTCTTGCTCGGAACAGGTCCATTGTTGTTGCTGTTGTGGGAGGCGCGGGGTGGCGCCTGTTCCTTGACGTCCGCAAAACTGGGACGGTACATGCGGCGATTCACCATGACTACTCCTTCGGCGGCTTTGGAAGATTACTATCCTGTGATGCAGGAAATGGGCGTTGGGTTTCGTTTATTATGACGCGCGCCGCTGAATAAAGATAGACCGCTTATTTGCGCGCGGCGTTTGCGGGCTCTTCGGAAGCCAGCGACGCCGCTAACGCGTCCATGCCAAGCTGCCGGTTGAGATTCCGGCGGGCGCCCGACGCGAGTTCGTCAATGCCCGTGATCGCGCGCATCACCCAGTCGGAATTTACGGAACGCGCAAGCGCCTCGAGCTCCTTCGTAAGATGCGGGTTGCGGAGTTGCGGTGCTTTCAACCCTGCGCTCAATTCCAGCAGGTCTGAGAGCAACCCATAAAAATCTCCCAGCAGATCTTCGTACGGCGTTTCGCGATCTTTCGCGAGCTGATTCGTGGCAGCGAAGAGCTGCGAGAACCCCTGCCCCCGCGCCGCATGGTCAAATATCCGCAGAATCGCGCGTCTCCGCTCCACCACCGCTTCCACATTCATCTCGCTCGCCAACCCGGGGCTGCCCTCGGAGAGTTGCGCGGCCAGCTTCACTTCGGCAGGTTTCATTCCGCCTTTTGCCTTCAGAATGATTTCCACTTCCGCCTGCGCCAGCGGCGCAAAGCGAAACTGCATGCAGCGCGATACGATCGTGGGCAGCAGATTGAACGGCGATGGCGCCGTCAGGATCAGCGTCGCCGATCCGGGCGGCTCTTCCAGGATTTTCAGGAAAACATTCGAAACGTCGCTGCGCATCGTTTCCGCGCCGTCCAGGATGAACACCCTCCGCCGCCCCATCGGCTGAAAATACGCCGCGCGTTGGACGGCGCGAAGTTGGCCGATGCGCATCACCGGCCGCACCACCGGACTCTTCAGCCTCACCGGATCAGGCACCAGCACCCACACATCCGGGTGGCTCTGCAGAATCAGCGGCACGCGCTCGACCGTTGCCGCATCCGCGCTCTCCCCGCGCTCCGCGAGTCCTTGCGCGATCAAGTCGCCCGGATTTGCGAGTAGCCCGACTCGCTGGCAGGTCGCGCATTCTCCGCAAAAGTCGTCCTTCAACCGTTCGCAGTTGGCGGCCTGTGCAAACATCCGCGCCAGCGTGAATTTCCCCACTCCCCGCGGCCCGGTGAACAGCATCGCGTGCGGCACGCGCTCTGCCCGCAACGCCCCGCGCAGGGCGGCCACCATCGCCTCGTTACCCAGAAATTCGGAGAAGCCCATCGTTCAGCCTTTTTTCCAGCTCTCCAACAGAGGTTTCACCGCTTGCAGCGATTCCTTCGCGATATCTTCCGGCATCCGCAAACCATTGTTCGCGGAATCGTAGCACTGAATCGTGGCCCACGGCCGGCTTCGTGACATCATGTCGTACATCTCCGCCGCGTCTTCCAGATGCCGCAGGTTTTTTTCCAGGATATCGTGAGTTGCGGTGGTGTATTTCCGTTCGGTTTTCTTCCCCACAAGTTCCTGCGCCTGGCTCGGCGGCACGCGCAGGTAAAGGATCATGCTTTCCCGCGGCAGTCCATAGATGGTGTATTCCAGGTGCTCGATCCATCGCATGAACTCGGCCCGCTTTTCGGGTTTCGCCAGCGCCACCTGGTGCGCGAGGTTCGACCCGATGTACCGGTCGACGAGCACAATTTTCCCTTCGTTGAGCGACGATTCCAGCCGCTGCTTGGCTTCGAACCGGTCTCCCGCGTATAACAGAGCGGTGAAATGCGGGTCCACGCTCTCAAGCGGCCCGAAATCCCCGTTCAGAAATTTTCCCACCATCGTCCCAAACCACGATTCGTACTGCGGAAATCCGGTGGAATAAACTTTGTAGCCGAGGCCTTGGAGTGAGTGTTCGAGAAGTTTGGCCTGCGTGTGTTTTCCGCTACCGTCGATGCCTTCAATAGCAATCAGCAATCCGCGTGTTGTCATGTCTCCAGTTCTTGGTAGGGGCAGACCACCAGTGCCACTCAGTGTATAGACACAACGAGCTACCTGCAACGGCTTCCGCCCTAAGAGCCGTGCGGCCCGTCTTTCGCGGGGAGCACGCCCTTGCCATGTTAGGATTTTACAGGCTCAGGATGGCGAACCTCTCAACAATCCGTGAAAATTTGCGAATCGTTCGCCAGAGGATCGAGCTGGCCGCGCGTCGCGCTTCAAGAAAACCGGAGGAGATTCTTCTGATTGGCGTTTCCAAGACTCACCCCGCTGACGCGATTCGCGAAGCCTACGTTGCCGGTCTCCGCCACTTTGGTGAAAACCGCGTCCAGGAATGGGAAGGGAAGCTCGCCGCAGTCGCGGACCTCCAGGCTACCTGGCATCTGATCGGCCATCTGCAAAGCAACAAAGCCGCTCGCGCCGCAAAAGCCTTCCACTCCGTTGATTCGGTCGACGATTGGTCACTGGCCCAGCGGCTGGATCGGGCACAAGCGGAGAAGGGAATCGGCGAAAAGCTGCGCGTCCTCATCGAAGTCCACATGGGCGGCGAGGAAACCAAAAGCGGTGTCTCCGAGGCGGATTTGCCGCAACTCGCGGAACGCTTGCTGACGCTTCCTCACCTCGATTTCGCCGGCCTGATGTGCATCCCTCCCTTCCGCGAAAATCCCCAGCAAGTCCGCCCTTTTTTCGAAACGTTGCGAAAACTAAAAGAACAAGTAGAGCCTCGCATCGGCAGGCCTCTGCCCACTTTGTCCATGGGAATGTCCCACGATTTCGAAGCCGCCATTCTCGAAGGCTCTACGGAAGTTCGCGTCGGCACCGCGATTTTCGGTATCCGTCCCAAGAATCCCTGAATCAAACGAAATGACGCCGATGAATGATTGGGAGAACCTATGACGCTTTTTGCGCCGCTTCAGTTGCGAGAGTTGCAGTTGAAAAACAGGGTTGCCGTTTCCCCGATGTGCGAATACTCAGCCAGGGACGGGCATCCCGGACGCTGGCACCTGGTTCATCTCGGCAGCCGCGCCATCGGCGGCGCCGCGTTGGTAATGACGGAAGCGACCGCCGTCCAGCCCATCGGACGCATCTCGCCCTGGGACACCGGCATCTATCTCGACGCCCACGTCGAATCGTGGAAGGCCATCGCCGATTTTGTCCGCGAGCAGGGCGCAATCCCCGGCATGCAGCTTGCCCACGCGGGAAGAAAGGGAAGCACCGCCGCGCCGTGGATTGGCGGTAGCAAAGTCCCGCAGAGTGAAGGTGGCTGGGTGCCCGTGGCCCCGAGCGCTGTGGCGTTTGACGCGAACTATCCCGATCCAAGAGAGCTCACCATCGCGGAAATCGATCAGATCGTCGAAGACTTTCGAACGTCCGCTCGCCGGGCATTAGCCGCCGGCTTTCAGGTCGTCGAGGTTCACGCCGCCCACGGCTACCTGGCGCACGAATTTCTCTCGCCTCTTTCCAACTTCCGCACCGACGAGTATGGCGGCAGCTTTGAAAATCGCGCGCGCTTCCCGCTGCGCGTAGCCCAAGCCGTCCGCGAAATCTGGCCCGCAAAATGGCCTGTGTTCGTGCGCATTTCCGCCACCGATTGGAAAGAAGGCGGCTGGGATTTGCCGCAGAGCATCGAGCTTTGCAAAACCTTCAAGAGTCTCGGCATTGATCTGGTGGATGTCTCCAGCGGAGGCCTGGTGCCCAACGTGCAAATTCCCCTGGGCCCCGGCTACCAGGTCAAGTTCGCCGCCGCAATCCGCCGTGAAGCCGGCATCGCCACCGGCGCAGTAGGAATGCTAACCGACCCCGCCCAGGTCGAGACGATCCTCTCAACCGAGCAAGCCGATCTTGTTTTCCTCGCCAGGGAACTCCTGCGCGATCCCTACTGGCCACGCCGCGCCGCCCAGGAACTCGGCGCGAAACTGACTCCGCCTGTCCAGTACCAACGCGCCTGGTAAACCCAGCCTCTGTAGGCACCGGGCTTTAGCCCGGCAAGCCTCTTTCCTTTGTACGACCCGCCGCGGCGCTCGGTCCGCCCCCGCGTAGCGGCCACCTTCAGGTGGCCCAGCTTTGGAGTGCGGTGTCTCTGCCACCGCTTTTACGACCTCCACTCATCCGCGAAACCAATTTCTCTGCCGAGAACACAACCGCCGAGCTCTTGCCCGGCAAATCTTTTTCTTTTGTAGAGACCGCCTTCTGAGGCGGTCCGCTGGCGCGATTGTAAGAATCGCAATTTCTCGCCGCAATTTCAGGTTAGCCTTGTAATGATGCCCTTCCTCGAAATCACCGAAAACCCCGCCAGCGGCACCCTGACGCTCAATGTCCGCGTCCAGCCTCGCGCCAGCAAAGACGAAATCGCCGGCTCCCTCGGCGGCGCGCTGAAAATCCGCCTCTGCGCGCCCGCCGTCGAAAACCGCGCCAATGAATCTCTCGTCGCCTTCCTTTCCGATCTTTTGAAAACCCCAAAGTCCGCTGTTAGAATCCAGAGCGGTGAGCACGGGCGCAACAAACGCGTGGAGATTCGCGGCGTCACCCGGCAGCAAATTCTCGATCTCCTCCGCGAAGAAGCGTAGCGATCGTTCCCAATTAGAATCCTTCGAAATCCGGCGGTACCTGACTTCATGAGCGCAAACATCGAATCCATCCAAAAAGACCTGCGGGCCGCGAAGCTTGACGGGTGGCTTTTCTACGATTTCCGCGGCCGCGATCCCATCGCTCATCGCATCCTGGCCCTGCCCGACAGCATGCGCACGCGCCGCTGGTTTTATTTCGTCCCTGCCAAAGGCACGCCGAAAAAACTGGTGCACAAGATCGAAGCGCAATCGCTTGCCGCCTTGCCCGGCGAAACTCTCTATTTTTCCGCGCAGGAAGAATTGCGCGGCAATCTGAAAAAAATCCTCAGCCGCGCCAAAAACGTGGCGATGCAATATTCGCCGAAAAACGCGATCCCCTACGTTTCGATGGTGGACGCCGGCACGATTGAACTGGTCCGCAGCACTGGCGCGAAAGTCGTCACCTCCGCCGATCTCGTTCAGAAATACGAAGCCTGCTGGAGCGCCGCGCAGCTCGAATCACACCTCGCCGCCGGCCGCGCCATCGACAAGATCGTCCAACAAGCGTTTGCTCTAGCTGCGCAGTCGGTTCGCGACAAAAAGAATCTCACCGAATACGATCTGCAGCAGTGGATTCGCAAGCGCTTCGACGAAGAAGGCATCACCACCGAAGAAGGCCCCGACGTCGCCGTGAATCAAAACGCCAGCGACCCGCACTACGCCCCCAAACGCGAATCCTCCGCCACGATTAAGGAGGGCGACCTGCTCCTTCTCGATGTCTGGGGCAAGCAGAAAGCCGCCGGCAGCGTCTATTACGACATCACGTGGGTCGGCTATCTCGGCGCAAAAGTGCCCGACAAATACGCCAAGGTTTTCAAAGTTGTCCGCGAAGCCCGCGATGCCGCCGTTGATCTGATCCAGAAGTCCATCAAGTCCGGCAAGCCTCTGCAAGGCTGGCAGGTGGACCAGGCCTCGCGCCGCGTCGTCGAAAAGGCCGGCTACGGCAAATATTTCTTTCACCGCACCGGCCACAACATCGGCCAGGCGGCGGTGCACGGCAACGGCGTCAACATGGACGGCCTCGAGACCCACGACGCACGCCACCTGATCCCCGAAACCTGCAATTCCGTCGAACCGGGAATCTACCTCCCCGAATTCGGAATCCGCAGCGAAGTGGATGTCTACATCGGCGATAAGGAAGCGCGCGTCACGGGAGCCGTTCAGCAGGAGATCCTGCCCCTGCTCGCGTAAAATTTCAGGATTGGAGCGAAATGGACGAACCATTGCAGAACGCGGGCCCGGGCGCGGAGTCTTCCCCTCCGCCAAAGGTGCAAGACATCTCTCCGCGCGAATCCCGCGCGCTCGCTCTGGGCGTCGCGGCTTGGCTCTTGCCCGGCCTTGGCCACGCGCTGCAAATGATGTGGGGCCGCGCCATCGTGGTCTTCCTTTCGGTCGGCCTGCTCGTTGCCGCTGGCGCTTCCATGAAGGGAAACGTCTTCACGCGCCAGGGCGCCGACGCCTTTGACAAGCTCGGCTTCATCGCCGATCTTGGCGCCGGCGGTTTCTATTTCGTCGCTCGCGCCATGGAAACCGCAGGCGCCGACGTTTCGCACGCCGACGGCGATTACGGCACGCGCCTTCTTGCCACCGCCGGCGTCCTGAATCTTCTGGCCGCCCTTCACGCCTACGAAGCAGCGCGTGGACACAAGGCATGACCCCCGTGCCCGCGCTGGACCTCACGCATTTTCAGGCCTTCCTCCTTTTCGCCGTCGTCATTTCCGTCGCCTTCGGATTCCTCGGCCGCCGCCGTCCCAAAGATCGCTTCAAATATATTCTCTGGTCCCTGTTTCTCTTCCTGCTCGTCGGCATCGGCATCGGCTGGGCGATGTTCCCCTTCTCCCGCTGAACGATTCCTCGCACATTTTCTCGGGCCAGAATTGACAGTGTTTTTCCGCGGGTGCTATCGTCATAAAGCAGGGCCGAGGTAGCTCAGTGGTAGAGCAGTCGATTCGTAATCGACAGGTCGTGGGTTCAACTCCCACTCTCGGCTCCATTTAACTTCTCTGGAATCAGCGCACTTTTTCTTTCTAGTTCGATTGTCCCTTTGAAATTGCTGCGCGGTTAGTGGATATTTCGAAATTTCGTGCACTTTGAGATGTGTCCGGTCTCCGGCCCGGAGACCGTACTACAACCCATTTGTCCGGTTGAGCTGGCACGACTAACCAGGAATTCGCGAGAAAACGCTTGATACCAAATTCATAGTCGAGTGCGATTCGCAATGGGAAGGTTGCAAAGCCGAATCGTGGTGCCTGAAATGCCAAATCTCAGACACAAGAATTGGCAAGCTCGATCATTGCCCGAAGATAATCACCCTTTTGTGAGTACGCCATACTCCGGCCGCCAGCGCAGAATTGCTTTGCGACAACTTTGTGATTGCTCTCGGACAACGACAGGCCTAGGTTTGCGATATTAAGATATTCATAGAGTAAGACGCTCGAACGGGAACGGCACTCGGGGACAGAGTCTCGTTCGATTGACAAAGCCCCAGGTGGCGAGTGGTCCTGGGGCTTTCTTCTTGTGCAAACCTCAGTAACCTTCATTCAACAATTGAAAGGTAACAGTACGGAACTTTTCCGGTAAGCCGGGTGGTCTCAATGGGTCGACGCAACACTCAGCTCGAACCGACCTTAACATTGAAAACAAAAGCTAAAATCGCTCGCTAGGTTAGATCAGCCGGAACGCCACCCTGGCTAGGTTTTGATCGACTGCAGGCAAACAGATCAGTTCTCCCGGGGAAGCATTGTTGGATCAACTGATTAGAGGGTGTTGCATCGACGGTCTGAACCCCCACGACTTACCAGGAGTTGCACCCTGTAGTTGAATAAGATCCGACTGTTGCCTCGCAGGACATCCGCGTTTCGGTCATATGGTTGACAGCAAATTCGGCCGGGTGCAGTCTTTTGCTGAAGGGACAATTCCCACCCTGCCCCGACGCTAGGTCGCCCACCACCTTTCATCAGACAGGATGAAATGAACAAGAAAACCGCATCTCTCATTTCCGGCATGCTCTTCACTCTTCTCCCGATTCCTGCATCTGCGCAGTGCAAAGACCAGCTCTGTTCGAATGTGCAGAACATACTCGATGCAGCCGTCATTGACTTTAGAGGGTACCAGTCGCATGTATCCCCCGTTCCCGACGTCTCGACGGAAGGGACAAAGGTCCCTTGCCAACTGACGAAGTGGGCTAACAACGTGCTGATGTGTATCTGCTACGCGCAAGTCCCCTTTGCAAACGGCGCGAGCTGGTACGCAAGAACAATGGATGCGCTTAAGACACTCAATCCAGCTTGGCATTTCGTCGTTAATTCCCCGAGTGTCGACCATTACGTTGACGCAGGTCCACCCGATTGTGAAATCACTCCCACGGAGGGACCTTATATCGGGCAATGCCCGCTTCATCTGCAAGTGGCGAAGCAGAGTGACGGATCGGCGAAGCTTTACCTGATGATGAACTCGCTTTCCTCTCCGTTTTTGATGCATCACATTTTGCCCTCTCCTTCCAAGCTGACTCCATCCGCCGCAGCCGCCGTGGGCGTGGGTTGCGATGAATTCTGCCAAAACCTGAAGAAAGCGTTTGAGGCTCGCACGAGTGTTTTTGAAGACATCATCCATACCGCCAACTCGAAGGCGGACACCTCAGAAGGTACGTTGAAACTTAGTGGGGCGAAGGATTGTATGGTCAACGCAGTTAAAGTCTCTCCTTCCATCGACTCAGGAACGCAGTTCGTTTGCTATTGGCAGGAGCCTTCCGTGTCCGTTGCTGAGGTCCGATTCCGCGATCTGGTCTCTCGCCTTCAGGTCCTTGTACCGTCGAATTGGTTGACTCGCGAGGAAAACGAATTGGATGAGCCGACCGGCGCAAACATCAGGACATGGCATGCGGTCGAGCCAGGCAACAAACATGACGTTCGTGTCTACCTCTACAGCGACTCGGTAGGCCTTCACATCACAGCGTGGAAGTAGCAGCCCAAGGTCGTACTACTAGCCATATGTCCGGTTAGCCGACTAATCGGGACCTACAGGAAACCTGTGCTAGCATCGCGCCATGAAATCCGTGGCTCGATATGCAGCACTAGCGATGGCTGTGCTTTCTGGAATCACGTTCCTGGATGGCTCTTTGCGTTATTTGGCAACTTATTACACGCATCATCGCGTCGCCCCTTCAACTGTCCGCCCGCTTGATACGCTGTTCACGGGAGTCGCCTGCCTTGGCTTCGGAAGGGTCTATCAGGTTCTGGGGCGCAGTAAACCTGACACCATATCTAAAACACAAACTGAAATCGACATAGTCCACGTTGGTTTCCTAAGCGCGTGGTTCTGTCTTCTTTTCATGGTCCAGACCATGAATCCTCCCGTCCGTAGTGTTTCGGCATGGGTTTTGGCCGTGCTCGTTTTTGCCTCCGTTTACCTGGTTCTCGTCGGATTCGTAACACGAAAGAAAATTTTCAGGCGGTCAGCCGAAGCACTTCCTGGCGACCTTCCCAAGGCTCTCAGGTTCTGGAAGTCAGCGCACGTCATCGGCTTCGTCTATGCCATGAACCTAGCTCTTTTTGGTTTCGTATTGAAGTTTCTCGGCAGCAATTGGTTAGTGCCCGGAATTCTCTTCGGCTTGAGCTTGGGCTTTCTTCTGTTATGGAGACCTCGCCAGATGGCCGGTAGCAGTGCCCAACTTGCCTGATTAACCCGGAAACCGGAGAAGCGGCTCACTGTACCCGCGCGGACGGCCATCCGACTAACAGGGACTTGGGAAGAGCCGAGGAATGGGTTAGTCTTAGAAGTGCAGTTCACTTTCGTGATGTGACGGGCAAATCCATCAAGAAGGAGAACTGCCGTGTACAGCAACTTTTTTCCACGAAACAAGCAGCAAGCGACGCAAGGGTTTCCCATCCGAAACCAACGTTAAGCGTGGTAACCGGGTCGTCCATGGCGAGAAGGAACTATCTGAGAAGCTAGGTAGGAACGACCCCTGCCCTTGCGGTTCTGCACGCTGCTTTCAAGAAGTGTTGCATGCGGACTGGCCGTTATGACGGTGCGCCGCGAAACCACTACAACAGATAGATCGACAAGGGC
>DATMMG010000110.1:0-6584 GCA_035569815.1 Candidatus Methylomirabilota bacterium
AATGGAGGCAGGACGCCGCGCGCCCTGGCGAGTAAGCGATGCCGTTCAGCATATTTGTAGCCCTTTCCATCCTCGGTCTGGATTTCATGATTTTTGTGCTCTTCAAGCTGCTCTACGGCGACCGGCGCAGCGCCATCGCCCGGCAGGTCGTGGAACAAAGGAAGGCGCTCGCCGAGCCGACGCCGCGCCCATTCCTCGTCTCATCGCGAGAAGGCGCACCTGCGACCCAGCCCCGCCCAAACGGCGCCGACCTCGACCGGCGTATGCAAAAGCTGGAGAACCGCAGAAAAGAAGGCGGCATAAAGCCGCCGCTACAAAGAACCGCTCCCGAGCGGGCTACGCGCTTGCGGCAAGAGGACCGAGCGCAAGAATACCGTCTGGAAAGATCGGCAAGCTAGCCGCCAGGCCCGCAGCGGATGCGACTTCGTCTGGTTTCGGCGACGAGGCTAGTTGGCGGTGACATGCTGACGCGGTCAACGCCTGAATCGGCGGGGAAAGCGGTTGCAATTCGGCGGCTCGACGGAGAAGATGTGGCCGACTCTTCATGCCTACTCTCCGGCCAGCCGAGCGCAGCAAGATCCCCAATGCGCTCCTGATCATCATCATCCTGCTTTCGATTTCCGTCTTCATTAATTACATCGACCGCGGGAACCTTTCCATTGCCGCGCCGATATTGAAGGACGAGCTGGGAATTTCGGCCACGCAGCTTGGGGTGCTGCTTTCGGCGTTCTTCTGGACGTACGCCTGCCTGCATCTTTTCTATGGATGGCTGGTCGACCGCCTGAACGTCAATTGGGTGTTCGCCGGAGCGTTCCTCCTTTGGTCCGCCGCAACCGCCGCCACAGGCATCGTTCACACATTTGCCGCGCTCTTCATCCTGCGGCTCCTGCTCGGCATGGGAGAAGCAGCCAGCTATCCCTCGTATAACAAGATCATTGCCCTGAATTTCGAGGAAGAGCATCGCGGCGTGGCGAATTCGGTGCTGGCCTCGGGGCTGCTGCTGGGGCCGGGGTTCGGGATGCTGTTTGGCGGGCTGCTGATGGCGCGGTTCGGATGGCGCCCGTTTTTCATCGTTCTCGGGCTTGCGAGCATGCTCTGGATTTTGCCCTGGCTGAGGTGGATGCCGAAGAAGCAGTACGCCACACAGACGGAGACCGCGGGCGTGCCGAATCTTTTCGAGTTTCTGCTGCTTCGCTCGGCCTGGGGAACGTGCTTTGGCTTGTTCTGCGGAAACTATGTGAACTATTTCCTGATTACCTGGCTGCCGTTTTATCTGGTGCGCGAGCGGCATTTTTCCATGGACAAAATGGCGAAGATCGGGGGAATCGCGTACCTGCTGGCGGCGCTGGCCTGCACGGTTGCAGGCTGGCTATCCGACCGATGGATCGCGGCGGGAGTGGCGCCGTCGCTGGTGCGGAAGATGTTTACAGGCGGGGGAATCGGGATGAGCGGGGTTTTCCTGGGGCTGGCGGTGATAAACGGGCCAGCGGTGTGCGTGGCGCTGGTGATCCTCGGTGTGGTTGCGTTCGGCGTTTCGGCTTCCAATATCTGGGCGATCACGCAAACGCTTGCGGGGCAACGGGCGACGGGACGCTGGGTGGGATTCCAGAGCTTCTTCGGCAATATGTCGGGGATGGTGGCGCCTGCGGTAACAGGATTTGTCTTGCAGCGAACCGGTCAATTTTATTGGGCGTTTCTAATAGTCACGGCGGTGGCATTTGCCGGAGCAGCCTCATGGATTTTCCTGGTGGGCCGGGTCGAACCGGTGATCTGGGACCGCAAACTGCGCGCACAGCCGGCGGCCGTGTTCTAATGTTCGCCCCGAATAGGCGTGGGAGTTGTATTATGGTAATTGCTTCGAGAGTGACTTAGAAAGCCTCCTCCGAAGTAAACGGAGTCTCTGGGCTCCCGCCCACCGGTGATTCCCGAAGCGCTCCGCGCGCGAGACAAAACAGCAAGGCGGATCCGTGACCAAGATAATGAAGATGGCGGGGCTTTTCCTGTTGGCATTCACTTTGATGGCGTGCTCCAGATTTTCCCCGCCACAGAAGGTGGCGGATTCCAAGCCAGCCGCATCGCCCGAAGCCCCCAGTTCCCCTCCTGCCGCTCCAACTCCGGCAAGCGTAACCCCGCCGGCGAAAGGGCGCGGCGTGAAGACCGAGATGCGCAACGTGATGTTTCACCTTACGGACGACGCTGCCACCGACGTCGAATTCTTGTCCGGAGAGATGAGGCCTACAGGCAAGAACGAGATGCCCGTATTTGACGACAAAACCTCGTTCGAGGTGCACGTCACCGAAGGAAGAATATCGATTACGCCGGAAGCCCTGGCGTCGATCCTGAATAGTCACGTGTTTGCCGGAAATGATTCGCCGTTTAAAGACATCTCCATTTCCATCGATAAAGACCGGCTTCTTATAAAGGGAAGACTGCGCGGCAAACGCGAGATTCCATTTGAAACTTCGGCCATCCTCACTGCCTCGGGCGACGGCCGGATCCGGGTAAGCACCGAGAAACTTAAGGCTCTGCACGTCCCTGTGAAGGGGATGATGGATAAGCTCGGCATCGAGCTGGCCGCCCTGGTCAGCACGAGCAAGATTCCCGGGATGGTTACGGACAAGAACGATATATTGATGGATTTGGGAGAGCTATTGCCAGCGCCCCATATAAAAGGAAAGGTTTCCGCGGTCTTGATCGAGGAGAATTCCATCGTCACCATCTTCGGCGATGGAGCCAGGCCCGCCGCGGCGAACGATGCCGTGAGTTACATGAGCTTCCAGGGAAATCCCGTGAGATTGGGGAAGCTCACCATGGAGAACGCCGACCTGACCGTGCTGAATATCGATCGCGGCGAGGCGCTCGATTGGAGCCAGGACCACTATCGTGACCAGCTCGTGGCCGGATATTCCAAGGTCACTCCCGCCTTTGGCCTTCGAGCCTACGCGAAAAATTTCGCGAAACTCCGGCACTGGCCAGCAACCCAGGCACAGGCGAAGAACTGACGCCCGGGCAATGTTACGCCCAAGCGCCTGACGAGCCCGCCAGCGCTCAAATATGGGGACATCCAGGTGACTCCTTGAAGGGGGGTTCGGCCGAGGAAAAGGTCTGCCCTACACACTGAGGGCGTGCGCACGGGCCAGGCGCTTGTGATGGGAAATGCTTAAAGCTTGACGCCCCAGAATCCGGCGTCCGGCTCGGCGAGAGCAATGCCGACTTCCCAGGCTTCGTGTCCGCGCCAGACGACTTCGCCCTGTGCGCTGCGACCTGTTTCCGGGAGAACGAGCCGTACCTGGCGGCGGAGCGGCACATCGGCTCCAATCACCGCCATGCAGCCGGAATGGCTGACGTCCACGGTAAGCCCATTCGCGCTGCGGCGGGCATCGCCTTCTTCCCACTCGAGGCGCAAACGGAGGCTCGCGGTCGCACGCGGGTGGGAGCGCATGCTGGCCCAGCGGTCTTCCATCATTTTAAGCTGCGAAATCGTTTGTTCCGGGGTTAGCAAAGCCATGAGGTACCTCACGGGGAGAATTACAACACGGGGGGCCGTCTTAAAAGCTAAACCCGTGGCGGCCTCCCGTCAATGGTACTCTTCCAAAAAGTAAGCTACGGGGGGGGCAGTTTGGGCTCCCCAGTATACCCCGCTTTGGATGCCCCCTAGGTCTTCGCCGGTTCCAACTTTTCGGCGAGCAGGGGTTCGATCTTTTCACAGAGTTCCTGAACCGTGAAAGGCTTGCGGATATAGGCCCGGGCGCCCGCTTCCATTGCGCGGAGGACGCCTTCTTCAGAAGTGTGCTTGGTAATGACGACTACGGGGGTACCCTGGGCGCTGCGCACGTAGGCCAGAGCCTCGAGCAATTCCAGGCCGTCCATCAGGGGCATGTCGATGTCGGTAAGAATCAGGTCGAAGGTGAACCGCTGGACCATGCCGAGAGCTTCGCGGCCATTGCTGGCTTCCAGGATATCGCCAACGTTCAGGTTGGCCTGCCGCAGGGAATGCTGAATGATCTTCCGGATGGTGGAGGAATCGTCAACGACCAGAACTCTCTTCTTCTTCACCGGGAGCCTCCGCTGGAAATGGAACAGCTCCCAAGCCGCCTGAGGGGAGGCGGTAAAACCTCTGACCAGTAAAACGAAAAGTTATGCGGGAGTCAATGAACCATAGGTTTTCCCCGCCCAAAGGGAAATTAGCTTCCCGGTCATCCAGGGGACGGATGGTTGGACAAACAAAAAGCCCGCCCCGGTTTCCCGGAGCGGGCCATGGACTCGCTGCGGAGGCGGGGTTTAGCTCTTGGATTCCACGGCTTCTTCGACCTTGCTCTTTTCCTTCTTCTCTTTCTTCTTGAACTCGTAGCCGACGAGTTCGAGGATGGCGACCTTCGCGCCATCGCCGACGCGAGTGCCGCCGTGGATAATTCGCGTGTAGCCGCCGGCGCGATCGGCAAACTTCGGCGCGATCTCGCTGAAGAGCTTTTGCGTCATGGCCGGGGTCATCAGGTAAGCCGCGGCCTGGCGGCGCGACTGCAAGGTGTCGCGCTTGCCGAGCGTGATGATCTTCTCGGCGACGGGGCGGGTGGCCTTGGCGCGGGTGAGCGTGGTGGTGATCCGGCCGTGTTCAAACAGATTGGTGACCAGGTTCCGCAGGGTCGCGCGGCGGTGCCACGGATTGCGTCCCAGTTTTGATCCCGACTTCAGATGTCGCATTGTATCCTCGACTCCAGTATTCCAGTTATGTTCATGGGGCCCGCGTTGAGTTACGGGCCCCGTGATTCGGTTGACGGTTATCAGTAATCAGTTTTCGGAGGGGAACTCCGAACTTAGCAGTTCAAACTAATTGCTTAAAACTTCCTACAGGCCGATGGTTTCGTCGCTGGTTGGCGGCGCGGTCTGGCTCGGGAGCGGCGGCCAGATGATGCGGCCGTGCTCGTCGAACTTCATGCCCAGGCTGAGGCCCATCTTCACCAGTATATCCTTGATCTCGTTGAGCGATTTGCGGCCGAAGTTCTTGGTCTTCAGCATTTCGTTTTCGCTCTTCTGCACGAGTTCGCGGATGGTCTGGATGTTGGCGTTCTTCAGGCAGTTGTAGCTGCGCACGGAAAGCTCCAGCTCTTCGACGGAGCGGTCCAGGTGCTCGAGCCGCGGATCGTGAACGGTGTCCTGCGGCATCTCGACGTTCTCGGGCGGTTCGTCGATGTTGATGAAGATAATCATGTGATCCTTCACCAGTTTCGCAGCCAGTCCGATGGCGTCCTGCGGGGTGATGGCGCCGTTGGTCCAGACTTCGATCATCAGTTTTTCGTAGTCGGTCATCTGTCCGAGACGCGCGGATTCGACGGAATAGTTGACCTTGCGCACCGGCGAGTGAACGCTGTCGACCGGGATGTAGCCGATCGGCAGGTCTTCATCGTAGTTGCGGTCGGCGGCGACATAGCCGCGGCCGTTCTTGACGCGCATTTCGATCTGCAGCTTCCCGCCTTCGCTGACGGTGGCGATATACACGCTCTTGTCGAGCACGGCAAAGTCCGCATCTTCTTCGATCTGGGCGCTGGTTACCACGCCGGGCTGCTCAACGTTCAGGTAAATCGTCTTCGGCAGATCGTTGTTCAGCTTGATGGGCACCTGCTTCAGGTTCAGGATGATGTCGGTCGCATCCTCAACCACACCGGGGATCGAAGAGAACTCGTGCAACACGCCTTCGATTTTCACCGCGGTGATGGCCGCGCCCTCGATGGAGCTGAGCAGCGCGCGACGCAGTGCGTTTCCAACCGTGGTGCCCCAACCGCGTTCAAACGGCTGGGCCGAAAAACGGCCATACCGTTCGGTCAGCGATTCGAGCTCCGGCGCGAGACGCTTCGGTTTCTGAAATCCCTTCCACATCGTGTTCCTTCCTTCTGGCCCGAATACATCGGGCCCAATACCTTTGATGCCTTTATGTAGTGGCCGGTCTTCAGACCGGCCAGTCTAAAGCCCGGCCACTACAGAGTCCTTACTTCGAATAGAGTTCGACGATCAGTTGCTCGTTGATCGGCGGCGTCTGCATGTCTTCGCGCTTCGGCAGAGCCACAACCCGGGCCTTGAACTGCTCGCGATCCTGCTCGAGCCACGGCACGGCACTCTGGCTTTGCGCAACGTTGCGCGCTTCCAGCACCATGGCGTTCTGGTGCATTTTGTCCTTGATCGCGACTTCCTCGCCCACGTTGACCTGATACGACGGGATGTTGACCTTCTTCCCGTTGATCCGGACGTGGCCGTGGAGCACCAACTGCCGGGCCTGGGCCCGCGAGGACGCAAGTCCCGAGCGCCATACCACGTTGTCGAGGCGGCGCTCCAGCATGATGATCAGGTTTTCGCCCGTTGGGCCCTTGGCGCGCTCCGCTTTATGAAAATAGTTGCGGAACTGGCGCTCAAGGAGGCCGTAGGTGCGCTTGGCTTTCTGCTTCTCGCGCAGCTGCAGGCCGTAGCCCGCAACTTTCGCTCGCCGTGACTGCCCATGCTGACCCGGTACAAAGTTGCGCTTCTCAATCGCGCACTTGTCCGTGAAGCAACGCAGCCCCTTCAAAAACAGCTTCTGCCCTTCCCGACGGCAC
>DATMMG010000111.1:0-2846 GCA_035569815.1 Candidatus Methylomirabilota bacterium
TCGAACATCAGGTCCGCGTCCGTCGGCACGCCGTACTTGTAGCCGAAACTTACCAGCGAAACCAGCAGCGGCCGCTTGCTCTCCGAACGAAACCGCTCGCCCACGAAATGCCGCAGCTCGTGCACGTTGAACTGCGAAGTATCAATCACCACGTCCGCCAGCTTGCGGATCGGCTCCATCAGCGCCCGCTCGTGCTCCAGGTTTTCCCGCACCGAAAAGGCGCGTCCCAACGGGTGCGGCCGCCGCGTCTCGCTATAGCGCCGCAATAGCGCGTCTTCATGCGCCTCGATGAAAACCAGGATAATAGGATGTTCCTGCCGCAGGTGCCGCAGCAAGCCGGGCAACTTTTCGAGTTGTTGCCCCTCGCGCGCATCCACCAGCAGCGCGGCCCGCGCGAAATCGCCTTCGCCCGCGGCGTGCAACTCCGCAAAAATCGGAATCAGCTCCACCGGCAGGTTGTCCACGCAGTAGTAGCCCATGTCCTCAAACGCCTTGAGGACCGTGCTTTTCCCGGAGCCCGAAAGCCCGGTGAGGATAACAAGTTGGCGGCCGGCGGCCTGGCGTGTGCGTGATTTGCTGGCGGGTCTCTTCTTCACGATGGCAAAGGCCTAGCCTTTGACCCGGCGCTGGTGGGTACTGGGAATGCGCATATCCTCGCGGTATTTGGCGACCGTGCGCCGCGTCACCTGGATGCCGGCTTCTTCCAGCTTCTTCGCGATCTGGTCGTCGGTCAGCGGCTTCGTCGGCGTCTCTTCGTCGATCATTTTCTTCACCAACCGCTTCAGTGTCAGCAGCGACATGTCGCCGCCCTCCGGCCCGTTCACGGCCTCGCTGAAAAACGAACGCAGCTCGATCACGCCCTGCGGCGTGTGCGCATACTTGTTGGCCACGGCGCGGCTCACGGTCGAAGGATGCACGCCCACTTCCTCTGCGACTTCCTTGATCATCATCGGCTTCAGCTCGTCCTGCCCCTTGTCCAGAAATCCCGGCTGCCGCGCGATGATGGATTGGCAAACGCGCAAAATCGTGTGCTTCCGCTGCTCGATGTTCTTCATCAACTGGATAGCCGCGGTGAAGCGCTCTTTCACGTAATTCCGCACTTCCTTGTCCGCGGCGTCGCGCGTCAGCAGCCGGCGGTACGTCGGGCTCAACCGAAGTTGCGGCATGTCGTCTTCGTTGAGAAAAACCTGCCAGGCATCATCCACCTTGCGGAAATACACATCCGGCTCGACCAGCCGCGGCTCGGTCTTGTTGTAGCGCAGCCCCGGGCGCGGATCGAGCTTCTTGATCGCGTCGATGGCGTGCTTCACGATGTCGGTCGGACGGTTCAGTGCGCGCGCAATCTCCTTCAACTGGTTCGATTGCACCTGCTTCAAATATTCCGAAACAATCTGCTGCGCCAGCGTGTTCGTCGGATCGAAAGCTTTCAGTTGCAGCAGCAGGCACTCGCGCAAGTCGCGCGCGCCGACGCCAATCGGATCAAAATCCTGCACCACCGCGACCGCATCCTCGATGTCGTCCTGCGAATACTTCCCGTCCTGCGCCAGTTCCTCATTCGAAGCCATGAGGTACCCGTTCTCATCCAGGTTCCCGATGATATTTTCTACGAGTTGGCTGACGGCATCGGAACAAATGGTGACGCTGAGCTGCCAGGTGAGGTGGTCGGTAAGCCCCGCGGGAGAGGAAAGAAACTTCTCGAACGAAGGCCGCTCGCTGACTTCGCGTTCCTGCGACTGCCCGCCATCGCCGCCGGTGTCCAGATACTGATTAAAGAAGCTGCCCACATCAAATTCGTCAAACGGATTGGCTTCCGGCTTTTCAGGGACTTTCTCCGTCTCCGCTTTCAGAAAAGTTTCGTCGCTATAGTTGTCGCTGACCGTGGGCTCTTCGGAAAGCTCTTCCAAAACGGGATTCGCGATCATCTCCTGGTTGATCATCTCGCGAAGCTCGAGCCTGTTCAGCGCCAGCACGCTGACCATCTGCACAAGGCCCGGCGTCAGAATCTGCTTCTGCGTCACCCTGAGGTTAAGTTTGAGTCCTTGCCAGGCCATGGTTAGCTTGCTCTGTCCTATAGGATAGACCTAATTCAGGCGGAAGTTGTCACCCAGATAGACACGGCGCACTTCCGGGTCGTTGCTCAACTCGTCGGGAGTGCCTTTCTTCATGATTTTCCCATGATTCACGATGTACGCGCGGTCGGTCACGTTAAGCGTTTCCCGGACGTTATGGTCGGTGATCAGGATGCCGATGCCGGAGCGGCTCAATTCCCGGATCAAATCCTGCAAGTCCTTTACCGTCAGTGGGTCGATGCCCGAAAAAGGTTCGTCCAGCAGGATGAAGGAAGGCTGCAGCGTCAGCGAGCGCGCAATCTCCAAGCGCCGCCGCTCCCCGCCGGAGAGCATATAGGCTTTACTGTGCCGCACGGTTTCCAGGCCCATTTGCGCCAGAAGCTCTTCCAGGCGGTCGCGCTGCTGCTCTGGCGTTAGCGGCAGGGTTTCCAGAATCGCCAGCAAGTTGTCTTCCGCGGTCAGCTGCCGGAAAACCGAAGGCTCCTGCGGCAGGTAGCTGATGCCGCTGCGCGCGCGTTGAAACATCGGGAGGTCGGTGATCTCTTCGTCGTTCAGGAGCACCCGGCCGGAATCCGGCCGCGCCAGCCCAACAATCATGTAAAAGGTGGTCGTCTTGCCGGCGCCGTTGGGCCCCAACAGGCCAACTACTTCGCCTTGAGCAATTTCCAGTTCTACGTTGTCAACGACTTTGCGTCCGCGGTAGGACTTGCTGAGATCGACGCCGTGGAGTGTGGGCATTCCGCATCACGTGGGATCGCGGGGCGGTCCCTCTATCTT
>DATMMG010000112.1:0-3367 GCA_035569815.1 Candidatus Methylomirabilota bacterium
CTCTACGCCGTCGGCGCATTCCTCGCGTTCACGCTTTCGCAATTCGGCATGGTCGTGCACTGGAGAAAGAAACGCGGCCCGCATTGGTTGAAGTTCGCCATGGTCAACGGACTCGGCGGCTTTGTAACCGGTGTTACCGTCCTCGTAGTCCTGGTGGCCAAGTTCGTGGACGGCGCCTGGATCACCGTGCTCTTTATTCCCATGTTGATCTTCTTCTTTGTCGCCATCCGGCGCCACTATCACTCTGTGGCGCTCAGTACCCGCTGTACCGTGCCGGTCGTGCCGTGTGGCCGCTTGGCCTCCCCCGTTGTCATCGTTCCCGTCGATCGTTGGAGCCAAATTACCAAGCAGGGCCTTGAACTCGCTTCCAGGCTCAGCTCTGAAATAATCGCTGTGCATGTCGATCCAGAGGAGCATTCGGAGTTGCTTCAGGAGGACTGGGATCGCTACGTAGTCGCGCCATTTCGCGAATCCGGCGAAACGCCGCCAAAACTGATCACCCTGCCTTCGCCGTATCGCTTTGTGATTATTCCCCTCGTTCAGCACATCCTCGAATTATCGGCAAAGCACCCGGACCGCCGCATCGTGGTCGTGATTCCCGAACTGGTAGAGGGTCGCTGGTACGAATACTTCCTTCACAACCAGCGTGGCCGCCTGCTCGAATGGATGCTCCTCGTCCGCGGAAACGAGCGCATCTTCACCCTAAGCGCCCCGTACTACTTAGGTGAACATCCAGGCGACGCAGGAAAAACAACAACAGCGTCGTGAGAGGTTCCAGTCGATGCCCAACCCGCCAAGGCACCAAGGCACAAATAACCCTTGGCCCCAAGCATTCCTTGTAGGCGCGGGGCTTGCCCCGCCCGGCGTTGGCCGCCAGCACCCCGCCTCCGGAGGGCGCGGCTAGCGTAACCGGCAACACTCTCGAAGTTAAGAAATCGCCCGCCGAATGGTTTGTTAGACTTTAGCCTGATGCTGAGGCGCTTGCTATTACGCTTGATCTTGCCCGCGATCCTCGGATCGCTACTAGGCTTTCTGGCGTTAGCCTTCGCGGTCCAGGACGAACCGACGCTCCCCACTCCACTGCTGTCGATTTTTTCCCCAGGCCTGAAGCTCGCGGAAATGGTCACTCCCGCAAAGCACGAGTCCCTCGGCTCGACCTTCGGCGGCTTCCTCCGCGTCGCCATCGGCGTCAACGCGGTCCTCTATTTTTCGCTCTTTGCCCTCGCCGGCTACCTGATTGACCGTCGTCTCTCGCGCTAACCCAACTTCGCGCCGCCTTTCGCGCTTTATTCGATCGCCCGAGCGTTTTCAATTCGTGGTGTTTGGAGTAGGATGCACCGCGGCAATTCTCGTGATCCCACCAGTCCAGGGAGGAACGAATGGTCAGCAGAAGAGAGTTTCTAGCGACGACGGGCGCCGCAGTGGCGATTTCGACGGCCGGCAGTGCTGTGCTTCCAGCCAGCACCAGTGCTGCAACCGGCGGCGAGAAATCGGCCCGCTTGTTTCTCCCAGACGATGATCTCAAACCCGCCACGTTCGATCGCCTCCCTCTAGAGTGGCACAAGCAACGCGCCAAAAAGCTGCAAGACAAGCTCACCGAAGACGGCAGCGACGGCATCCTGCTCACCGACCGATGGAACATCATCTATTTCACCGGCCTCTGGCACACGACCACGGAACGCCTCGTCCAGGTCTTCCTCCCCAAGACCGGCGATCCTGTCTGGTTCAACGCCGCCTTGGACCGCGACTTGGTAAAAACGTGGTGGTACTCCGACGGCGAAATGTATTTCGATTGGCCACACGCCGAAGGCGCCTTCCCCAACGAAGGAAAAGTGCAGATGGGACCCCAAGTCGATCTCTTCGAGTGGGTGCTGCGAGGCGTGAAGAAACGCGGCTACGCCTCCAAAAAGCTGGTGGCGGACACCGAGCTTCGGCCTTCCTCTCAGCGCAAAGTGGTCAGCATCCTCGGCAGCGAAATGGGCTCCGCTGAAGACGTCTGCATGAAAATGCGCGTCCTCAAGACACCCGAAGAATTGGCGCTAACGCGACGCGCCTACAATTACTTCAACCAGATGCACGCCTACGCGCGCGACATGCTCCTGCAGCACGGCACCGACCTGACCGACTACGACATCGGCGCCGCCGCCACCAAATACGGAACCGACCTGGTCATGGCCGACATCAAGCGCGACGGCGCACCGCACACCGCGGTCGGGATCGAAATCGAAGTGGATTGCCGCGTAGGCAAATCCACCGCCTATCCGCATCCCAACCAATTCCTCCACAACAAAATCACCCGAGGCCAAGCCATCCAGATCGAAGGTGGCGTGAACATCGCCGGCTGCGGCGGCGAACTCTACCGCGCCATGTTCATCCATCCGGTCACGGACCAAATGAAAAAACTCTGGACGGTCAGCCGGGATTCCTGCCTGATTCAGAAAGAAGAATCGGTAGCCGGCGTCACGGGCTCCACGGTAGCCTACAAAATCCACAAGCACCAGGTGCAGCAAGGCGTCGCCCCGTACATTTATCACCGCCCCGGCCACGGCCAAGGATGGGAAGGCCACCAACCGCCCTACCTGGCTCTAGGCGACTACACCATGCTCGAACCGGGCATGTCGTTCTCCGTCGAGCCCGGCCTGTACGACCCCGAACATGGCATCGGCGCAAATTTCTCCGACGCCTTCATAGTCGAGCCCCAAGGCCCATCGCGCCAGATGTCGCGCCTCCCCTGGAGCGAAGACTGGTGCTTCGTGAAGTTGTAGCGGCCGCCGACCGCTTGCCCTGAGTTTCGCAGGGTGGCGGGCGCTTCCAAGCCGCGCCCAGGCCCCATCAGAGCGCAGTCCAGGCTAGCGCTGGACCTCCTAGTCGGAGCGCCTGAGGCAACTCGTCAACCTCCGTCAGTAAAACGCCGTATTTGCGTTTCGCTCACACAAATCAAGAATAGTCTCAGCCTGAAAGAGACTCCCTCCTCTCCGACGGCGAATTCGCGGAGGTAACCCATGATCAAAAAAGTGAGCGGCGGTTACAAAGTGCTCTCCGAAAAAGGCAAGAATCTCGGCGGCCCCTATAAATCGAAAGCGGCCGCCGAGAAACGCCTGAGGCAGGTCGAGTATTTCAAGCACAAGGGTTAGACGCGCGAGCAGCTGGTGGCACGATGAACAAAAAGGGACGCACGACGCAAGCCGCGCGTCCTTTCTTATTGAATAATGGCTCTAGTGATGGCCTGGCTCTGTTGATATCCTCTGGAAAAGGCGGCGATGTTTCAAACGATACAGATTGAAACTCAATCCGAGCAGCAAGGCTTGGCGCATCTGCATGGGCAGCGAGCGACCCGGGGCGCGGGCCGAGAGTTTTCGTTTGACCG
>DATMMG010000113.1:0-6490 GCA_035569815.1 Candidatus Methylomirabilota bacterium
GTATGGCTGATAATCCCGAACCCGCTCCCCCGCACCACATTCGAGGGCAAACTGAAATTCACGATGTTAAACAAATTGAAAAACTCCGCCCGGAATTCCACCAGTCCCAGGTCGCTTTTCCCCCGCTGCCCGAACGGCGTATCCTTGATCAACGCAAAATCAAACTGCTTGAATCCCGGGGCGCGAAACGTATCGCGTCCCAGCGTTCCGAATCGCCCCTGATTCGGCCCAGTCCCTCCCGTCACGTTCACCGGAATAAAAAAGAACGAGCTGTTGTTATTGCCCAGCCCAAAATAATCTTCCTGTCTCGCCCGGCTGGTGGAGAAGTCCGGCATCGTGATCAGGTCGGGCCGGTCCGTTCCTCCGGCGCCGGCGCTGGTCTGCTGAACTCCCGAATAGACCGTGAACGGCGGCCCGCTGGTGATGGTCGTGATGTTCAATAATTGCCAGCCGCCGGTTACGTACCGGCTCACCGGCTGCAGGAAACTCACCTTGTCGAACGGCAGCGACTGGAACACGCTCACCGAAAAAACATGGGTCACGTCGAACGTGGACGGGCCTTTCTCCGCCCGTTCATCCAAGGGATCTTGCGCGAACGTTTGCAGAATCGCTCCCGCGCTCCCGGGCACTCCTCCCAGCACCGCGCTGGTGTCGTCGATGGACTTTGAAAACGTATAGCTCGCCGCAAAATTCAGCCCGATCTTTGCGTTCGTTCCGCTCACGCTGGTCTGTAGCGCGTTGTAATTCGAATGCGAATCAGTGGCCATCACATATTCCGGACCGAATCCGCCGGTTGCGTTGCCCGAAGAATCAAATTGTGTGAATCGTGCGAACTGCGGTCCAGCGCCCGCATACCCGTTCGGAGCGAACACGCGGCCCAGATGAATCCCCGCCGTTCCCACGTACGCCGCATTCCAGCGCACGATCCCGAAATCATGATCGAAGCCCGCCGTGTACGTGCCGATGTACCCGTTCTTGAAATTCCGCGACATCACGCTCACGCTCAGCAACTGCGTCTGATCGCCAGGCGTCAGCGCCTCCAGATCCTTCTGAAATCGTGGCAAATCAATGGGCGTGTTTGCGGCAACGTTCGAAGTGCTGCCCGACGCAAACAACGGTTGCCCCGAAGTCGTGAACGGCTCCGGCACCTGCTGCGGCACAATCGTATTCGAGAAGGGAACTGGCACGTCCGGCAGCGCCGTCACCAGCGGCTGCACCACAAACGGCAAGCCGCCGGTCGCAAAATTGTCCTGCCATAAATTCGGCAGAATCGTCGTGATTGCGCCGCCCGCGTGCAACGTCGTTTTTTTCGTCAGCCTATAATCCACCGCCACGCGCGGCGCCCATCCGTTCCAATCCACAGGATAAATGGGCTGCGGATTGTACAAAAACTGCTGCGTCGCCCCCGGCGTCAGGAAATCCGCCGGCGCTCCGTCCGGCCCCACTGGCGTTGCCACCGAGGTCCGGTTGTTCGCTTCTTTGATCCGGCTGTTTACCTCGTACCGCAATCCGTAATTGATGCTCAGCCGCGTCGTCGCTTTCCATGTGTCCTGAAAATAAAACGCGTAGGCCTCTCGCCGCACCGCCGCTGCGTCAAATCTGTCTCCCGTCGGCGTCAGCCGATAGGGCGCCGAAATCGTGTACTCGTAGGGAGTCGCCGTCAGCAAACCCAGCAGGGAATCGGGCAGCGGATCGCCTGGAAGAATATTGTGTGTCCCACTCGCCGACTGGATGAACACCGGCGAATAGGCGGTTCCTCCGCCGAAGGAATATATGCCGCTCGGGTTGCTCCCGAACACCGTAGTATCCCGGTTCCAGCGAATATCCACGCCCCATTTGAAAACGTGCCCGCGGTGCACGTAACTCATGTCGTGCTTGAACTGAAACACGTTTCCATACGAACCGAAAATGGATCCGTCCGCTGAATTGAACCCCTCGAAAAGTCCGTCGCCGAACGCCAGCCCGATATCGGTGTGGTTGGTTGAGGGGAACACCGGCGTGCTGCGCACATAGTCAAAGAGCGTCGTCGAATTCAGCTGCGGCGAAAACGTCCGCGCGTAGCTCACCGCCGCATTTCGCTGGTGATCGAGAAATTTCACCGCGAAGCTGGGATCGATCGCCGTCTGATCCGGGTTCGTCGTTGGGCCGTCCACGTTGTTCAGGCTGAACCGTGTGAAAAGCGTGGCCTTGTCAGAAAGTTTGTGATCCACGCGAATCGAAAATTGGTCCGTATCCGTCACCACTTTTGAAGACGCCGCATACGTCCTCGCCCCGAACGAGCCCGTTGGATCATTCGGCAAGGGGTATCGCGCCAGAATCGCGGCAATTTGCGGGCTTACCGGCACGGTCAGCGTGTCTCCGGGAAAACTCGTCGTATCAATCCCTTTTCGTTCGTCGGCGGTCGGCACTGCGAACACCTGCGTCGTGCCCAGCACTTGCCGGAACCCCGCGTACTCGCCAAAAAAGAACGTCTTCCCGCGCCCGTCATAAATTCCCGGCAGCACCACCGGTCCGCCGATCGTCGCGCCGAATTCATTGCGCACAAACGGAGGAATCCGCCGCGGGTCCAACGGGTTTATATGGTCGAAAAAATTGCGCGCATCGAATGCCGCGTTGCGCACGAATTCAAACGCGCTTCCATGCAACTGGCCGGTTCCCGATTTTGTCACCACGTTCGTGAATCCCGCCGCGCCCTGCCCGATTTCCGCGGGCATCACCCCGGAATTCGACTGCACCTCGTGAATCGCATCCACATTGAAATTCGCAAAGGTCGCGCCTCCCAGCTCCGGGTCGGTCGTCGCACCGCCGTCCATCGCAAACGCGGTCGCCACGCCGCGCTGCCCGTTGAACGCGAATTGTTGCGTGAAATTCGCCGCACCGTTGGTGTCCGTCATCGTGCCCGCGGCCAGCAGCAGCAACTTGCTGAAGTCGCGTTCGTTCAGCGGCAGACCGGAAACTTCATCGCTCGAAAGATGTTCGCCCCCGCTGCCTTTCTTCGTACTCTCCTGCGGCTGCCCGGCTATGGCCACGGCGAGCGTCTGATCCGTCGCGGAAAGCGTAAGCTCCAGATTGGGCGCGCGTCCCTCGGCTATCTCAATTGCCTTGGATGCTGCCCATGTTTTGCCCGCCGACTCGGCTGCCAGCGTGTATGTCCCCGGTGCAATCCCGGAAAACACAAATGCCCCAGTCGCCGCCGTTCGCGCCTCGTACGTTCGGTCGCCGGAGCTGGCGCGCAACGTAATCTTCGCGTCCGCCACGGGTTTTCCCGCCGCATCGCGCAACATACCGTTCCAGGTTGTATCTGAGAACGCCCAGGGAGAAAAAATGAGCGTAAGTAACACAACAAAGACACCCACACGCGTGGATACTGAGAGGGCCGCCGACATGGTTGACGATTCTACAGTGTTTCGGGGAGGAGTGACTTCCTGTTTACGTAGCTGATGTTTAGTAGTTATTCGCGCGTAGCGTCCACCTTCAGGTGGACACTAACCATGCAGACGCTAACCAAGCCCAAGTCCACCTTCAGGTGGACGTTACGACTCTCAAGCCGGCACGGACTTCTGGAACCGCCCGACGACCGCCTCATGCTCTTTGCGCAGCTCCGCAGGCAGCCTTTCACCGAACTTCGCCAAAAACTCCCGGCTGTCCGCCAGATCGCTTTCCCAATCTTCCGCGTTCACCCGGAACAATTCGTCCAACGCCTCCGGGGCGATCTTCATTCCATCCAGCGTCAGGCCCGTGCGGGTTGGAACATATCCGATCGGCGTCTCTTTCGCCTCGCCTCGCCCTTCCACGCGCTCCAGGATCCACTTCAGCACGCGCACGTTCTCTCCGTATCCCGGCCACAAAAACTTTCCGTCCGCACCCTTCCGGAACCAGTTCACGTGGAAAATCTTCGGTGGATTCGGAATCTTCTTGCCCATCTCCAGCCAATGCTGGAAATAGTCCGCCATGTTGTAACCGCAGAAGGGCAGCATCGCCATCGGGTCCCGCCGCGTGATTCCCACGTCACCAGTCGTCGCCGCCGTCGTTTCCGACGCCATCGTCGCCCCGACAAACACGCCGTGCTGCCAGTTGAAGGATTGATAGACCAGCGGCGCCAGTCGCGCCCGCCTCCCGCCAAAAATGAACGCGGAAATCGGCACGCCCTCCGGCGCTTCCCACTTCGGCGAAATGCTCGGCGATTGCGCCGCGGGCACGGTGTACCGCGCGTTCGGATGCGCCGCCACGCCCTTCGAGGGGTCCCACTTTTCCCCGCGCCAGGTGATCAATCCCGCCGGCGGCTCCCCGCCGATTCCTTCCCACCACGGCTCATTCTCCGCCGTCACTCCCGTGTTCGTGAAAATCGTGTCGTGCTTCAGCGCGTCCATCACGTTCGGATTCGTCTTTCGGCCAGTCCCCGGCGCTACACCAAAGAAGCCCGATTCCGGATTGATGGCATGCAGGTATCCGTCCGCGCCGATTTTCATCCAAGCGATGTCGTCGCCGACCGTCCACACCTTATATCCCTGGCTTTCCAGCGTGGATACCATCATCGCCAGGTTCGTCTTCCCGCAGGCGCTCGGAAACGCCGCCGCCATGTAGGTCACTTTCCCGCCCGGCGATTCCAGTCCCAGGATCAGCATGTGCTCGGCCATCCAGCCCTGCTCCCGCGCCATGTAGCTGGCAATCCGCAGCGCGAAGCATTTCTTTCCGAGCAGCGCGTTTCCGCCGTAGCCCGATCCCACGCTCCAGATCAGCCGCTCCTCCGGAAAATGCGCGATGTATCGCCGCAACGGATCCAGGTCACCCACCGAGTGTAGCCCCGGCACAAAATCCTTCGAACTCCCCAGCTTATCCTGTGCCACCTTGCCCATGCGGCACATGATCCGCATGTTCGCCACCACGTACGGGCTGTCCGTCACTTCCACGCCGATTTTGCTGATCGGCGAATTCACAGGCCCCATGATGTAGGGCACCACGTACATCGTCCGCCCGCGCATCGCCCCGTCCAGCAGCTTTCCAAGCTTGAACTTCGCTCCCTCGGGGTCCATCCAGTTGTTGGTGGGTCCAACTTCCTCTTTTTTCGGGGTGCAGATAAAGGTGAGGTGTTCGGTGCGGGCCACGTCGCTTGGGTCGCTTCGGTGGAGGTAACAGTTTGGGTAGGTTTTCTCGTTCAGCTGGAAGGAATCGCCCTTCTTCAGCATTTCCTTGAGGATGGCCTGGTTCTCGGCTTCCGACCCGTCGCAAAAAACAATCTTGTCTGGCTTGGTCAGCCGGGCTGATTCCTCTACCCAGGCTTCCATTGGCGTCGCCACGGTGTTACCCCCAAATTTTTATGGGCTGCATCGAAGAATGGAATGGATGCGCCCGATCCGGCCCGTCCTGATCGCGCGGATGCATCTGAGACTGGCGGAACACTCTGTTACGTTCTCCAAACCTGCCCAGTGTATGTTACCGCCAACCCCCGAAGCAAGTTTACCCGTGACCCGAAGTGGTATCCTGACTTCCATGTACGCCCAAAAATTTCAGGTCGACGTCCTCATCCGCGGCGAGCGCCGCCCCTGCCCCCTCGACTGGCTCGATCAATTCTCCATGCGCAATTTCACCAACTCCGCCGATTTCGACGACACGCTCCCCGTCGCCGACGGCCGCCTCGAAGCCAGCTTCCGCCTCACCCCCGAGCGCTTCGCCGAAGGCCTCGCTGCCTGGCTAACCCAACGCGGCAAAGGCGAAGGCCAACCGGTTCAAGTGGAAGTAAAACTGTTGTAGGGCCCGCCTTCCGTGGCGGGCCGTTCCTTCGGAACCTCGGTGTTCTCTGTGAACTCTGTGGTGAACTCTTCTCCCACTCCTACTCCTACTCCTCCGCCTTCTTCCTCTTCCCCTCAATCGCCGCCCGGATTGCCGGCAGCATCTTCATCGCTGCTTCTTCACCCGCCCTCACCATCTCCGGCGTCTTAGTAAAATCGTCCCACACAAACGGCGTCACGTCCGGCTCGATAATCACGTCCGCATACTGCCGCCATTCCAGGTCCGCGTGCCTCTGAATAATCGTGAACGACCGGCTCAAAATATCCGTAAACGTCCGCGGCTCCCCGTGCATTCCCGGCTCCAGGTACACGGCAATCACCACTTCCGCGCCCATCAGCAGCAATCCTTCATAAGGCACCAGCGCCGTCAAGAATCCGTCCACCAGCGTTCGCCCCTCGTGTTGAATCGGAACGAATAATCCCGGGTAAGCGCAGGAAGCCCGCAGCGCCGGCCCGATCGGCCCCTTCTGGTAGTAATACACCGGCAAGCCCGCATTGATGTCCGTGGCCGCAATCGCCAGCGGAGTCTGCAGCTCTTCAAAATTCTTGATTGAAGAAAAGCGCGCCATGAACTGCTCCATCCGCTGGTTCGTCGCCAATCCCATCCACGACGGAGTCCATCGCCCGAAATCCGTGAACTTCGTTTCGCAAGCGATTTGCTCCATCATCTCCAGCGAAGCCCCAGCGCAGTAGCCAGTGCC
>DATMMG010000114.1:0-6046 GCA_035569815.1 Candidatus Methylomirabilota bacterium
TCTCCACGGCTGGCAGGCAACGCGCAATCCGCTTCTGAACGAAACCGCGGAAAGCATCATCGGCTGGGTGAACCAGGAACTCTCCGATCAGGCGAGCGGTGGATTTTACGCCAGCCAGGACGCTGATGTTTCTCTCGATGACGACGGTGACTACTTCACCTGGACGCTCAACGAGCTGCGCGCGGCCTTGTCACCCGAGGAAGCCCGCGTCATGGAGCTGTACTACGACGTCGAAGCTCACGGCGAGATGCACCACAATTCCGAGAAAAATGTATTGTGGATCGCCCGCGGCCCAGTGGAAATCGCCAAGTCGCTTGGCCTCGACGAGTCGACGGTCCGCCTGACCATCGCCAACTCCAAGCGCAAGCTTCTGGCTGCGCGTAAACCCCGGCCCACTCCGTTCATCGATCAAACAATGTACGTAGGCTGGAACGCGATGTTCGTTTCCACCTATTTCCATGCCAGCCGCGTTTTGGAAGGGGAACTCGCAAAAAGTGCCCGTTCGTTTGCCCTGAAAACGACGGATCGCATGTTGCGCGAAGCGTGGAGTGAGGAAAATGGTTTTGCGCATCGCATCGGCGGCCCGGCATTACGCGGCTCGCTGGACGATCAGGTCTTTGGTGTCCTTGCGTTGCTCGATGCATATGAATCCACGCTCGACGCCAAATATTTCCGCGCTGCTCAGCGGACCATGGACCTCACCATCGAAAAATATGGCGACGCGGAAAACGGCGGCTTTTTCGACCGCGCTTCCGACGCTCCGGCAATGGGCGGCCTGGAAGTGCGCCGCAAGCCGTTTCAGGATTCCCCTACGCCCAGCGCGAACTCCGTCGCCGCAATGGCCCTCACGCGCATGCACGCCTACACGGACGATGCCAGGTATTTCAACTGGGCAAAGAGAACGCTCGAAGCCTTCGCCGGCATCGCCCCCCAGTACGGCCTCTTCGCCGCAACCTACGGCCTGGCTGCAATCCTCTTCGCCGAGCACCCAACGCAGGTGGTCATCACCGGCGCGGAATGTGACCCCGCCTCGGAAAAACTCGAACGTGCCGCCAACGACGTCTTTCGCTTCGGCAAAGCCGTTCTGCGCGTTACTCCCACGACGTCGCTCGAATACCTTCCCGTCGCCCTGCGCCAGACGCTGCCGCATCTCCCCAAAGACAAAGCCAGCGCCCTCGTCTGCTCCGGCAACATCTGCCTCCCGCCGACCAGCGACCCCGAAGAACTGAAGCGTCTCCTCCAAAAGGGAATCGCCGGCACCGCCGCCGGCTAACAATCTTGCCGTTGTAGCGGCCGCCTTCTGAGGCGGGCGTCTTCTTTTGGAGTGCGGGAGCTCTGCTCTCGCTTTTACGGTGAAGCCGGAGCCTCCGAATTCAACTTTGGTGGCTGGATGTAATCCTCAAAAGCGGCGGCAGAGCCGCCCGCACTCCAAAGTAGCCCTTCCAAAAAGAAAAAGGGCACGATGCCATCGCACCGTGCCCTAACTCTCTCGGAGGCTTCCGATTCCTTTACCTCATTTGCCTCCTCTACTTCCTTTGCTTCCTACTTCTTCGGTCTCGATTCCGGCGGCACCAACCCGTTATCCCGGTAGTACACCACCAGCTGGCCGTAATGCTCCCCCGAATGCTCGATCAGCCCGTAAGCCAAATCGTACAGCCGGTCCAGATGTGTGTTGCCATCGTTGACCGCTTCCATCAGTCCTTTATCGCCCTTGGCCTTAATCTCCGCCGCGCCGTCCTCCACGCACTTCTTCACAAACGCAACCAGTTCTGCCCGGTTCTTCACGCTGACGTCCTTCGGATCATCGGCGTAGCGCGGCTTCTTCCCCGCGGCGGTATCCGTGAAGTAGTACATGGACGCCGACGCGTGCACCAGGTTCGCCACGAACGTCCGCGACTCCGCCTGCGGCTTGAACGAAAACTTGTCTTCCGGGAAATCCCCGGCCATCGCGATCAGCTTCCGCCCGATGTCGTTCCACTGCTCCAGCACGGCCTCCGACGGACTGAGCGCCGGCCCCGGCGCCTTCTTGGCCGCATCTTGCGCCCGCAGGGGGGCCAACGCGAAACACACCGCAATCCATACCAACGCAAACCTGGAAAAACGTTTCATAGCTTCTCTCCTTTGAAGGTCGAGCTGAAGGGCTTTCTACCCCCTAAAGACGCATCTCCGCTTCGGATGTTTCAATTTGGCAGGAAAATAGCAGGCCAACCGGCCCTGGCCGACCGCCATCATACGTTATAGGCTCACGGAAGTCGCGCGAAGGCGCAGAAACGGGGAGGTTTACTTCTCGCTACGGAGCCAAAAGACCATACAAAAGGCTTACACCCCGCATGTTACTCTGATAAGACATAGTCGAGGGAGTCAGACATTGGTTTGGACGTGGTTTTTGCTGCGTTTTTTGATCGGGCTGTCCATCGTGACGGTCCTGTTTCTGTCCCAGCGTTTCTGGTACCGGGCCTTATGGCGCGTTACCGGACACTGGGGCCGTACCACCCTGCGCGTGGGGGTCCGTCTGCTCTACATCGCGGGCTGGTTGCTGATCATCACCAACCTCGCCGATAGTATCCGCCAGGACCGCGGCCGCCTTCTGTCGAATCACTCCCCAATCACCACATTCGCGGGCCTCTGGTTTGCCAGCGCGCTCTTTGGCTATCTGGCCATCAAATTCGTCCATGGTATCGAATGGGTATGGCGCCGCTTGCACAAGCCCGCGCCGCAAGACCCCTCCAGGCTGCCTGCGCACCGCATCGAGCTTGAAGATATCGTTCCAGACCCCTCGCGCCGCACCTTTTTCCGCACGGCCAGCGTCGTGGCAGGCGCCGCGCCGTTTTTGGGCGTGATGTATGGCTTTGCCGCCGAACGCCTGCGGTATGAATTGCGCCGCATCGAAATCCCCCTCAACAACCTGCCGCCGGAGCTCGACGGCATGCAGATCGTCCAGCTCAGCGACATCCACCTGAGCGCGTATATGACCCGCGAGTCGGTCCGCCGCGCCGTGGATATGGCCAATGACGTTGGCGCCGACCTGGCCGTCGTCACCGGAGACCTGATCACCGGCATGCACGACTCCATGTGGGACTGCGTCGAGGAAGTGCGCCAGTTGCGCGCGCCGCTCGGCGTCTATGGCTGCAACGGCAATCACGAAATTTACGCCCGCGCGGAGGACCTGGCCGAGCGCCTTTACCGGCAGGCCGGCATGAAGCTGCTGCGCCGCGAAAACGCCATCATCCATTACAAGGGCGGGCAACTGAATCTGATTGGAGTGGATTACGAGCGCGAGCGCGCCGCCAGCGGCCGCAAACAGCAGATGCTCGCGAATTTCGAGCCACTTGTGCGCCGCGACATGCCCAATATTCTTCTGTCGCACAATCCGAACACCTTCAATCGCGCCGCGGAACTGGGCGTTGAACTTTCGCTCGCCGGTCACACGCACGGCGGACAGGTGCAGGTCGAAATCCTCGATGTCAGCCTCAGCCCCGCGCGCTTCATCACCGATTACATCGCCGGCCTCTATCACCGGCCGCTGCTCATGCCCGACCAGCCAAAGCGCATGGGCGAAACCATCAAGCTCATGCCCAACGCCCCCAATGGCCTAGCCGCCCTCTACGTAAACCGCGGCATCGGCACCGTCGGCGCCCCCGTCCGCCTCGGCGTCCCCCCCGAAATCACCCACATCATCCTCCGCCGCGTGTAAGTTATCCTTTCTCGAATGCTCCATTCGACTGGATACCAAAAAATGTATTCCATCAGATCCTCGGATTTGCGAAGGCTTCGCTTGCGGGCCCTCAAGGCCCAAAAAATGGGCCAGAAAGAGATTTGCGGACTGCTGGCAAAGTGCGGACATCGACAACTTGAGCTGTGGTTCCTTACCAATCGAAGCTCACACGCTAGGAGCTTCCAAATCGAACGTACAGAACTCCAGCGGGCCCGGCGGGAAATTCGTGAGCGGGGCAGGCACCCGATTGGGGCTTTTCATTCTCACCCGATCAGCGAAGCCATTCCTGGGAAGGGCGACCTGGCCGGTGCAGCCACGAATAGCTTGTGCTTGATTTACGATGTTTGCGGACGGACGGCAAAACTTTGGAAAATAGTCAAACGGCAAGGTCGGAGATTCGCGGACGAGGTTCCGTTAGCGAGCTTATCTGCGCGCAATCCACGTTCTCGATCTCGAGCGAGATTATGAAGTTCATTCGGCAGTCTTGCCGGGCGTGGCTGTGGTCGTGGGCACTCCCTCAACAGCGGAGAGCGTGATTGGCGATGGAAGCGAGGGAGCATCGAGTGTCGGAGAAACCTCGTCTTTGCTCATCGACGGGAACTTTCCATAGGTAATCCCGCGCCAGAGCCACTCCATCGGCCCGAACCGGTAGCGTTGCAGCCACCAGTTGCTGACCACCACCTGAGCGGCGTATAGCACGATCGTCGGGATCAGCCCGGCCGCCGGTCCGATGCGCCCGTAAAGACCCGTCGTATAGTGGTAGAAAAACAGAGTGCAAATCACGGACTGCATCAGGTAATTCGTCAACGCGGTCCGACCAACCGCAGCAAATGGCAGCAGGTAGCGCCGCTTCTTCTCGTCCAGATAAAGCAGCGCAAGCCCCGAAGCGTATCCCGCCGCCAGAATGTGCGACCCCGGCAGCCACAGCACTCCCACGGACCAGGCCCGCACCGAAACTTCCCCCGGAGGCAAAACCGCTCTCGTGATGGCCACATACAGGCTGATGATCAATCCCACAGGGAGACACCACGCGCACACTCGCTTCAACACCGGCCTGTATTCATCGAGCCGCTGCACGATGCCCGCTCGCCATACCCACATCCCCAGAAGAAATAGCCCCGTCGCATAGATGGCAAATAAATCGGTAGGCAATTCGTGCTTCCACTCCACCCAGTTCTGCGCCAGTATCTGCCGCATAGTTCCATGCGCGTAGATCTGGATCACGGCGTAAATCTTCTGCACATCTGGCGGCTTGGGCTCCATCCAGTGCGGCCGGAAACGGCTGTAATACAAGCCCAGGAAAAATGTGCTGGCCACGATAGGCAGCGCAAACAGGCTTCCGGCCCACCACAACAAGGTCTTTTGCTGGCGGTTGCGGAACAGCAGCAGGATGGCGCCCGAAAGCGCGTAGGTCACTAGGACGTCGCCCGCCCAGATCAGCATCCCGTGGATCAGCCCGATCAGCGCCAGCGCCAGCAGCCGCCGCGGATAAAAGCCCATGAACCGCGCGCCGCGAGCCTCCGCCCGGCTCATCTGGATGGCAAAGCCCATCCCGAACAGGAAGGAAAATAGGGTGATGAACTTGCCCTGGATAAATCCTTCGATGAATACCTGGGCCAGCACGTCGGCCCGCCCGTGGAAGAGGATCCCGATGTTGTCGTAGCAATCGAGCGGCGCGAAGAAAGCACGCATGTTCGCCGCAAGAATTCCGAAGAGCGCCATGCCCCGCAGCACATCGATAAAAACGATGCGCTCGGAGAGGCTGACCGGCCCAACCCGCGGGGGATCTGGGTTCATACGCCCTCCTTGCAGTGACTGCAATAATATACGCGGGGGGCTGCGAAAAGTATCAAATGTCCATATTTGCCGCGGCTGGGTATCCCGCCGCGTTCCCAGTTTGCGCCGCTGATGTTAGAATCTCCTCGGTCATTCCATGATCATGAAAGAGAAGAACTTCTGGCTGGATACGGTGGCGGAGCCTGCCACGGGCGCCTCTGGATCCTTGCCTGACAGGGCGGACGTCGCCGTCATCGGCGGCGGTTTCTGCGGCCTCTCCGCGGCGCGCACTCTTGCCCAGCGCGGTGTGCGCGCGGTTCTGCTCGAAGCCGAGTCCCTCGGCTGGGGTGCCAGTTGCCGCAACGGCGGCATGGTGCTGACCGGCATGAAGCTACCCGTACCCACCCTGATCAAGCGCTATGGCCGCGAAGCCGTGCAGCGCATGTACGCCGCCTCGCTCGAATCCATCGACTTGGTCGAGCGGATCGTCAAGGAAGAGGGAATCGACTGCGATTTCTCGCGCTGCGGCCACTTGGAAGTTGCCTGCAAGCAAGC
>DATMMG010000115.1:0-10291 GCA_035569815.1 Candidatus Methylomirabilota bacterium
CAACCCGCGGGTGAACGAGTTTGTGGCGCGGTTGGATGGGATTGCGACCGAGCATCCTTATCAGCCGCAGGAGCTTTCGCAGGGTTGCCTGAAGGTGCTGCAACTGCTGGAAAAGTGCCTGCTGGAGATTACGGGGATGGACGCGATCACGCTGCAACCGGCGGCGGGAGCGCAGGGCGAGCTGACCGGGCTGCTGCTGATCCGCGCGCACCACGAGAAGAATGGGAATCCGCGGAAGCGGGTGCTGATTCCGGACTCGGCGCACGGGACGAATCCGGCGACGGCGGTGATTGCCGGGTATGAAGTAGAGAATATCAAGTCGAACGCCGAGGGTCAGGTAGATTTGGAGCATTTGCGCGAGCAGGTGACGGAAGACGTGGCGGCGCTGATGCTGACGAATCCGAGCACGCTGGGAATTTTCGAGCAGCAGGTGCCGGAGATTGCGGAGATTCTGCACGCGAAGGGCGCGCTGCTGTATATGGACGGCGCGAACATGAACGCGCTGACGGGCGTGACGCGGCCGGGCGATCTGGGCGTCGACGTGATGCACCTGAATTTGCACAAGACGTTTTCGACGCCGCATGGAGGCGGAGGGCCGGGCGCGGGCCCGGTGGCAATGAAGAAAATTCTTGAACCGTATCTGCCGACGCCGGTGCTGGTGGAGAAAGAGGGCGGACGGCTGGCGCTGGACTTCAACCGGAAGCAGAGCGTTGGGCGGGTGAAGGCGTTCGTGGGAAATTTTGGCGTGCTGGTGCGGGCGCTGGCGTACATTCTGGCGTACGGCCCGGGCGTGCGGCAGGCGACGGAAGACGCGGTGGTGAACGCGAATTATATTCGCAAGGGGCTGGAAGGGGTGTTTGATTTGCCGTACACGAAGCCGTCGATGCATGAGGTGGTGTTCAGCGACGCGATTCAGAAGAAGAACGGCGTGAACACGATGGATATCGCGAAACGGCTGATCGATTATGGATTTCACCCGTATACGACGGCGTTTCCGCTGATTGTGCCGGGAGCGCTGATGATCGAGCCGACGGAATCGGAGTCGAAGGAAGAATTGGATTTGTTTGTGGAGGCGATGAAGTCGATCGCGAAAGAGGCGGCTGCTACGCCGGAGCTGGTGAAGACGGCGCCGCATACGACGCGGGTGCGGAGGTTGGATGAGGTGGGAGCGGCGCGGAAGCCGGTGCTGCGGTGGAAGGCGGGAGAGAAGAGGAGCGAGGCGGCGGATTGAAGAGAAGCCCGGGAACGCCAATCGGGAGATTGGCGTTCCCGGGCTAAAGAACACAGGCTGAAGCCTGTGCTACGAGAGAAGAGGGCGGCATAAAGCCGCCCCTACCGAAGACGAAACCCCGACGAGGCAGGTTGAACATTGGTGACGTTGAGTGCACGGGTGTGCATGGATCAGGCGATTCCCTGCCCTGGGACTGGTAGAATTTGGCTGGTGGGGACGGAAACGGACTGGGAATTCGATGAGCGCTGCGATCGACGCGTGGTTACCCAAATCAGTACTACTTCTGCGCGGATATAACCTCGAAAAATTTACGGCGGATTTGATCGCCGGGGTGACGGTGGGGCTGGTGGCTCTGCCGCTGGGGATGGCGTTTGCGATTGCGTCGGGAGTTTCGCCGCAAGCGGGGATTTACTGTGCAATTGTTACGGGCTTCCTGATTTCCGCCTTGGGTGGATCGAAGACGCAGATTGGCGGGCCGACGGGCGCGTTCGTGGTGGTGGTGCTGGGAATTATTTCGAAGTACGGGCTGGACGGCTTGTTTACGTGCACGATGCTGGCCGGGTTGATCCTGGTGATCATGGGGGCGACCGGACTGGGCAGCATGGTGAAGTATTTTCCGCGGCCCGTGGTGGTGGGATTCACGAACGGAATCGCGATCCTGATTGCGAGCACGCAGATCAGGGATTTGTTCGGGCTGAAGATGGAGCATGTTCCCGGGGACTTTTTTCACCGTATGGGAGCGATCGCGGAGAATTTTCATACGCTGAACTGGGTAGCGACGGCGGTGGGATTTGCTTCGCTGGCGGTGATGATCATCTGCGTGAAGTTTTTCAAGCGGATACCGGGCGCCATCCTGGTGTGCTTTGGGGCGACGGCGGCGGTGGCGATTTTCCATCTGCCCATTGAGACGATTGGAACACGGTTTGGCGGGATTCCGAGCGGATTGCCGCATCTGGCTTTGCCGCGGCTGCAACCGCAACTGCTGCTGCACCTGCTGTCTCCCGCGATCACGGTGGCAATGCTGGGAGCGATCGAGTCGCTGTTTTCGGCGGTGGTTTCGGACAAGATGAGCGGCGACAAGCACAATCCGAATGTGGAGTTGATCGCGCAGGGAGTGGCGAACATCTTTTCGCCGTTGTTCGGAGGGTTGCCTGCGACGGGCGCGATCGCGCGGACAGCGACGAATGTTCGGGCAGGAGCAAGGACGCCGGTGGCTGGGATGATCCACGCCCTGACATTACTGGCAGTGATTTTATTTGCGGCGCCACTGGTGAAGGATGTGCCGCTGGCGGCTTTGGCGGGAATTTTGTTCATGGTCGCCTACAACATGGGGGACTGGGGTGAAATTCCAGAGATTTTGAAACTCAGCCTGGCGGACAAGAGTGTTTGGCTGCTGACGTTGACACTGACGGTGGTGGCAGACCTGACGCTGGCGGTGGAAGTGGGGATGATACTGGCGGCTTTCAGCTTTATCCGGAAGATTTCGATGACGACGACGGTTTCGAAAGTCACGGACGACTACATCGAGGATGGGCGGGCGCATATTTTGCAGGACAAGGACATTCCGGAGTACGCGGCGGTTTACCGGATTCATGGGCCGTTTCTTTTTGGGGTGACAGACAAGCTCGCAGAGGCGACCGAAGATATTGCGGCGCTACCGCCAATCGTGGTCCTCCGGCTGCGCAATATGACGGCGATTGACGCGACGGGGATCGCGGCGCTGGAGGAACTGGCCGAAAAATTGCGAGCCAACGGACGCGCGATGCTGGTGTGCGGTGCGAGACCGCAACCTGAGGCGCTGATGCGCGAGGCAGGATTCGAACGGCACATCGGGGCGGAGAATATTTGCTCGAATATCGAGGAAGCGTTAAAACGGGCGGAAGAAATTCACAGCCGGCCCACAGTGGCCGAAGTGGAACATCAGTAAAGGTTCCAGAACTATCCGGCGTAAATTCCGAAGTGAGCCTTGCATGGCAAGGCGAAATTTGGGATTCAAGCGCAAGCTCCGGCGAAAAAGGGGAGCGAAAAATAACATTGTTTTACCCGGGATTTACCTGCCTCATACCAACCTCTCTCAATCCTGTAACAAATCTCACCTAGTCTCCCTACGGAGCGGACTATAACGAACGAATTCGCTCAGTCCCAGCCACAAATCCGAAGGAGAGCCACATGAAGAAGCAGCTACTGGCAGCAAGCCTGTCGATCGGCTTGATTGCTTCCACAACACCGGCGCCCGCGCACGCCAACGACGACTGGGGAAAAAACAGCAATATCAAGCATGTTTTGCTGGTCAGCATCGACGGCATGCACGCGGTGGACTTCGCCAACTGCGCGAATGGCATCGGTTCGATCAACAACGGCCAGCCTTACTGCCCGAATCTTCTCGCCCTCGGCAAGCACGGGGTCAATTACGTTTCCGCGAGCACTTCCAAACCTTCCGATTCCTTTCCCGGCCTGACCGCGATCATCACGGGCGGCAGTCCGGCAGTGACAGGCGTTTATTACGATGTGGCGTATTCGCGGAATTTTGACGCGCCCGCAACCACCACCGGCAATGGCCTGGGCGCCGGCACCTGCACGCCGTTTGCGGCCCCGACGGGCACAACCACCGAGTATGAGGAAGGAATCGATATCGATAAGACCAAGGTAAATGGCGGAGCTCCTGGGGCAAGCTTGACGGACGGCGGAATCAACTCCATCGATCCCAACAAGCTGGTTCGGGATCCCAGCAAAGGCTGCGCACCCGTTCATCCCTGGGAATTCGTTCGCGTGAACAGCATCTTCAGCGTGGTGCACAGCGCGGGGGGATTCGCGGCGTGGTCCGACAAGCATCCGGCGTACTCGTCTGTTGCCAGCGGCATCGGACCGAAGGCGCTGGACGACTTCTACGCCCCGGAGATCAACTCGAACGTGGTCGGGCTTCCCGGTGTTACCACGCCGACCGGTGTCTCGTGCGCGCAGGTTCTCGATCCGAATTCGGATATCACGGCATGGACAAACAGCTTCCAGAATATCCAGTGCTACGACACCTTGAAGGTCAACGCGATCCTGAACGAGATTGACGGGAAGGATCACCTCGGCCTGCGGAAAACCAAGGTTCCCACCGTGTTCGGCATGAACTTCCAGGCGGTCAGCGTAGGCCAGAAGCTGATCGAGACGAGCAATGGCGTGACGGGCGGATATCTGGATGCCGCCGGCACCCCGAGCGCAGCGCTGCTGAATGAAATTCAGTTCGCGGATTCATCAGTTGGAGCGTGGGTCAAGGAGTTGAAGAAAAACGGCCTGTACGAGAGCACGCTGATCATCATAACTGCAAAGCACGGTCAGTCTCCGATCGATCCCAGCCTCTATAAGCGGCAAACGAAAATCGGGACTTCGCCAGCAACCCTGCTGGACAATGCGGGATTTATTCCCGAATCCGAATCTCCCTCCAACCCGACGGGTATCGGTCCAACCGAGGACGACGTCTCGCTGATTTGGCTGAAGGACTCCTCGGAAACCCAGGCCGCGGTCCAGATCCTAGAGCAGAATGGCGGAGCCACAGGAATCGGACTGGGCCAGTTCTACTACGGGCCGTCGCTGGCCATTAATTTCAACGACCCGACGGTGGATCCGCGGACACCGGACATCATCGTCACTCCAAACGTGGGAGTCACCTACTCCGGCAGCGGCGCCAAGCAGGCGGAGCACGGAGGGTTTAACCATGACGACACGAATGTGATGCTGTTGCTCTCTAACCCTCAATTCGAAGCCAAGACCGTGGTTGCCGCAGTGGGCACCGTTCAGGTAGCACCCACAATCCTGAAGGCACTCGGTCTGGATCCGGACGCATTGGACGCCGTGCGGATCGAGGGCACCCCCGTGCTGCCGGCAGTGCAGCTCGGCTGGTAGAGAGAAATAAAGAGAAGAAGGAGAATGGGTGCCGGGCGGTTCCGGCGCCCATTTTTATTTGGGAGCAAGGACGTTGTCTGAGATCGAAGCGCACAGGCTGAAGCCTGGGTTGCAGAAAGGCGCCCACTACGAAAGAAAGAAGGGCCGAACGAGCTCGGCCCCTACAAGAGAGAGCTTGGCCACTTGAAAGTGCCCGCTACGCGGGAGAGAAAAAACCGCACCCCTTTTGGGGGTGCGGTTTATGGATGGAGTGCTGGACCGAAACTTTTAGCGGGCGAGGCGGGGCGTGGGCTCGGTTGGGAGCTGAACGCCGGGGGCTTCGACGGGGCGGCCGCCGCGTGCTTGCGCCGCTTTGGTGGCGATTGCCGGGTCGGGACGGCGGACGGGAATCGCGACGTTTTCGCCTTCACGGACGAAGTGCAGATGGTCCTCGGAAGTTTCCCAGTCGATGCAGATCATGTCGCCAAGGCGAACCTGGTCGGTGGCGAGAAGATTGGCCATGGGATAGACGACGTGACGCTCGATGGAGCGTTTCAGGTGACGAGCGCCGTAGCGCTGGTCGGTGCCTTCCTGCAGGAGGAATTCGCGGCCCTTGGCGGTGACGCGGAAAAGGAATTGGCCCTTGGCGGTTTCGAGGACGCGCTGCTGGACCATGGCGAGTTCGATGTCGAGAACCTGCTCGAGCTGTTTGCGATGCAGCGGATGGAACACGACGATCTTGTCGAGGCGGTTCATAAATTCGGGAGAGAATTTGCGGCGAGCGGCTTCGACAGCGGTACGCTGGACTTTTTCATCAAGCTTGTCCGCCGGTTTGTCGCCGGACTTGATGAAGCCGTACCCGCCGCCCATGAGTTCGGTGATTTCGCCGCCCCCGAGGTTGGAGGTGAGAAAGATGACGGTTTGGGAGAGGTCCACGCGGCGATTATCGCCGAGGGTCAGCGTGGCCTTGTCCAACATGCCGAGGAGGAGTTGCCAGAGCGCGTCGCTGGCCTTCTCGATTTCGTCGAAGAGCAGGAACGAGAGCTTGAGCTTATCGGAATGCGAGGCAGCCAGGGCTTCCTGGGTGATCAAAGGATGAGTTTCGCGGTGGCCGAGATAGCCCGGAGGCGAGCCAATCAACTTCGCAATTTCGTGAGAGTGCTGGAATTCAGCGCAGTCCACTTTAATGACCATGCGCGGGTCGCCAAAGAGAATTTCCGCGGCGGCTTCGACGATGCGGGTCTTGCCGGAACCGGTAGGACCCAGAAAGAGAAGATTGCCGACCGGGCGGCCCGGGGAGTTGAGGCCAGCGCAGAAGACCTGATAAAGGTCGACGAGCGCTTGCACACCCTCTTCCTGGCCGACGATTTTGGCGCGGAGCGACTGGTGGAAATCGCGCGTATCGTTGCTGCGGATCGTCGGGTCCAGTTGTTGCCGAGTTGCTGCTTTCATGACGTCTTCCCCGAACGATGAAGGCCTCTCGCCTCACCGCTCTCCCTGCAGGTGTCGAGATTTGAAAATCTCAACCTTGCAGATAATGGGTGAAGAGCATGGGGCGTGCCAATTCGATGAAAAGGTTGTGGATTTCGAAAAGGCTGCCGGCTCAATGAGATAGGAGTGTTGCTGCTGTGGAAACCGTCTCACGGGTTGAGAAGGGGTCCCGATAGTGTCCAAAAATGAGAGGGATGAAACAGATAGTGTCATTGGGGTGGCGACAGAAAGTGGTGGCGGGGGAGGGAGAAGGTTGGCGGATTGAGCAAATGGGGTGGGTTGGGAGGCTGGGTGGGGTGCCCAAAATCGGGAGCTGCATATCAGCACGCTGGAGTTGGAGCGGCCCGGCACAGTCGGCGGGCCCTACAATCGCAAGAGGCCGGCGTACCCTTCGCGGGAGCCGCTCAGGGTAAAAAGCCGCCCATCCAAAGTTAGCGATGGTCTTTTTTGCGGCCCAGAAGGGATTGCCGGGCTACGGCGGGCGAGGCGGCAGAGATTGATGAAGGTGTCGAAGATTCGCCAGCAACCGCTTCGGTTGGGGTGTCTTTGGCGAGGCCGTCCTGAAGCGGGGCTGCGCCCGTAACCAACGTTGCCTCCGGGTTTTCCGGGGTGACGATGGCGCCTTCCTTCTCGCGGACAAAGGTAAGTTCTTTGCTGACACCGTCCCAATCGACGCGGACGAGATCGCCGAGATTCACCTGTTGGGTGGCAAGTAAGTTGGCCAGCGGGTAGACGAGGAAACGTTCGATGGCGCGTTTAAGATGGCGAGCGCCGTAACGCTGGTCGGTGCCTTCCTGGAGGAGGAAGTTGCGGCCGGAGTCGGTGACGCGGAAAAGGAACTTGTTGGTGGCGGTGTCGAGAACGCGCTTCTGGACGAGGCCGAGTTCGATGTCCAGAACGGTTTCGAGTTCGGCGCGTTTGAGCTGGCGGAAGACCACCAGTTTGTCCAGGCGGTTCATGAATTCGGGGGAGAATTTGCGCCGGGCGGCTTCGACGGCGGTTCGCTCGACTTTCTGGTCGATGTTGGTCTGGGGCTTGTCGTCGGACTTGATGAAGCCATAGCCGCCGCCCATAAGATCGGTGATTTCGTTGGCGCCGAGGTTGGAGGTCATGAAAATGACGGTTTGGGAAAGATCGACGCGGCGGTTGTCGCCAAGGGTGAGCGTGGCTTTATCGAGCATGCCGAGAAGGAGCTGCCAGAGTGCGTCGCTGGCCTTCTCGATTTCATCGAAGAGCAGGAAGGAAAGCTTGAGCTTGTCCGTGTGATTCGCGGCCAGGGCTTCCTGGGTGATCAGGGGATGAGTTTCGCGGTGGCCGAGATAGCCCGGGGGCGAGCCAATGATCTTGGCGATTTCGTGGGAGTGCTGGAATTCGGCGCAATCGATTTTGATGACCGCGCGGGGGCTGCCGAAGAGGATTTCGGCGGCGGCTTCGACGATGCGGGTCTTGCCGGAGCCGGTGGGACCGAGGAAAAGCAGATTACCGACGGGGCGTCCTGGGGAGTTGAGTCCGGCAGTGAACACCTGGAACAATTCAACGAGGGCCTGAACGCCGTCATCCTGGCCGACGATTTTTGCGCGCAGAGCGTTTTGAAATTCAATGGTGTCCGCGCTGCGGATACTCGGATTTAGAGAAACATCGCCTGTCGCCATGACCGCCTCCCTAGCGTCCCCGGAAATCCGGAGTCGCAGACCCAAACCGACCGCCTGCCCGGTGCAATCTCTTCAGATGGTCTTTGGAACCGAACTGATCGAGCTTTACCTGGATGGTGGAGTGGAGCAGCCTCAACTGAAGGAGCAACTCCCGCGCCATCGCGGGCGATTCGGAAAGCCGAAGCATCTGGGGAAACAGATCCGCCAGATCAAGATTGAGACTGCGGAGGGCCTGAACGAGTTTCTGAACGGCCGGAGATTGAGGGTCAGCGAGATCGATCCGGTTGTCCAACTGTTCGCGAAGGGAGCGCCAGTTGAGATCGATGAAGGGATGCTTCTTGGAGACTGCCTTGACGACGTCGTCGGTGATCCGGGCGCGGTCACCGAGACGGGCGAGGTGAAGCTGCCGCACTTTTCCGCCGCGGCGCACATTGTGCACCAGATAGTAGGCGTTTCCTTTGCGACGGACAAAAGCCATGCTGTCCTCGAAAGTGCGACGAGACGAAGGTTGGTGCCGCGTCCCGGTCGTAGTGTATGGGAATTCCACTACGCATATCAAGTTTGGATGCGGCGTATGAGTAAAGGTTGCCGGCCTCCGCGGTGGAAAGATGATTGCGCGGGCGAGGCCGAAAGCTGCATCGCATTTTTCGCTGCGCTTCATTGAACTTTCCTCTACGCGCGGCATCCTTTGTTGCGAAGCGTGCCATACACTCCGTTAAACACGGGCAGAGGCGAAAGGTCGCTTGCCCTGCCGGCGATTCCCTTTTACCATCTTTTTTCGCTAATCTTTTTCTACTATGAGCTGGGATCCCGTTTACAAGCTGGTGAAACAAATTCCGCGCGGCCGGGTTACTACCTATGGGGCGCTTGCCAAGGCGTTGCGTTTACGCGGCGGGGCGAGAACCGCGGGCAGAGCCTTGGCAGCGACCCCTACTGGAAGAGGGATTCCCTGGCATCGCGTGGTGGGCGACCGGGGGAAATTGCTGATTCCGGAGCCGTATGCCTCCCTGCAGAGAAAACTCCTGGAAAGCGAAGGCGTGAAGATCGTGGAGTTTCGCGTGGATTTTGCGAAGCATGGGTGGACGCCGAAGGGCGCGGCTAAGAAGGCGAAGAGGAACGTCGGCGGGAAGAAAAAGAAGACGCGCTGAGATGAGATTTTCACGACACCCGGATTTTCAGCTCCTCCAAGAAGGCTGGCTTAAAAGACCAGCGCTACATTGAAGAATGCAGAGAGAAGAGCGCGGAAGCAAGAGCTGCGGTACCATAGTTAATTCTTAATGACGGCGAATCCCATTCTGCAGGTGGAAAACCTTGTGAAGCGCTACGGCGACGTGGAAGCCGTGCGCGGGGTCAGCTTTTCCGTGGAAGAGGGAGAAGTGTTCGGGCTCCTGGGGCCGAACGGAGCGGGGAAAACGAGCACGGTGGAAGTGATGGAAGGATTGCGCGTGCCGGATGGCGGTCGCATTTCGGTTTGCGGGATTGATCCAGAAAAAAATCCGACAGAATTGAAGCATGAGATTGGGGCGACGCTGCAGTCCACTTCCCTGCCCGATAAATTAAAGGTTGGCGAGGCGCTGCGGCTGTTTGCTGGTTTTTACAAGCGGACGCGGAACCCGGACGATTTGCTGAAGCGTTTTGGGCTGGAAGAAAAGCGCAACGCTTTTTACAACCAGCTATCGGGTGGGCAAAAGCAGAGGCTGGCGCTGGCCATGGCGCTGGTGAACGATCCGCGGGTGCTCTTCTTGGATGAGCCGACGGCGGGGCTGGACCCCCAGGTGCGGCGGGAAATCTACGACATTATCGAGGAGTTGAAGCGCGAGAAGAAGACTATCGTGCTGACGACGCACTACATCGAGGAGGCGGAGAAGCTTTGCGATCGAGTGGCGATCGTGGACCACGGGAAAGTGATTGCGACGGGGACGCCGCGGGAATTGAAGGAGCGGTCGGCGAATACGACGCGGATCGAGGTACGGCTGGCGAGGCCCGCGTCGAACGGCGTGCTGAAGAATCTGGATGGCGTGGTGGAGGCTCGGCAATTGGATGACGT
>DATMMG010000116.1:0-5226 GCA_035569815.1 Candidatus Methylomirabilota bacterium
TCGGGGATGATTTCGGCGGCGCCTTTTTTGAGGTAGGCGAGTTGTTCGTCGACGGGTTTGAAGGTGGTGGACATTTTTGGATTTTGAAAGACCTTCCTAGTTTACTTTGTGCGCTGCACTTTAGGTTGAGGTCCTGAGGCTATCCTTATCGGATAGCCTCAGGATGACAGACTTTCTAAAAAAAGGACGAATCGCCTAAAAAGGCGCCCGCCTCGGAAGGCGGCCTCTACAAAAACAGGCTAGGCCACCTGAAGGTGGCCGCTACGCGGAATGCAGGACGCGGCGGCCGGCGATTTTGTAGTTCCCTTCCAGGATGATTTTTACGGCTTGGGTGTAGATGCGATGTTCCTCTTTCAGGATGCGCTCGGAAAGGGTGTGCTCGTCGTCGGAGTCGAGGACGGGGACGGCGGATTGCAGGATGATGGGGCCGGCGTCGAGATTTTCGTCGACGAAATGGACGGTGCAGCCGGCGAATTTTACGCCGTAGTCGAGGGCTTGCTTTTGCGATTCGAGGCCGGGGAAGGACGGGAGGAGAGACGGATGGATATTGAGGATGCGCTGGGGAAATGCGGCAACGAAGAAAGGGGAGAGGAGGCGCATGTAGCCGGCGAGGCAGACGAGATCGACTTTGTATTCGTGGAGGACGGCGGCGACCTGGCGGTCGTAGGCTTCGCGTTCGAGGCCTTTGGAGGGGATGGCGCGAGCGGGAATGTTGCGGGCGGCGGCTCGCTCGAGGCCGGGAGCGTTGGGCTTGTTGCTGATGACGATGGAGATCTCCGCGTTGGGGATGCGGCCGGCGGAGACACTGTCGGCGAGGGCTTCGAAGTTGGAGCCGCGACCGCTTAGGAGGACGCCGATGTGTTTGGTCATGAAAGAAAAAGTTAACACACCTGGAGGGGACGACCAAATGCGGGGAGCCGAAATCAGAGAGAAGAGGGGCTTAACGCAGAGTTCGCAGAGGAAGCGCGCGGAGATCGCTGAGAAGAAGAGGAAGAAAACCCCAAGAGCACAGCCAGGAATGGCTGTGCCACACAGGGGCGCGACAGGACTGGGGTTGGTGATCGTGGTGGGTTTGGGCGGATGGGTGTAGTTTGCAAAAGCGGGAGCTGTGCTCCCGCACTCAAAATTAAGAGAATTGGGCGAAGGTGATGAAGTGGCCGGCGGGGTCTTTGACACCGATTTCCTTTGCGCCGTAGAAGGTGGTGCGTTCGGGGAGATAGACTTCGGCGCCTTTGACGGCGGATTTGATGGCTTCGAGATTTTCGACTTCGAGATAGAGGAAGGTGGGGCCTTTGCGGACGTCTGCGGAGACGGAGGGGAGATCGTGGTCAGCGCTGGCGTAGGTCTGGTACATGATTTCGGCATTGCCGCTTTTAAAGGCTGCGAATGCGAGTTTGTTGCCTTCGGGGACTTCAATGGTTTTGGTGAAGCCGAGCTTGCCCAGCCAGAAGGGGAGGACGGGTTCGATTTCCTTGACGAAGAGGACAGGGGTGATTTTTTTGACCATGGGGATTTCTCCTTTTGGAGTTAGACGAGCCGGGGAGTCAAAGGATAAAGGCGTTGAAAGCAGCCGAAATGCGGAGTAGAGTGTTGCGCAGTGAGTGGCGAAAGTAAAGCGAAGAACGAAAGGAGGCGTCATGCGAGGAGCACGGAGGCTGAAGGATTTGATTTCCGTGGGGCCGGCGATGTTGCGGGATTTTGAGATGCTGGGGATTCGTTCGGTGGAGGACTTGGCGAAGCAGGATGCGAAGAAGATGTACGGGAAATTGGAGAAGTTGACCGGGCAGCATCAGGATATTTGCGTGCTGGATACGTTTGAGGCGGCGGTGGCGCAGGCGAGGAATCCGCGGTTGGCAGCGGAGAAGTGCGAGTGGTGGTGGTGGAGCAGGAGGAGGAAGAGGGCGGAGGGGAAGAATTTGAGCGGAGGAGGAGGGAACGCCAATTAGGAAATTGGCGTTCCCAAGTAAGAACGGCCCGGCTCGGAAGGCGGGCCCTACGTTCGGGCGTGAATCCCGCGACAGGTTACAGATTTAGAGCGCCGGAATAGACTAGACGGGCTTTGCCGGTGTCGCCGCGTTCGATGCGGCCGATGCGGAAAAATTTTTCGCGGCGGCGCTTGAGGTCGGCTTCGGCTTCTTTCACGAAGTCGGCGGGAACGATGACGATCATGCCGACGCCCATGTTGAAGGACTGGAGGAGTTCGTCGGTATCGATTTCGCCGATCTTTGCGAGATATTTGAAGATCGAGGGGATGGGCCAGGCGTCGAGATCGATGATGGCTTTTACGCCGCTGGGAAGGACGCGGGGGAGATTGCCGGGAATGCCGCCGCCAGTAATGTGGGCGAGGGCGGAGATCCAGCCTTTCGCTAGAAGATTTTTTACAGCGGGCGCGTAGCAGACATGCGGTTTGAGGAGTTCGGCGCCGATTTTGTTGCCGACTTCGGCGACGTAGGTGTCCGGCTTGAGTTTGGCGACGTCGAAGATGAGCTTGCGGGCGAGAGAGTAGCCGTTGGTGTGGAGTCCGGCGGAGGGAAGCCCGAGCAATGTGTCACCGGGCTTTACGTTTTTGCCGGTGAGAATATTTTTGCGTTCGACGACGCCGACGATGAAGCCTGCAAGATCGTATTCGCCGACCGGATAGAAACCGGGCATCTCCGCAGTTTCGCCGCCGATGAGGGCGCAGCCTGCTTTACGGCAGGCGCGGCTCATGCCATCGACAAGCTGTTCGACGACATCGGGTTCGAGCTTGCCCATGGCGAGGTAGTCGAGGAAGAAGAGCGGCTCGGCGCCCTGAACGAGAATGTCGTTGACGCAATGATTGACGAGGTCGCCGCCGACGGTGGAATGAACGCCCATGGACATGGCGATTTTGAGCTTAGTGCCGACGCCATCGGCGCTGGAGACGAGGACCGGCTCCTTGAATTTTTTGTGATCGAGGGAATAGAGAGCGCCAAATCCGCCTATTCCGCCGAGAACGGCGGGCGTGAAGGTGCGGCTGGCAAGATGACGAATGCGCTGCTTGGCGTCATCGGCTACGGCGATATTGACCCCTGCGTCGGCGTATTTCATGGTGAGGCGCCTCAACGATTCGATGCGTGACGCTGGAACAAGCGGTGCGCCTTGCCGGGTCAAAACCTGCGGGGCAGTGGGAGGCCGCGAGGTAGAGGAGCACGACAGAGGTCACACTGTGGGCAGAACGTAAAGCAAAAACACTGCCCGCCTCAGAAGGACGGGCCCTACACGGAAAAAAACAAATCCGAGAACAAAAAACACCCCCGACCAGGTCAGGGCCGCTAGAGCAGCAAGCGGGGCCACCTGAAGGTGGCCGCTACAATCAAGATTCTAGAACACATGGAACAGCCTGCGCCAGCGGACGGTGCCGGGATGAATGATCGCGTTGCCGTAGGCGAGGAAGCGGGCACCGATATCGCCGTTCCAGGCGTCGCGGGGCGCGTCGAGCGACATATAAATGAGCACCGGCGTACCGAGAATATCATTGCGAGGGACGCAGCCCCAATAGCGGGAATCGAGAGAATTTTCGCGATTGTCGCCCATGACGAAATAGCAGTCTTTGGGAACGGTGAAGGGCAAGCCGGTGAACGGAGCGATGAGCTGCGACCTGGCGGGAGGCTCGCTGTGGCCGATGGTGTAATTTTCGACGAGTCTTTTTCCGTTGATCCAGACACCGCCGTCGTGGACGTCTATGGTTTCACCGGGGAGGCCGATGACGCGCTTGACGTAATCGGGTTGGGCGGGATCGAACGGCGGCTTGAAGATGACGATCTGCTGGCGCTTGGGCTCGCGCCAGAGGGGAACGTGAATGTTGGTGAAGGGGATGCCGGCGTCGTAGCCGATGCGGCTCATGATGAGGTGATCGCCGATGAGCAGGGTGTTTTCCATGGAGCCGGAAGGAATGACGCGGGCCTGGCCGAGGGTGCCGTTGATGAGCATGAAAGCGAGGATGACCCAGAACCAGGCGATAATTTCGCTTTTGACCTTGGCGCTCATGGAGGCGTCGGCTTCTTTGGCGGGAGCGCCGTTTTTGGCTTTTACTTTGATTGCGTCAGCTTTCACGATTCACCTTGGTTCGGGGGATGGCTTTGTTCCTATTCTAGAACGAATTTGGAGTTGGTGCCTTTTCTCCGGATTCTGTAGTACCGGAGGAGTGGCCGGTCTAAAGACCGGCCACTACACTGGGCCACCTGAAGGTGGCCGCTACATCAGGATTCATGTTCTACCGCTACTGGTTCGGTTGCCTTTCCGCTTGCGGAAGATTCGCGAACTTCTAATTGCACCAGGTCCGTTGGATAGTTGCCTGTGTAACAAGACGTACAGAATTTGCCTTCGTTATCGTTTACGGATTGCTTGAGGCCCGAGAGAGAGAGGTAACCGAGGGAATCGGCGCCGAGGTATTTGCGGATTTCCTCGGGCGAATTTGAAGAGGCGATTAGCTCTTCCTTCGTAGGCGTGTCCACACCGTAATAGCACGGCGAAATGGTGGGCGGACAACTGATGCGCATGTGGACTTCTTTGGCGCCGGCTTCGCGCATCATGCGAACGAGCTTGCGGCTGGTGGTGCCGCGGACGATGGAATCGTCGACGAGGATGACGCGCTGGCCTTCGATAAGGCCGCGGATGGGATTGAGTTTCAGTTTCACGCCAAAATTGCGAATGGCTTGCGAGGGCTCGATGAACGTGCGGCCGATGTAATGATTGCGGATCAAACCCATGCGGAAAGGGATTTTCGATTCGAGTGCGTAGCCCACGGCAGCGGGCACGCCGGAGTCTGGAACGGGCACGACGATATCGGCGTCAACCGGATGTTCGCGGGCAAGGAGACGTCCGAGCGCTTCGCGGCTTTCGTTGACGGAGCGGCCGAAAATGATGCTGTCCGGGCGCGCGAAATAGACATGCTCGAAAATGCATTGCTGCATGGGCTTTTCCGGCGCGAAGTGCACGGACTCGATGCCGGAACGGGAGATGCGCACCATTTCGCCGGGTTCGATTTCGCGGACATATTGGGCGTTGAGCAGATCGAACGCGCAGGTCTCTGAAGCGACCAGCCAGGCTTCGCCGCCGGTGGGCAGAGGCAGCCTGCCAAGCACGAGCGGGCGGAAACCGCGAGGGTCGCGCACGCCGTAAAGTTCATCCTCGGTCAGGACGAGCAGCGAGTACGCGCCTTCCACTTGATTGAGGGCGTCGCCGAGCGCGCCGGAAAGATTCCGG
>DATMMG010000117.1:0-4890 GCA_035569815.1 Candidatus Methylomirabilota bacterium
TAAGGGGTCCCCACATCCTTGACTACCGGAGGGAGCGCCTGTACATTGGCAAAAGGCTGCGACACCGCGATTCGTGTATGTCCGTATCCACAGGGGATACCGCCATCCAAGACTCATGAGCCGGCCATACCGTTCCCACTAGCGTGGCAGACTGCCGTGTGCGGCAAGACCAAATGACCCACAAGCATTTAAAAAAGGTAAGTATTGCCCTGTTCTCGCTCGTTCTGTGGGCCTCCGCGGCCACGGCGCAAGCGCCTCTCCCGCGGCCGCGCCCGCGTCCCGTCCCAGCCACCAACATCACGGTGGACGGCAACGAGGCCATGTTCGCCACCATGTGCGCGCTTTACGCTTCCGGCTACGAAAGCGACGTCAGCCCGGACAACTGGTCCGCCTTTCGCGCGCAGATGCGCGACCGCCTCCGCCAGCAGAAAGGCCCCGCCGTTGACGCCGTTCGCCAGTTCTATCACCAGCACGAATCGCGCGACACCGCGGAGATGCTCTCGCGTTACGTCTGGTTCGGAATCGTCTCCGGCCCCGCGCCAAAATTTCAGCCGGTTCTCCGCCGCGACGAACTTCCGCCCGACATGCTGATCCTCGAAGGGTTCAGCGAAATCCTTTCCGCCTACTACACCGAGCAGAAAATCGGCCAGTTCTGGCGGCAGGTCCAGCCCATTTACAACCAGGAAATCGAGCGCCTCCACGACCCCATCTCGCAAATCGTGCTGGTGGGCGATTCCTACCTGCGCGAGCTTACCGATCCCGGCCAGATGCGCACCTTCTCGATTATTGTGGAGCCGCTCGTCGGCCGCATCACCAACGTGCGCAATTTCGGCGACCATTACTCGATTATCCTCAGCGGCAGTGAAGACATCCCCACCGACGTCGTCCGCCATGCCTTCCTGCACTTTCTGCTTGACCCGCTCCCGCTGATGTATCCCCACATCATTGCCGTGAAGCGGCCTGTCTACGAAATTGCCGCAAAGGCGCCCAGGCTTCCCGCCGATCTGCGGGATGACCTGCCGTCGTGGTTCGCGGAGTGCACCGTTCGCGCCGTTGAACTGAAGCTCAAGCGAATGTCACCCAGCGAACGCGATGCCGCCCTGAACAACGACGATGGGGACGGCTACGTAATGGTCCGCCCGCTTTTCAAAGGCCTCTCTGATTTCGAAAAGAGCGAGCCATCCATGCGGAACTATTTCCCCGACCTGGTGCGCAACATTGATGTGAAGATCGAAGTCGCACGCGCCTCCGCCCTCACATTTGCCCCTGAATCTTCCCCGGCGCAAGCCGCGCAACTCAACACCGAGAATCTGAACCGCAAGCGCCGCGTCACTCCCTCCACCGTGCCCGACGATCCCGCGACCATCGCGCAGCTTACCGATGGCGAACGCTTTATCGCGGACAAAAATCCGCGCGCCGCCGAAGCCGCTTTCAAAAATGTGCTGGCCAAGTATCCGGATCAGATTCGCGCGTGGTACGGCCTGGGTCTCGTTGCCCTGTTGGATCACAACGGCCCGCGCGCCAAGGAAGTTTTCGGACGCCTGACCGCGGGAGAACACGCCGCCACGCAAGATCCGATGGTTCTGGCATGGTCTCACGTTTATCTGGCAAGAGTTTTGGACGAAGAAGGCCAGTTGGAGCAGTCAAAATCGGAATATCAGGCAGCCATCGCGGTGCCGGGAGCCCCAGTCAGGGCACAACAAGCCGCCGAAAAAGAACTGGGCGACCTGAATCTTAGAAAACCCGAGCGGCCCTGATACGGAGGAAGCAATCATTATGAAAAAGTCAGTACAAATGGCGACGACGGTTTTGGCGGCAGCGTTTCTCCTCTTTGGCGCGCGCACTTCCGCCCAAGCCACCCAACAATCCGCTCCCACCTTGAATCCCGAGAAAAAACAGGACAAGCCTGCGGATGTAACTCCTCTCACCCTGGACGCCCCGCCGCCGGTGAACGCCGAAGAAGACGCTGCCATGAAAGCATTCCGTGCCGCTCCCTTCACGGACATGCCCAAGAAAAACCAGCTCGGAGAAGACTTCGTGCAAAAGTATCCGCAGAGCCGCTATCGCGCCGAAGTCTACGCCATGCTGGTTCGCGGCTATCTGAGCATCAACCAGGTGGACAAGATGGAGACCGTCGGCGAAAAAGAAATCGCGCTGAATCCCAATGACGCCCAGACCCTCGCCATCATGGGCTCCGCCCTCCCGCGCGTGATGAATGCCAGCACTCCCGAGCCTCAGAAACGCCTCGATAAGGCCGAGCAGTATTCCAAGCGCGCCCTGGAAATTATGCCGACTCTTTCGAAGCCCGAGGAGATGAGCGATGCGGAGTTCCTGAAGGCGAAGGACCAGACCTCGGCCCTTGCCTATAGCGGCCTGGGAATCGTCGCGTTTCGCCGCTCCCGGTTTGCCGAGGCTATCCCGAATTTCGAGCAGGCCATCAAACTGGACCCCACGCCGGATCCGGTAAATCTCTACCTGTTGGGCCTCTCGAATGAGAAGACCTCGCATTTTGACGAAGCTGCCGCCGCCTTCACGAAGTGCGCCGCCATCCCCGGCGGATTGCAGACCACCTGCAAGACCGGCGCCGACGAAGCGAAGAAATTAGGCACCACGCAATTGAGCGCGCCGAAATAACTGCTCCGTGCCGCGGCACGGGGAACGAATGGAATTCATGGCCCGCGGTGAAGATGACCGGTTGATGGCACGGCTCGGGTACGCCTTTCACGACGCGCTTCTGCTGGACCGCGCCCTGACGCACAGTTCGGCCGTCCCGGAGCTTCGCGCGGCTCGCGGTGAGGACATATCCTTCACGGGTTCCGTTGTTCAGGATAACGAGCGGCTGGAATTTTTGGGCGACGCGGTGCTGGAGCTCCTGACCAGCGAATACCTGCTCTTGAATTTTCCGGAATGGACCGAGGGGCAGCTCTCCAAGAGCCGCGCGCGAATTGTGAACGCCCACTCCCTGGAAATCGCGGCACGCGGGTTGCGCCTTGGCGAACACCTGCGCCTCGGGCGCGGCGAAGAGAAAACCGGCGGCCGCGAAAAGCCAGCGCTCCTCGCTGACGCGTTCGAAGCCGTTGTGGCCGCGATGTATCTCGATGGCGGGCTCAAGCCGGCTCGCGACTTGCTGAAACGCACCGTGTTCGAGCAAGCCCTCGAAGATGGTGTTCGCATTTCGGAATCGGATCGCAAAAGTGCCCTGCAGGAATTTCTGCAAGCCAAGGGCGAACAGCCCGCCGAATACCGCCTCGCCGGGGAAACCGGCCCGGATCACCAGAAAACATTTCGCGTGGAAGTGTGGGTGAAAGGCGAATTCATGTCCAGCGCCGAAGGCACCACTAAGAAAGAAGCGGAGCAGAAAGCCGCCCGCAGCGCGCTCGATAAGCTGCTGAGCGCCGAAGCAAAAGAAGGCGAAGAGGTCGGACCGAATGCCGGATGAGTCGCTCGTACAAGAACCCGTGGCCGCGGCGCCCGAGCCTGTTGCCGCTCCGCCCAGGGTAGAATCCGTCCACGAAAGCTACACCACGCTTTCCGAGTATCTCGAATCGCTACTGGTGACCGTAATCCTCGCCCTCTTCGGCACAAGCTTCGTCGTGCAGGCTTTCAAAATTCCTTCGCCTTCGATGGAGAAGACCCTTCTCGTTGGCGATCACCTGCTCGTCAACAAATTCATTTTCGGCGGCCGCGGCCATTGGTACGAAAAATTTCTCCCCTATCGGGACCTCGAACGCGGCGACATCATAGTCTTCAAATATCCCTATCAGGACCATCCGCACTTCGTGAAGCGCGTCATCGGTCTCCCCGGGGATCATCTCAAGATTGTCGATCAGCAGGTGTACGTAAACGGCAAGGCCCTCGATGAACCATACGTGGTTCACGATCCCGCATCGGGCTACGATCCCCTAAATTACACCTTTCCGCCTCCCAGCAATCAGCTTTTTATCCCGCCCGTCCAGGTTGAGTGGGCCCGCGAAATACGAAAATACATTCAGGGGGATGAACTGGTGGTTCCCCCCGGAAAATATTTCGCCATGGGCGATAACCGAGACCACAGCTCCGACAGCCGTTACTGGGGCTTCGTGGACCGCGAAGCCATCATGGGCCGCCCATTTCTCATCTACTGGTCCGTGGATGCCACCAGCAACGATTACTCCGAATCCTCGTTCAGCCAGCGCGTCCTCGCCATTTTCGATACCATCACCCACCTGCCCGCGCGCACGCGTTGGAACCGGATGCTTCACACCGTCCATTAAGCCCTTAGCGGAAAAGGTAGCCCCGGCTTTCAGCCGGCAAGCACGCTCGCGGGTTATGCAGGGGTGACCCTGTTTTTTCGACGCCACTTTTGAGAAACTTCAACGGCATGCCTCGCTTCCGCACTTACGGCAAATGGGTTGGCGCGCTGGTCATTCTGCTGGTCCTCGCTCAATTGGGCCTGCCCTTCCTCTTCCAGACAGGCCGCATGCGCGCCTACCTTCTCACCCACCTGGAGAGGTCCTTCGGGCGCCCTGTCGAAGCCCGCGGCTTTTCCATGGATATTCTCCCCTTCCCCCGCGTGGATGTGGAAGGCGTGAGCATCGGCGAAAATCCCGCCTTTGGCCACGAATATTTCCTGCGCGCCGACCGCCTGACCGCCAGTGTCCGGTGGCTCGGCCTGCTGCGCGGGCATTTCGACTTCGGCACCATCTCGCTCTCGCGCCCCAGCCTCATCCTCGTGCGCAACGAGCAGGGCCGCTGGAATCTCGAAGGCTGGCTGCCGCCCGCGCAATCCAAAGCATCGCCCGCCACAATTTCCTATGGCCCGCAAATCCCCGTCTCCTCCGGCAATCACCTGCAAAAAATCGAATTCGACGATGGCCGCATCAATTTCAAAACCGGCGACGAAAAGCGCCC
>DATMMG010000118.1:0-8549 GCA_035569815.1 Candidatus Methylomirabilota bacterium
GCGGCGATTCGCGATGAACGCTGCGACGCTTCGATTCCGACGCCGCCGTACGCGGCGAATTTTCGCAGGTGAGCCATGAGCGAATTCAAACCGGCACCGGTAAAACCAATTGCGGCGTTTGCGGCGCTCGAAGCGCTGGACATTCGCGTCGGCACGATTCAAAAAGTGGAAGAGGTGCCGCGCTCGGAAAAGCTGATGAAGCTGACGGTCGGCTTTGGCGACCATACGCGCACGATTCTGGCGGGGGTGAAGAAAGAGCGGGAGAATCCGCGGGAGATTGAGGGCAGGCAGGCGCTGTTTGTTGTGAACCTGGAGCCGCGAAAGATGGCGGGGGAAATTTCGGAGGGAATGCTTTTTGATATTGGCTATGCGGATGGCGTGACGCCGGTATTGGCGACGCCGGAATAGTTGGTGCCGGATGGAACGCGGGCGGGGTGAACGAGACTCTAGGGATGGATATTGCAAGGACTTTACGTTGAGGTCCTTCGGGGCGCAGACAGCGCGCCCCTCAGGATGACAGACTTTTCAAATAGCAGTGTCTAAGAACTAGGATTGGGCGGCGCGGAGAAAATCGGCGAGGAGGCCGTAGCCGGTGGCTTCAATGCCGGGATTGTGCTCGACGAGAGAGATGCTCATCACGTCGAGATCGAAGCGGATGGCGGAGCTGGTGCCTTCGAGGCCAGCCATGGGATCCGTCATTAGCAGAAGCTCGGGGCCGACACGGCACTCGACACCGTCGCCGCGGCGTTCGGCGCGGCAGATCAGCTTGTAACGCATTCCGGCGGAGCGCACGGAACGGATTTTTTCCTCGCTGAGTTCGCGGATCCCGGTGCGCTGCACCTGATCGATGCGCAGGGGCACACCCATCAGCACGTTGACGATCGCGGTGACCTTTACCGTGGCATCCCAGCCATCCAGGTCATGTGACGGATCGGTTTCGGCGATGCCCATGGCCTGAGCGCGCTTAACGGCTTCGTCGAGCGAGCGTCCCTTTTCCATTTCAGTGAGCACGACGTTGGTGGTGGAGTTCAGGACGCCGGCGAATCCGCGCAATTCCGTCGCAGGCAGCCCGAGGGGAAAGAGCGAAAAAATGGGCGCGCCATCCATGACCGTGGACTCGAATAAAAATTGCTTACCCTTTGCCTTGGCAAGCGCGGCGATACGCTGGAAATCGTAGACGAGGGGTCCCTTGTTGGCGCTGATCGCGTGAGCTCCCGCTTCAAGCGCGGCCACGAGGTGATCGATGGCGGGCTGCCCAGAATTCGTGTCGAGCGAGCTAGCCTCGAAGAGCACGTCGGCTTTGGAGCGTTCGAGCCATTCGCGGACATTGCGCGGCGGGTTGGCCTGCTGGGGAAAATGGCTGCTCAGCGCGGCAATCGGGTTCAGTCCTTCGGGCTCGGCGATCCAGCCGAAACGGCGCGTGGCGACGCCGGTGAGGCGCCAGCGAACGTCATATTTACGGCGCAGTTCGGTTTCCTTGGAAATGAGAAGGCGCAGCAGGGCGCGGCCCACGTGCCCGAAACCGACGATGGCGAGGTTATAGGAAGGGATGAGAAGTCTCCTTGAGAATGGAACACAAGGAAATTATAGCGGATTTTTAAGACGGACTTTTTTGGAGTGCGGGCCGACCAGGTCAGCCCGCTTTTGAGGTCTGAGGTCAGCCTCCAGAATTAATTTGGGAGGCAGCGTTTACAGCGTAAAAGCGGGAGCTTCGCTCCCGCACTCAAAAAAAGGCGCTTTAGTGGAGCGCGGACAATTTTGCGGCGGCTTCGTTGATGAGCGCGACCTCCTGCTGAAGGGTCTTCGCCGCTACGCCGACTTGCTCTTCGGCTTCCTTCCAGCGCTTGAGTTCGAGCGCTTCGCGCACGCCGGGAATTGTTTTCGCTTCGTAGCCTGTGTATTGACCGGGAGCGTAAATTTCATGCTTGAACCAGGGACGTCCGGGCAGTCCATCGGGATTGGTCAGCCGGCGCTCGCTTTCCATGAGCAGATGGTTCAGCTCTTGCGCCGATGCGGATGCCTTTGCGAGGTCGCCACGCGTGTCAGCCTCCGCATAAACTTTCTTGTACGCCTCGGCGGCCTTTGCAAGGTCGGTGATGGCGTTATCGAGCGGGGCGAAATTGATGAAGGGAGCGACCTCTTCGTGCTTGGGCGCGAACGTGGGATGTCTGGGATCGTTGATGGCCTGGAAGACGCCCTCTTCGATCTGCTTGTTGCGCTCGCGAATCTCGTCCTGTTTCTGCTGCAGGAGGGTTTTGAGTTCCTTCACGTAGGTCTGCATGGTGTCGGCAAAATCGGTGAATTCGAACGGCAGGACGTCGGCGTCGGCGAGGCGGATGACGGCGGTGCCGGAGGTCTGCGCGAGAGCGCGGCCGTAGACAAAATCGGTGTCGCTGAAGTGGGTGAACCAGTAGAAATCGTCGTAGATGGAATGATAGATGCCGCCGCCGTCTTCGCCGCCGTAACCGAGATTGAGGGAGGCAATGCCGTCGTGCTGCACGAAGGCGCCATAATCGGACCCGGAGCCGAGCGCACCGATGCGCAGGTCGGCGCGATTGCGGGCTTCGGCGCGGTCATCCGCGCCGGTGGCGGAGGAAATGGACTCAAGTTGGGCGCGCTTCCAGACGGAAAGCTTGGTTTCGGGATCCTGGACGTCGCGAACCACATCGTTGATGAATTTTTCGAGCGTATGCGAACCTTCGGCGCCGAAATAGCCCCGGCCGTTGGTGTCGGAATTGATGTAGACGACCGCGTGTTTCATCAATTCGTCGCCATGGTCTTCTACCCATTCGGTGGAGCCGATCAGGCCGGGTTCTTCGCCATCCCATGCGCAGTAAATGATGGTGCGCTTCGGCTTCCAGCCGGTTTTCAGAAGTTCGCCGAAGGCGCGAGCCTCTTCGAGTTCGGCAACCAGGCCGGAGATGGGGTCTTCGGCGCCGTTGACCCATGCGTCGTGGTGGTTGCCACGAATCACCCACTGGTCAGGAATCGAGCTGCCGGGAATTCTGGCGATGACGTCATAGATGGGCTTCAGATCCCAATTCGATTTCATCTTCAAGTGGACTTTGAGCGTGCTGGGGCCAACGTGATAGGTGAGCGGAAGATTTCCGCGCCACTCGCTGGGCACGACCGGGCCTGTGAGCGCGGCGAGCAGAGGCTGCGCGTCGCCATAGGAAATGGGCAGCACGGGAATTTTGGTGATGACCGGAGAATCTTCGAGCTTCAGGCGCTTGGCATCTTTTTTCGCGGCTACGCCGGGAGTGAGCGGGTCGCCGGGGTAGATGGGGTCATCGGCCACGCTGCCGCGCTGCACGCCTTCGCTGGGGCGGAAGCCGCCCTTGGGAAACGTTTCGCCGGGGTTGTAGCCGTCGCCCTCGGGATCGGAATAGATGATGCAGCCGACGGCGCCGTGCTCGGCAGCAACCTTGGGCTTGATGCCGCGCCAGGAGTGGCCGTAACGCGCGATGGCGATGGCGCCTTTGACGGAAACGCCAAGGCGTTCGAGGCGCTCGTAATCTTCCGGGATGCCGTAATTGACGTAGACGAGCGGCGCAATGACATCGCCGTCTTTTGAAAACGCGTTGTAAGTGGGCAACTGCTCGGATTTTTGGCCGGAGGTGGGATCGATAGCGAGAGTCGGCTCTTCGAGCTTTGCGGTGAATTTCACAGAGCATCCGGTGGTGGAAGCGCCTTTGCAGTCGAGAAGTTCGAGTTGGCGTTCCTTGGGTGTGGGGAAAAGGACGTCGTAGGACTCGATCTGCACGTCGAAACCGAATTCCTTGAATTTCGCGGCGAGCCAGTCGGCGTTGTCCTTGTCGTATGGCGAGCCGACGTTGTGAGGGCGCGCGGAGAGGCGCCGCATATACTCGCGCATATTATCAGGGCTGGGAATGGCGCGAAGCTTTTCTTCCCACTGGCGCTCGACTCGGGAAGCTTCGGCGGAATAGCCGTAGAGGGGGGATTCATCCGCCGCGACGCGGGAGTAAAGGGCGGGAGTGACAATAGCGATGGCGCAAGCGGCGAAAAAGGTGAAGCGAGTTAATCTGGTCAAGAAAAGCTCCTGAGGTGGCACTGAAATGCAAACGAGGGATTATTTCGTGATTGATGAGAATCCGCAAGGAGCCAATTTGTGCTCCATACGCTGAGCAGAAGCTCACCGATTTTACATTGAGCGCCGCGGTCCGCGATCGAGGACCAGGACGATGAGGCCGGCCAAAGTAAGCAAGGCGGCGACACTCAACAGGCCGGCACGAAACGAGCCAGTGGTGTCGCGAAGATAGCCGATCCAGTAGGGGCCGAAGCCGCTGCCGAGATTGCCGACGGCGTTGATCAGGGCGATGGAGCGCGCCGCGGCGGCGGCCGTGATGGAGCCGGAGGCCATGGCCCAGAAAGGTCCGGCCATTGAGGAAGACGCGGAAAGAGCGATGGCAAAGCAAAAAACGCTGATCGCGATGCCCGGCGAAGAGCCGCTGACGACGAGGGCGACGCCTCCCGCAAACGCGGAAAGAGCGATGTGCCGGCGGCGCTCTCCGGTGCGATCCGAGTGTGCGCCGATCAGGACCATGAGGATCGCTGCCGTGAGATTGGGGACGCTGGTAAGGAGTCCGAGGAGAAAATTGGAAAGACCGGTAAGCGAGTACAGGGCGGATGGCAGCCAGAGGCTGATTCCGTAGGTGCAAGTGTTCAAGCCGAAATAGACGAGGGCAAATCCCCAGAGGCGAGGATTCACGAACCAAAGACCCGGATGTTCTGTTGAAGTTACCGGTGCGGGGCTTGCTTCGGCGTCGAGAGTGATCAGCAGCCAGGATCTTTCCGCCGGGGATAGCCAGGCTGCGCGGCCGGGGGAGTCCGCAAGAAAAAACCAGGCTGCGAAACCGAGCAGAACCGCGGGGACAGCTTCGAAAAGAAACATCCACTGCCAGCCGGCGAGGCCTCCGCGGTGAGTCCAACCCAGCAGCATGCCGGAAATGGGGCCGCCAATCACGCCGGAGACGGGACCCGCGGTCATGAACAGCGCGACAACCGCTGCCCGGGAACTGGCAGGGAACCACGAGCGGAGGTAAAAAATCACTCCCGGAAAGAATCCGGCTTCGGCGGCACCGAGAAGAAATCGCAGCGAGTAAAAAGAAGCGACGGAGTGAACGGCAAACATGCAGCCGGAGATTATGCCCCAGCCGATCATCAGCGCGGAGATCCAGCGGCGGGCGCCGATGTGCTCCATCGCCAGGTTTGCCGGAACCTGAAACAGAAAATAGCCGAGAAAGAAAATTCCGGCCCCGAGGCCGTAGACAGCGTCGCTGAAGCCGAGTTGCGTCTTCATCTGAAGCGCGGCAAAACCTACGTTGATGCGATCAAGATAGGCGACCACGTACAAGAGAAAGAGAAACGGAAGCAGGCGCCAGCGAAGTTTGTTCAAGAGCGCGGGCGCATCGATGGAGGTCTTTGGCGCGAGAGAGAAATGCTGGAGAATTTTCCGCAGCATATCTTCGGGCGGCAATTCTACGGGAAGAGTGAATGCGTCGCGCGGCTCCTCAAGGTCGGCGAACTGTCCAGCGAGAATGGGAGTTCCCGCGAAATGGCCGCGGCGTTCGCGCAAGCGCATGCCGATGAAAGCCGGCGAGCCCTTCAGGTAGACGATTTCGATGGGCAGATTTTTCGCGAGCCGCAGCCGATAGCTTTCCTTTAGCGCGGAACAGCCGAGGACAATGTCCTTTCCCTCCGCGTGCAACGCCAGGAGCCTGGCATGGATGGCATCGAGCCACGGCAAGCGGTCGGTGTCCGTCAAGGGAACACCGCTTTTCATTTTGGCGATGTTTTCGGGCGAATGAAATTCATCGGCTTCCAGAAACACCCAGCCCAGCCGGTCGGCAACGAGTTTACCGACCGTGCTTTTGCCGGAGCCAGTGACTCCCATGATGAGAAGAATCATTCGTGAGTTCCGAAAATCTGGCGCGCCGAGTGTCGCGCACTACGCATTGCAAGTCCAGCATTCGTTCGGGAAGTGCAGTACACTTCGTAGCCTAGTAGAGGTCTACTAGACCGAACTGCGTGAGGTTACTTCCGGCAACCCTTGAGCATAGCCAAGACAACGGTAAAAAAAGCGGGACTGCTCTATTTCGTGTTCGTGATGTTCGCCTACACGACGGGCGGGCCATTCGGCATGGAAGGGATGGTCACGACGAGCGGGCCTGGCTTGACGCTGGTGTATCTACTGGTGATTCCACTGTTCTGGTGCGTGCCGGTTTCTCTGGTGGCGGCGGAATTGACGACGGCGATTCCCGTCGAAGGCGGATTTTATCGCTGGGTGCGCGCTGGCTACGGCAATTTTTGGGGATTTCTGGCGGGATGGTGGAACTGGAGCGCTTCATGGCTGCTGGGAGGAAGCTACGCGGTGCTGTTCAGCGATTACCTGGGGGGATTTTTTCCGTCGCTGGTGGGCTGGAAGCATTACCTGGTTTCGGTGGCGCTGATTGCGCTGCTGGCGTATGTGAATATTCGCGGCATCCAGATGGTGGGGATCGTGTCCACGGTGCTGGAGCTTTCGGTGCTTGTGCCGGTGCTTGCGTTGTGCGTGATCGCGGCCACGAAATGGCATTTCCATCCGTTTCATCCGTTTGTGCCGCCGCATGTGCCGCCGTTCCAGGTGTTCGGCGTGGGGCTGGCACTGGGGTTGTGGCTGTATTCGGGATACGAGCAGTGTTCGAGCGTGGCGGAGGAGATTGAGAATCCGCAGCGGAATTTTCCGATTGCGCTGGCAATTGTGGTGCCGCTTTCTATCGCCACGTATTTTCTGCCGGCGCTGTTTTCACTGGCGGCGCTGGGCAACTGGGATAAATGGGACCCCGCTTATCTGCCGACGGCTGGGCTGCTCATCGGCGGAAGCCTGCTTGGAATTTCGTTGACAGTGGCCGCAACGCTGGGGAGCGTTTCTCTGCTGAATGCCACGGTGCTGACGAGCACGCGGATGCCGTCTTCGATGGCGGAGGATGGTTACCTGCCGCCTATATTTGCGGCGAAGCATCCGAAATACGGTACGCCGTGGATCGCGATCTTGATTTCGTCGGGGATTTACGCGCTGCTGGCGTTTCATACGCTGGCGCAGTTGCTGACAGTGTATGTGTGGCTGCGCAGCCTGGTAACGGTGTTGACGGTGATGGCCGCATGGAAACTGCGCAAGACGAAGCCCGAGACGCCTCGGCCGTTTCGGATTCCATGGGGGAATGCAGGGCTGGCTTATGTGGTGATCGCGCCGATTTTGATGACGATTGTGGCGTTGGTGTTCAGCGACAAGTTTGCGTTGAAATGGGGGCCGGTGCCGGTGGCGCTGGGCGTGGTGGCGTATTTTGTGTTTCCGAGGATTAAGAAGTTGGTGGAAGGACAAAAGGGCTCGTGAGACTGATTGAGCCGTGTCGCCCCTCCGGGGCTCGCATCGCGAGGGGAATAGTTCCCAGGGCTGACGCCCTGGGCTAACGTCTTTCGTGCCTCCGGCGCTGGGCTTTTGGGCAGATCAGGTGAGCCAGTCGAGGACTTTGTAGTAGGCGCCGGCTAGGGGGAGGGCCCAGGTGTTGCCGCTGCGGAGGCCGAGGGGCGCGCCGGGAAACGGGATGAGGGAGAAGGGATTGTCGTCGGGATCGCCGCAGATTACGCCCGCGAGTTTTGCGCCCATCCATGTAACGGCGGCTACGCCGTGGCCAGCGAAGCCCAGGGCGAAATACATGCCGTCGATTTTTCCGGAGTGCGGCATCACATCCATCGCGAAATCGAGCGTGCCGCCCCAGACGTATTCGACTTTCACGTCGCGGAGTTGCGGATAGACTTCGATCATGCCTTGGCGGAGGAGTTCGGCGCTTTCGCGAACCGTGCTCTCGGATTCGGGGAAGAAAGCCGCGCGTCCGCCGAAGAGCATGCGATTGTCGGGCGTCAGGCGGTAGTAATAGAGAAAATGCTTGGAGTCGTAGATCATGCGATTGCGCGGGCTGACTTCGGCGGCGAGGGCGTCGGGAAGAATTTCGGTGGCGATGATGTAGGAGCCGATGGGAATCACTTTCTTGCGCAGGGAAGGCGTGGCTTCGGTGGTGTAAGCGCCGCTGGCGAGAAGGACTTCTTTTGCGGTGAGCGAACCGCGGGTGGTTTCCACGCGGAAGCTGCCGCCGGCGCCATTCGGCTGCGAAGAAACACTCGTGACGCGCGTGTGATCGAAAAGGCATGCGCCGTGGCGTTGGGCCGACTTTGCCAGGCCATGTACGTAGCGCGCGGGATTTACACCGGCGCTAGTTTCATCCACCATGCCGCCAAAATAGATTTGCGAGCCGATTTCGTTTTGCAGCGCGTTCCTCGGGACGATGCGCAGCTCGTGATTGAATTCGCCCTTGATGCGGGCGGCGGCCGCGGCGTAATCGTCGAAATGGGCTTGCTTGCAGGCAACTTCCAAGTGGCCGCAGCGCGAGAAATCGCAGTCGATTCCCTCTTCCTTGACGATCCGCTCGACCAAGTCGATGGATTCGAGCGAGGCGGCGTACATGCGCTGCACGGCTTCGCGGCCATAGCGC
>DATMMG010000119.1:0-8596 GCA_035569815.1 Candidatus Methylomirabilota bacterium
CAGTTCCCCCACCAACAACCGCCGTGGCCGGCGATCCAAACGTCACTGGCGCTGATGCCAGCGAGCCCACGTACTGCGAATACGCCCGCCAGTACAGCGTCTGGTTTCCCAGTTGCACGTATAAATTCCGCGAAGCTCCCAGGAAATACACCCGCGGCGACGAAAACGCCGGCGTCACATCCGACTCCACAAAATAAAAAAGGCCCGGCCGCGTCACCGCGGGATCCGTAATCGCCAGGTCAAACCAGCCGTTCGCCGCCTGCACCGCAAGCGCGGCAATCACCGGCGGCGCCGGTGAAGGATTCGCCGGATCAACACCCGCATTCGCGCTTGTCGCATTCACCGCCGAAACAATCTTCACCAGCGTCTCGTACAAGTACGGATCCCGGTCCTTCACCGGCGCCAATTGAGCAACCGTCAGCATTCTTCCCCTCTGTGAACTCTGTGCGCTTTCTCTGCGACCTCTGTGTTAAGTTTTTTTCTTATGCGCTGATCTTCGCTGTAGCCGTCACGTTGTTAGGCAGCGTCGCAATCAAAATCCTCGCGAACTTCGCCACCACATCCGGAAATTCCGCCCGCGTCACGTTCCCGGAATTCACGTTCGTGATCGCCGATCCTTCCTGGATGTACGCCGCATCAATGTCCGTATCCGCCGTCTGCAACTGCACCGAGATCACGCCCGGCGCTGCGCTCCACACGATCTCCACCGCCGCCCGCACCTTACCGCTGCTGAACGACGGCGCCAGCGCTACCTGCGCGCTCTTGAACGGCGCCGGGAAAATCGTATCCGTCGAAGCAATCACCGCCGCGCTGTCCCCAAATCCCACCGACACCGGCGGCACCAAATTCCCATAACTCGGCATATCGTTTCCTCCCCAAAATGTAGTGGCCGGTCTTTAGACCGGCCACGAAGCACGAACGACTTCTCTTACCCACCAGCCGCTTAATTCATTCCGCGAACCGGCGCCCACGGATCCACCCGCACCGACGGCGCAAACCTCTGCACCTTAAACCACGCCCCCGCCTGGTTCGTCCCCACCTGAAACGCCACTCTCTCTCCCAACACATTGATCGGCAATTCCAAGTCCTTCAGCCCCGGCGAACTCATTCCCAACGGTTGCTGCGCCGTCGCCGCGCTCTCCGAGTCCACAAAACTCGTCAGCACTAAATTCCCCGCGCCCTCCACATACATCGTCAGATAGCTGAACAATTTCCTGTGCGCGCCCAGCCCCAACGAACTTTCCACCGCCCGCTCCGGGAAAAAGTGCGTCGTGTAGTAGCTCGGAATCGCCGCGCCATCATCGGAAAACTGCGTGTCGCTCAGCTGATAGATCTTCCCCGTCGCTCCACCGCCGCCGACTCCGGGCAGTCCCCCGCCAAACGCCGCCACCGCCGTGCCATCCGTGCGCTCGATTAATGCGCAACAATTGGCCGCAATGGACCACGGCGACCACTTGCGCGAATTGTCCGTGGCGGTTTTTCTTCCGGTGTAGGTGATATTCACCGGCGGCCGCGCTGCGATGTCCGACGCGGAATCCAGGTCGTGATAGTCGAGCATCAGCACGCGGTTTGGCGTTGTCGCGTTTCCGAAAGGCGCGCCCACGTAGATCCGCCGCTCCTTCGTATCCACCGTCACCCACAGCGTCTGCGCGTACTGCCAGTTGATCTGGTTCCACGTTGGCTGGATTTCCTGCGAAATCTTCACCGGCTCGCCGCCGGAAAAAAGATACAGACCCGTCCGATGCGCGATCACCACCCAGTCTTCGCCAAATCCCACCCCGCGCACGGATGGCGTTCCAACGCGGCGCGAAACCTCGGAGATCGACCACAGCGACGGCTCATTCGTTCCATCGTCCTGCGTCACGTGCAGCGAGTGCTCCTTCACAAAATAAAGCCGCTCGCGCAACTTGAACGCCGCGCGAATCGCCTGCCCGTTGTTTTCCGCAATGCTGAGCATCCCGTCGATCCCGTCGTAGCTCTCCGGATCTTCCACGCGGCTCGCCCGCACCAGCGAAGAGTTCACCGGCTGTGCCGTCGGATAAATCTCGATCTCGTCCACATAAAACTGCCCGTCCGAGTTCGGCGTCCCGTCCGCGTAAATCCGGAGCACCAGGTCGCTCGGTATCGTCGTAAGCGGCGCCGTCAGCTCCGCACTGTATTCCACATAGCTGGTCGTCAGCTGCGCGGCCGTAAGTTGCAGGCCATTCGTGTTGATCCCGCCGCTCGCGCTGAAGAGGTGCACATGCAGCGTTCCTTGCGCCAGCGTCGAATTGCGTGCGCACCGCGCCCGCACCGTGTAATCCGACCCCGCCTGAATCCGCTGCGCGCCCAACGCATCCGCCACAGCGCTTTGCGTAATCAACCCGCGCGTCGCCGTGGCTCCATTCCCCACGATCGAATACGCCGCGCCCCACACCACAAGGCTTTCTTCGTCCGTTCCGCCTGGCGCAAACGTCGGGTCTGGATTCCAACCGAGAGGATAGTGCGGCAGCGATGGCCCCGTGAACCCGCCGTCGAATCCCAGGTTCATCCAGTTGTTCATCTTGTTCCGCTCGCCCCACCAGAAGAGCCGCTCCGCGTAATCGATCACTCCGGCGCAGTCGCCCAGTTCGATCAGGCGAAACAAATCGTCCACATTCGTTCCGGCCAGCAGAATCGCATCCGAAAAATCCACCACCGCCGATGTCGTCGTGTTGTCCCCGACGACCATGTTCCCGCTGAAGAGCGTCCCGCCTCCGCCCACATAAAAAAAGCTCGCTCCTCCCGCTCCTGTGAAACACAGAATCCGCGCCACCACATTGGAAGGGCCCGTCGGAATGTTCGTCACCACGGCGCGCTTTCCGCCGCTCGCCGTCCAGCTCGTCGCCGGGCCCGGCGCCGTCAGATATCCCTGCCGCGTCTGAAAAATCACGCAGCACTCATGTACGCCCTGGTCCACGCTTCCCGCCGCGGCCGCTGTACCCGCGCCCGACGCCGCCAGTCCGCCACTCGTCGCGTAATAAGTAAAATGCGTCGTGTCAATCACGCTGGCCACGCCAAACGTTCCGTTGTAGCCTCCGACACCGACGCCGCTGATCGTCACCAACTGTCCCGCGCTCAGCCCGTGCACCGCGGACGTCTGAATCGTCACCGTCGCCGAAGCCGCGGTGCCTCCACCGGAATTCGCGAGTCCCGTGGCGCCGGCAACGTATGTAAATTGCGTCGTGCTCAGCACGCTCACAACGGGGAACGTCCCGTTGTATCCGCTCACTCCCACACCTGCAACCGTCACGGTCTGCCCCGCGCTCAATCCGTGCGCCGCGCTCGTCGTGATGGTCACCAGGAAACCGTTTTCGCTCGCACCGCCCGGGCTCGCCACAATCGCCACTGCCACAGGTTGCGTTGCACCGCTCGGACTCGCCGCAATTCCCACGATCGCGTTTTCATCCACCACCGCGGGTCCCGCCCCCGGCCCGCCCTGGCTCACCCGGTCCAGGTTCGTGTCGTCATACTGCCGCGGCAAATCGTTCCCAGTCATCCCGTCGCTTGTCGCCAGATACTCCCTGCCGAAAAGTGTCGTCGAATTCGCGAAGGAGTTCGGCGTCAGCCCGCTTGCGATCTGCGTCAGCGTTCCCGGCGCGGTTTCCTTGTACAGATTGCCGTTCGCGTCCTGCGCCATCGTCCGCAGCGTCCCGTTCGGTGTGATGTAGCTCTTCACGTAATTCACCGTCGGATTTCCTGCCAGTGGCCCGAACAAAGCCTGCAGCCCGGGCCGCGTCGCCACTCCGCCGCTGCTAAACAGCACGTCCTGGCAATCCGGCGACACCCCGTGCGGCAGATCCGCCGGCGCCATATCGCTTACCAACCCGCCAAAAATCTCAATCGGCGCATCCAATGACCCAATCGTCACCATAATTTTCGACTCACCGTCCCCTGTAGGGCCCGCCTTCCGAGGCGGGCCGCCCTTCACGTGGCGGCCACTTTCAAGTGGCCCAATTTTGAGTGCGGGAGCAAAGCTCTCGCTTTTTCGCGCTCAACCCAATCAGCCGACTCAATTTTGTTCGCCCACGCTAACAGCTATCATCCTGAGCGCATCCGACAAGGTCCGGTGTGTGGACTCCGGTGCTTTTGACCGGAGATGTGCGAAGGATCTCAACCTTCACGAAACCGCGATCACAAATGTGGGGAACTGTGCTCAGCTTTTTGCTAGTCTTCTCTTGCTTCTCGGGCGTGCCCAGTGCACGTTGAATTTCCGAAGGGCGGCGATCTTCGCCACCCTTTTTTATTTCTCTTTGGTTGCCTTCTTCTCCGTCGCCCTCGCCACTTCTCCGCTCTTCTCTTCCCTCTCCGCCAACCCAAACTTCGCCGCCTTCTCCCGATCCAATATCGCCCCGCACGTCCGGCAAACGGCCACTTCCGGCTTGATCTTTTCTCCGCATGCCGGGCAATCCGCCATGGGCTTCGGGTCATACAACCAAGGCTTCTCCAGCCGCAACTCCCGCGCCGCCCGCCGCTCCAGGTCCGTGATGAACATCATGTTGTGCGACCTCTCCCACTCCAGGTCCGCCGTCTCCACCAACCGCAAGTGAAACGCTTCCAGTTTCTTCCGCGCTTCCACCAACTCCTCGTTCGTCGGCTCCTGGCCGGCAGCCACAAACACTCCGTGATAACTCCCCTCGCCCGAATCCCCATTGATTTCCCTCACCAGGTCTTCGGCGATTTCCTGCGCGCTCAGACGAATCTCCATCGTCCGTTTATCACCCAGGTCCATCACGCTTGTGCAAGCTCGCACGGGCGTCACAGCATACGCCGCCCCCGCTTCCGGCGACTGGATCAACAACGACCCGAAATACGTCCTGTGCCGCGGCGGCCATTTCTGTGTAGAGATATTCACCAAAGACACCACGTCGCTCTGCTTATTCATGTTTTGCCTCTTAATTGTTTTCTGGAGATCTGTTTGAAAATGGACCGCTTACTGCATGCGGTACTGTATCGTCACATTCGCGTCCGCAGGCGTCGTCGTACAGCCCGCTGCCGCCGTCTGCACGCTGAACGTCAGCGTCGCCCCGCTGGCGTAATTCTGCGTGATCGCGCCCGAATCGTTTGCCGCCGCCGCGATCGTCACGTTCACAGGCGTCGTGCCATCCGTCAGGCGCACCACCGCGTTCGTCGTGCATCCCGCGGGCGCCGTCTTCGCCTGCACCTGCACACGCGTCACCGTCACACCGCGATCCAACGTCCAGGTCGATCCGGTCCAGGCGGTGCTCAACGCGCCCGGCAGGAATATATTCTGGTCCGAGCGCGGCGCCGCGTTCAGAAACTCTCCGTTCAGCAACAATTTGCTTCCGCCAATTCCGTTGGAGCTGCTTACGAAATTGGCCACGGCGGACGTCTGATTTGGATTCGCGTACGGACATCCCTCAAAGGTCGACGTCAGTGTCGCCGTCGAACCCGGCACCGACACCTGCGGCGTCAAGCAGCTGTTGTAATTCACATATTGGCCCGTGATTCGATCGTAGATCAGCAGCCCCGCGGACCCGGCTGGAAAACTCGCCGGCATCACCAGTTGCACCGACTGGTTTCCCGTACTCGTCGTCACCGAAGTGCAGGACGACGGATTCATCGCCGTCACCCCTCCGAACGGATCCACGGCAATCGCGCAGTAGCTGTACGTCCCTGGCGCAAGCCCTGTCCCGCTCACCGCCGTTACGCTTTGAAAGTTCGCAGGACTGGGCATCGGCGAAAACACCTGCGAGCCGGCGTTGAGCTGCGTGTTGTACCCGTTTACGACGCCAAGATTGTTCGACATATTATCGAACCGATAGTTCACCGCGCCGATCCCGCCGGTACACCCTCCCAGGTTTCCGCGGATTGAAATGCCCGCGTAGGAACTCGCCGTCGTGCCGGTCTGCAAGAGCGGCTGAAAGCCCGTGGCGCATTCCATGTAATTAAATTCACTTCCCGAACTGGACGCGTTGGTCAGATCAAAATAAGGAGTTGCAAAGCCGCCCGTCAGGTCGGCATAGGAGCCCTGATTGAACGAAATGCCCGATAACCCATAGGGCAACATGTTGATCTTGAACGCCGGCCCGGCGTTGTTTTCCGTCAGTACCTGATTCAGCACCACGTTGTTTCCGAAGGTGCCGTTCGACAGGCCGCAGTTGTCCACCTCGAACGTTCCGAACGAATAAGATTGATTGGTGGTGAAAATGTATGGCATCGGCGCCGGCGTCGGTTGGTATGCCGGCATGCCGCAGTTGTGCGTCATGATGTAGTCGCGGCTCTCGGAGAAATTGCCGCCCACCGCGCTCCAGCCGCCATAATTCCAGAAGAACCCGAAGCTTCCTTTGTTCACCACCGGAAAAGTGTGAAATGCACCATCCGCGTGCACATTCTCGAAGCGCATCGACACCACTCCGTCATGGTTCATCTGCTCGTCGAAATACAGGGCGCTCTGATAGGCCTGCGCTGGAGTGAAAACCAGGTTTTCCAGGTAGCTGCTGCTTGCGCTTTCCGGCTCAAAGTACACCATCGGATAAGCCGTGCCCTGGAAACACGCAAGTGAGGAACTTATCTGGTAAAACGTGGCCTGGCAGTTCGTTGCACCCTGGCCCGCGACCATATTATCCGCTACACCGAGGAGGATCGTGCCCATCCCGAAGACCGTTGAGCCAAATTGAAGTGTGACCCCTCCAGGGCAATTCCTGGGACTCTGCGCGAAATTACCCACCATGTCAAAGTTGCCGATTACAGGAAAATACTGATAGATGCTCGTCGCCGCCGGAATCACGATGCGTCCTGCATTGGCTCCCGTGCTGTTTGCCGGCAGCGCCGCGCATGCCTGCAAAAGGTTCGGCGTATTGTCGTGAAATGCTTTCGCACCGGCGACGGTGCTGCGCGCTGCCGCCGCAAGCGTCAGGGATGTCGTGCCGCCACCGGAAACAATCGTCGTGTCCAGGTACTCATTCGCTGCCGCGGTCGGAGCGCTGGCCGGCGCGTCTCCTGTATCCACGCTTGTCGCGCTGATGCCCCAGCCCCGGTCCTCGAAAAACCCGTCATTCCCCTGAGCAACCCCCACCAGGGAATAGCTCGCCGCGTTCGCCGGCAGGGCGCACGACGCGCCCGTGCACTCGTAGATGAGATGATTCTTGACGGCCTTCCCCGGAACCAGCGTCATCGTCCCGCCGGCCCCGACATTCGTGACTCCGGAGCAACTCCCAATCCCATACTGCACGGAATTCGGCGCGGTCCCGCTCGGCGCGTAGTTTGCAATGGAAAACGCTCCGTTGTAGTGGGTGTCCGCCACGCCGGAGAAAATAGCCTTCACGCCCCATGGCACCACCCACGTGGAAGCCGCCGTGTTCGTCGGTCCATAAACGCCGGGGGAAACCGTCACGGTTGCATTTCCGCCCGAGCACGTCGCCGATTGGACGTTATAGGTGTAGTGCGAGTCCCACTTCAATATGATCTTCGGCGCGATCCGCATCGTTCCGCCCACGCAAGCGGGACTCGGGCCGCCCGCGGCCGTCAATTCGTTCCGCGTAAACTGAAACGTCGTGGCGCTCGGAACCCCCGTCAGGCTGAACGCGCCTTCACACTGCGCGCTGTTGGTGCTCCCCTGCTGGATTTCGATCTGCGCGTAAGGTTCGGTGGAAATGCCCGAAGCCGCCGTCGGCATGTTGTGCGCCGCGGACGTCGTTACCGTAAAAACGCCGTTGCTGAATGCCCAGGTGCCGCTGATCGGATAAGATTGCAGCGTCATCGAAGCCGGCGCGGTTGTAGTGGATCCCACCGCCCCGCAAGGCGTGATGCCCCCCGCCCAATCGCGGTCCGCCACGCAGTAATTTCGCTGCGTCGTTCCCACCTGAAAGAGTGGCGTCACCGTCGGCGCCTGTGGTGTTGCGATTGCCGGCGCGGGGCCCGCCCCGAGAATCAAAATTCCGTGGCCATTTTGGAAGTCAGAGGCCGAAGCGCAACTTGCCGTCGTCGTTCCCGAACTGATCGAACAGGTCGTCGCGTTCGTGCTGTAGTTCGGCCCGATGTATCCGCCGAATCGGGTAATGTCCAGCCACGGGTTGGGTCCCTTGGTGTGAAAATCCGCGTCAATATTCTGCGGTGCGGTGAAAGTGTTCGGCTGGTTGGTCTGCGCGCCGCTCGCCGCGGAAATCGGCCCGACTTCCGTTCCCGTCTCGTCCTTGTAATAGAGCCGCTTGTCCGCGCTCTTCGTGTATAAATTGACCGTGCCGCTGCTCGCCGCTCCCGGCGCTGTTCCCTGGTTCGAGAGGGTCAGCGTTCCGCTCGCCAGGTTTCCCACCACGCTCGTGCTGCCGTTTACCGTCAGATTCCCCGTCAACGAAAGCGAAAACGCGTTGATCCCGCCCGTGGAATTCAAGCTGCTGAATGTCGGCGAAGACGGATCGCTCGGCAGAATCACGTTCGGCAGTTGCTTCGTCGTGATTCCTGGCCCGCTGATCTCGATCTCATACTTCCCCGGCGCCGCATAGAACGAATAATTTCCCAGCCCGTCCGTCGCCGTCGGATTCGCCAGTGCCTGAGTCAGCCCCGCATCCGAATAAATCAGCGCCAGCGGCGTGCATGGCTGCCCGCTCGCCGGCAT